>JBKPSO010000049.1:0-17897 GCA_046735055.1 Actinomycetota bacterium
ACGCTTCCGGCTCAGAGGAGCCGGTCGAGGCCAACCGTCAGTCCCGGCGGGAGCTGCGGCAGCCGCTCGAGCGCGATCAGCACGCCGGGCACGAACGCCTCCCGCGAGAGCGTGTCGTGGCGGATCGTCAGTAGCTGGCCCAGGCCGCCGAGCAGCACCTCCTGGTGGGCGACGAGCCCCGGGAGCCGCACCGAGTGGATCGGCGGATCGCCGCCGATCGCGGCCGCGGTCGCCTTGGCCGTCCCCGACGGTGCGTCCACCTTCGTGTCGTGATGGAGCTCGACGATCTCTGCGCGCGGCAGGTGTTTCGCCGCCTCGGCGGCGAAACGCATCATCAGCACTGCGCCCACGGCGAAGTTCGGTGCGAAGAAGACCGCGAGGCCCGCCGCGCGCGCGCGCTCGCCCACAGCGGCGAGATCGGCGCCGGACGTGCCGACGACGCACGGAACCCCCGCATCGACCGCTGCCTCGACGTTCACGACGACCGCCTCCGGCCGCGTGAAGTCGACCATCGCGTCGGCCTCCTCAACTGCGTCGACGAGCTCGTGACCGGCGGCCTCCAGCGCCGGTCCGAGCACGGAGCCGACCTTGCCGCCGCGGCCGTTCAGGAGGATTCTCACGTCACGCGGCGGCCGCGAGACCCGGGTGGATTCGCTCGATTGCCTCTCCGAACCGGTCCTCGCCGGGGCCGATCCCGGCGGCGGAGATCCGCGCGGGTTCGAGCAGCAGGCCCGCGAGCTCCGCGAGCGCGACCGGCTCGACGGCGTCGATCTCGGCGATGATCCGATCGAGCGAGAGCAGCTCCGTATCGGTGATCAGCGAGCGGCCGAGCCGGCTCATCCGGTTCGAGGTCGATTCCATCGAGAGCGCGATCCGGCCCTTGAGATTCTCCTTCGCCCTCTCCAGCTCCCGCTCGCGCAGGTTGCCGGCGGCGATGTCGCCGATCTCCGCGGCGACGATCTCCAGGCAGGCTGAGAGGTTCTCCTCGCGCGTCCCGACGTAGATCCCCACCAGCCCGGTGTCGGTGTACTGGGAGGCGAAGCTGTAGACCGAGTACGCCATCCCCCGCTTCTCGCGGATCTCCTGAAAGAGGCGCGAGGACGCCGACCCGCCGAGGATCGCGTCGAGAAGCGACGCGGCGAAGCGGCGGCGGTCGCTGCGCGCGATCCCGGGCGCGCCGACGCAGACGTGAAACTGCTCCGTGTCCTTGCGCTGGAAGCGCAGGCCGGGTGACGGCTCGCGGACGAGCGGGGTCCGCACCTTCGTTCGCGTCGCCGGCGGCTCGACCCGCTGCCGCGCGGCCCGCTGGAGCAGCTCCAGCACCGCATCGTGCTCGAGGTTCCCGGCGGCGGCGAGCACGACGTTCCCGGCGACATACGACGCGCGGTGGTACGCGGCGACCGAGCGGCGGCCGAGCGAGGAGATCACCTCGGCGCGCCCGATCACCGGCCGCCCGAGCGGATGCTCGTGGAAGACCGCCTCGGAGAGCAGGTCGTGGACGAGGTCCTGCGGGGTGTCCTCGACCATCGCGATCTCCTCGAGGACGACCTCGCGCTCCGAGTCGACGTCCGCAAACGTCGGCGAGAAGACCATGTCAGCCATCACGTCGAGCGCGTCCGCGAGATGGCGGTCGGGCACGCGTGCGTAGACGACCGTGTGCTCGCGCGAGGTGGCCGCATTCAGCTCCCCGCCCATCTCGTCGAAGATCTCGGCGATCTGCTGCGCGTCGTAGGAGCGCGTGCCCTTGAAGAGCAGGTGCTCGATGAAGTGGGAGACACCGGCCTTCGCGTCGGGCTCGTCGCGCGCGCCGGCGCCGATCCAGAAGCCGAGCGAGACCGAGCGGACGCTCGTCAGCCGCTCGGTGATCAGCCGCTCGCCGGAATCGAGCTCGGAGAGGACGTATTCCTGCACGGTGCGGACGATCGTAGCGCCGCGTCCGCCGACGGTCTCAGCCGGAGGCGGTTGCGGCGGCCGGCTCTTCCTGCGGCACGGTCGCGCCGCGGAAGAAGACGAACGCTATGACGGCTCCGACGGCCGCGATCAGGACGAGGGCGGCGAACGCCCAGTGGTAGCCGGTCGTGTACGCCTCGGGGGTGAAGTTCCCCTTCTTCGCCTGCGAGACGAAGATCGTCGCGGTGACCGCGACCCCGATTGCGCCACCGATCTGCTGCGTCGTGTTCAGCAATCCCGACGCGAGGCCGGCCTGGTGCGCGGGCACTCCGATGAACCCTGCGATCGTCACCGGCACGAATGCGAACGCGATGGCGAGGGCGACGACCAGGTAGATCGGAAGCAGATCCGGCCAGTAGTGGCCGTCCACCGGCAGCCGCGTGTAGCCGAGCATGCAGAGCGCGAGCACTGCCAGCCCGGTCGTCATCACCAGTCTCGGCCCGACCTTCGTGACAAGCGACTGCGCAACCCCCGCCCAGATCACCGTCGTCGCCGCAGTCGCCAGGAACGTGAGGCCGGTCTTCAGCGCCGACCAGCCGAGGATCTGCTGGACGTACAGGGTCAGGACGAAGAAGTTCGCGTACAGCGCCGCGCCCATCAAGAACCCGACGATGTTCGCGCCGGTCAGCGTGCGGATGCGAAAGATGCCGAACGGCACGAGCGGGGCGCGTGAACGCAGCTCGATCACGACGAAGACGGCGAGGATCGCCGCCGATGCGAGCAGCAGGCCGATCGTCCGCCCGGTTGCCCAGCCCACGTCCGGAGCCTTCGAGATCGCGTAAACGAAAAGGGCAAGGCCGCCGGTGACGGTCACGGCGCCTGCGGCATCGAACTGGCGATGCCCGAGATCCGCGCGACTCTCCAGGACGACAGGTCGCGTGAGCAGGAACACGACCACCCCGACGGGCACGTTGACGAAGAAGATCCACTCCCAGCCGAGGTACTTCGTCAGGATCCCGCCGAGCAGCACGCCCACGGCTGCGCCCGAGCCGCCCAGCGCGCCCCAGATCCCGAGCGCCTTGTTCCGCTCGGCGCCCTCCTCGAACGTGGTCGTCACGATCGAGAGCGCCGCCGGGGAGATGATCGCCGCGCCCACCCCCTGGACGGCACGCGCCCCGATCAGGACGCCCGCGCTGTTCGCCAGGCCGCACGCCAGCGACGCGAGGGTGAAGATCGTCAACCCGAGGATGAAGATGCGCCTCCGTCCCAGCAGGTCCGCCATCCGCCCACCGAGCAGCAGGAAGCCGCCGAACGTGATCGCGTACGCGGTGATCACCCACTGGACGGTTGCCTCGGCGATGTCGAGGTCGCGCTGGATCGACGGCAGCGCGACGTTGACGATCGCGACGTCGAGAATCGTCATGAAGAACGCCGCGCCGACGACGGCCAGAACGATCCACTTGTTGCGCGGCGAGTGGGTCATGAATGGACTGAACGCACCCGACAGGGTGCGTCATTCCCAGCGTAGCGAGGGAAGGCGGCGCCGCGCGGGCGCCGCCTTCGGATTCCCCTAGCTCCGCTCGCGCTCGCGGTCGCGCCGACCGCGCCCGCCCCGGCCGCCGCGATCACCGCGCGGGCGCTCCTCCTCGCGCGGGCGAGGCGGCGCGTCCTTTGCGCGCTCGATCAGCTCCGCGGGCTGGACGAGCGAGCCGTTCTCGTGCTTGGCGACCAGCTTCAGGCCGATTCGACCGCGGGCCTTGTCGACCTCCTGGACGACGACGTCGAGCACGTCGCCGCGCTCGATCACGTCCTCGATGTGCCCGACCCGGCCCGGGCCGACGTTGGAGACGTGGAGCAGGCCGTCCGTGCCTTTCTTGAGCTCGACGAAGGCCCCGAACTGCGTCGTCTTCACGACCTTCCCGGTGTAGGTGTCGCCGACCTCGGGCTCCTTCGTGATCGCCTCGATCGCGGCGATCGCCTCGTTCGCCTTCGTGCCCTCGGTCGCGTAGATCAGGATCGTGCCGTCCTCCTCGATGTCGATCTGGACGTCGTGCTCGGTCTCGAGCGCGCGGATCGTCTCGCCGCCCTTGCCGATCACCATCCCGATCTTCTCGGGGTCGATCTTCACTGTCGAGATCCGCGGCGCGTTCTCCGCGAGCTCGGTGCGGGCCTCGGAGATCGTCTCGCCCATCTTGTCGAGGATGAACTCGCGGGCCTGCTTCGCCTGGGCGAGCGCCTGCCGCATGATCTCCTGCGTCACGCCGGTGATCTTGATGTCCATCTGCAGCGCGGTCACGCCTGCACGCGTGCCGGCGACCTTGAAGTCCATGTCGCCGAGGTGATCCTCCGCTCCCTGGATGTCGGTCAGGATCACGTAGTCCTCGCCTTCTTTGACGAGGCCCATCGCGATCCCGGAGACGGGAGCCTTGATCGGCACGCCTGCGTCCATCAGCGCGAGCGTCGAGCCGCAGACCGAGCCCATCGAGGACGAGCCGTTCGACTCGAGCGTCTCGGAGACGAGCCGAATCGTGTAGGGGAACTCCTCCGGTCCGGGGATCATCGGCTCGAGCGCCCTCTGCGCCAGCGCACCGTGGCCGATGTCGCGGCGCTTCGGGCCGCGCATGAAGCCCGTCTCCCCGACCGAGTAGGGCGGGAAGTTGTAGTGGTGCATGTAGCGGCGGTCGGTCTCGAGCGAGAGGTCGTCGATCCGCTGACCCTCCTTGGCCGTGCCGAGCGTGAGCAGCGTCATGATCTGCGTCTGGCCGCGGGTGAAGAGCGCCGAGCCGTGCGTGCGCGGCGAGACGCCGACCTCGGTCTCGATCGGCCGGATCTCCTCCGTGCCGCGCCCGTCCGGGCGGCGCTTCTCGACCGCGATCTTCTTGCGCACGAGGTCCTTGTAGATCGCCTCGGCCGCCCGCTTGACGAACTGCCTCGTGAGCGTGTCCTTGACGACCGCCTCGCCCTCGCCGGCGGCCGGACCCACTGAGAACGGCAGGTCGACGGACTCGACGATCCGCTCGAAGAGCAGGTTCCGCTTCGCCGACTTGAGCTCCTTCGAGTCCTGCTCCGCGTCCGTCAGCGCGCGGAGCTCGGCCTCGAACTGCTGCCGTACCGGGCGCTCCACCGCCTCGAGCCGGAGGTTCTCGAGCAGGATGTTCAGGCTCTGGCGCACCTGCACCTGGCGCTGGATGTCCTCCTCCGTGGACTCCATCGTCAGCTCGGGGCAGAGCTCGGCGAAGATCTCCTCGGCGGCGGCCGAGGCTTCGCGGAGGCCCTCCTGCTGGATCCGCTCGCGGATCCGGCCCCCGTGCGCGGACTCGATCTCTGCGGTCAGCGATGCATCCAGCCACTTGGGCTTCCCGACCCGGCGCGCGAGCTCCTCCTGGACCTCGCAGAGCTTCTTGATCTCCTCGTGCGCCCGCTCGAGCGCCTCGAGCAGCTTGTCCTCGGGGATCTCGCCCGCGCCGGCCTCGACCATCGTCAGCCCTTCCTTCGTACCGACGACTACGAGATCGAGCGTGCTCTCGTTCTCCAGGTCGGACAGCGTCGGGTTGACGACGAGCTGGCCGTCGATCATCCCCATCCGCACGGCCCCGACCGGCCCGGCGAACGGCAGCGGCGAGATCATCAGCGCCGCGGAGGCGCCGTTGATGCAGGGGATGTCGTGCGGGGTGACGAGGTCGGCGGAGAGGACGGTGCAGATCACCTGCACCTCGTTCCGGAAGCCCTTCGGCCACAGCGGCCGGATTGGCCGGTCGATCATCCGCGCGGTCAGGATCGCGCGCTCCGTCGGGCGCCCCTCGCGCTTGAAAAAGCCGCCCGGGATCTTCCCGGCGGCGTACATCCGCTCCTCGACGTCGACCGTCAGCGGGAAGAAGTCCGCGCCCTCGCGCGTCTCCATCCGCCCCTGGGCGGTCGCGAGCACTATCGTCTCACCCGAGCGGACGACGACGGCGCCGTCAGCCTGCTTGGCGAGCTTGCCCGTCTCGAAGGAGATCTCCTGGTCACCGATCGTGACCGAGACGGTCTCGTTGCCCAAGGCAACACTCATGTCTATTCCTCCACTCTGCTTAGTGGAGAGTGGGAGTTTGAGTCAGCGCCGGCGCCCGGCGGGCTCTTCCAGAGAACCCAGCGGCGCTCGCTCAAACTTCCACTCTCCGATTGGTCTAGCCCCTGTTATCTCCTGAGTCCGAGCTCCTTGATCAGGCCGCGGTAGCTCTCGAGATTCGTGCGCTGGAGGTAGTCGAGCAGCCGCCGGCGGCGGCCGACGAGCTTGAGCAGGCCGCGGCGCGAGTAGTGATCTTTCGCGTGGGTCCGCAGATGCTCGGTGAGCTCGTTGATCCGGGTCGTGAGGAGGGCGATCTGCACCTCCGGGGAGCCGGTGTCGCCCCCGTGCCTGCCGTGCTTGCCGACGATCTCCAGCTTCGCTTCCTTGGTGAGACTCATGCCACCTCCAGTAGACGTCTCCGCGATCCCCGCACGCCGTGGGAAGCGCCACGCGCGGCCGAGATCGCGGTCGGCGTCTAGGGTAGCAAGGATGCTCGGAGCAGCCGTCGCGGCGGGCCATCCCGCGACGGCGCGGGCGGGCTCCGAGATCCTCGAGGCCGGCGGCTCGGCTGCCGACGCCGGGGTCGCCGCGTGCCTCGCCTCCTGCGTCGCCGAGACGGTGATGACGGGCTTCCTCGGCGGCGGGCACGCGATCTACTGGGACGCCGCCAGCGGTCGGGCGCGAAACGTGGACTGCTTCTGCGCGGTGCCGAGCGGTCGCAGTGGGGACCTGCTCGAGCTCGACGTCCTGTTCGGCGAGGAGCTCGTCCACTATGCCGTCGGGCCCGCCTCCTGCGCAGTGCCGGGCGTTCCGGCCGGGCTGGACAGGCTCTGGCGGGAGTACGGGCGCCTGCCGTGGGTCGACGTCTGCGCGCCGGCGCTTCGGCTCGCGCGTGAGGGCGTGCCGATGCCGCCGGCCCACGTGGCGTGTCTGCAGATGCTCGAGCCGGTGATGACGATGCGTGAGGGTGGGCGGATCTACTCCCCGGACGGGCGGCTGCTCGAGGCCGGTGAGCGGCTGGAGCAGCCCGGGCTCGTCCGCGCGCTCGAGCTCGTCGCCGAGGAGGGTGCCCGGAGCGCCTACGAGGGCACGATCGCCGATGCGCTCCTCGGATTGCTGGAGGAGCGCGACGGCGTCGTCACGCGTGCCGACCTGGAGGCCTACGAGGCGGTGTGGCGCGATCCCGCGGAGCTCGCCTACGCGGGCACGCGCTTTCTCACTCGCGCCGGCCTCGCCCCGGTCGGCCCCGCGCTCCAGCGGCTGCCGGTCCTGCGCGAGCTCGGCGAGCCGGAACGAACCCTCGCGCTCCTCGACGCGCTCGACCCCGAGGCGGCCGGCGGCGGCACTGACACGACGAACCTCGTCGCCGTCGACGGCGAAGGGAGCGCCTGCGTGCTGACGACGAGCCTCGGCCTCGGGTCGGGCGACTGGCTCCCCGGCCTCGACCTGCACCTGAACAGCATGCTCGGCGAGGTCGATCTCGTCGTCGCGCCGCTCGAGCCCGGTGCGCGGATGGTGAGCATGATGGCGCCGAGCCTCGCGCTCGACCGCCAGGGGCCGGTGCTCGCGATCGGCTCGGCCGGCGGAACACGGCTGCGGACGGCGCTCGTGACGGTTGCAGCGGCAATCCTCGACCAGCAGCTCGAGCCACAGGCCGCGGTCGACCGGCCGCGTATCCATCGAGCCGCCGAGGTCGTCAATGCCGAGCCCGGGGTCGACGAGTCGGCGCTCGTCGAGCTCGAGTCGCGCGGCCTGGTTGTCAGGCGCTGGCGGGCGCGCCACCACTACTTCGGCGGCGTCAGTCTCGTCGCAACCGCAGGCCCTGCGGCCGACTCGAGACGAAGCGGCGCTTCGCTCCGGCCGACGTAGTCGCACTCTAGACCGGCCGCTCGGCGCGCTCCGTCTCCTCCACGTCCCGGGCGATCTGGTCGATCAGCTCCTGCTCGCTCGCGAACGCACGCTCGTCGCGGAGACGCAGCCACAGCTCGACGATCAGCCGCCTGCCGTAGAGGTCACCCGCGAACCCGAGCAGGAACGCCTCGACGCGAAGCTCCTCGCCGCCGTAGTGCGGGTTCATCCCGATCGAGATCGCAGACCGATGTCCTCCGGCGAAGCCTGCGTAGATCCCGTGCGCGGGAACGAGCAGCTCGGGATCGACCGCGAGGTTCGCCGTCGGGAAGCCGAGCGTGCCACCGCGTGCATCGCCTTCGACGACCAGCCCCTCGACCTCGGTCGGCCGGCCGAGCACGCGCGCGGCCCCGTCGACCTCGCCCGCATGCAGGAGGCGGCGGACCTCGGACGAGGAGACGCCCTCGAGCAGCGGCACCGCCCGCACGTCGTAGCCGAGACGCTCGAGCAACTCGAGATCGCCCCCGCGCTTGTGGCCGAAGCGGAAGTCCGCGCCGGCGACGACGATTCGCGCTCCGATCGCCTCCAGGTAGCGCCGCGCGAACTCCTCCGGCTCGATGCGCTGGAACTCGAGCGAGAACTCGAGGACGAGCGTCTCCTCGACTCCGAGCTCGGCGAGCAGCTCCAGCCGCCGCTCGAGCGTCGTCAGCAGCTCGACGCCGTAGCCCATCACCCGCCGCGGGTGCGGGTGGAACGTGACCACCGTCGGCGTGTACCCGCCCGCCAGCGTCTCCTCGATCACACGCCGGTGCCCGAGGTGGACGCCGTCGAACGTCCCCAGGGCGACGGCCCGATCGCGCGGCTCCAGATCCTCGACGGAATGCGCGACCTTCAGACCGGCATCACCACCCGGCCGACCGCAACGAGCTCGCCGTCCGAGAGCGTCCGCATGTCCGGCTGGGCTCGCCGGCGGCCGGTGCGGATCAAGGTCGCCTCGTCCGCCTCGACCTCGACCGCGGACAGCCACGGCAGCATCTCTGCCGGCGGCACGATCCGCTCCTCGTCGGCGTCCTCGACCGAGAACGGCCCGACCTCCGTCCGCCGGAGCGCCCGGCAGTGACCGCCCAGCGCATCCGCAATCGCCCGCAGGTACGTCCCGCTCGAGACGCGCGCGTCGAGCCGGACGACGCCGTCCGTATACGCGATGACGTCGAGCGCATCCACCCGCGAGCATCGGAGCGGCATTTTCGGGGCCTCCCCGCGCCGGTGCAGACGGTAGGCGCGCTCTCCGCCGATCTTGACCGCGGATGCGGCCGGGACCGGCAGCTCCACCTCGCCGCGGAGGGCCGCGAGCCGATGCTCCAGCTCGTCCCTGTCGGGCGGGTCTTG
This sequence comes from Actinomycetota bacterium, assembly GCA_046735055.1. Taxonomy (GTDB): domain Bacteria; phylum Actinomycetota; class Thermoleophilia; order Gaiellales; family Gaiellaceae; genus DATBLE01. The sequence goes on from JBKPSO010000049.1 coordinate 9,176, forward strand.
CTCCGCCACGACCTCGCCCTCGGTGTCGCCCGTCGAGGTGGATGCCGTCAGGTCGACGTCCGTGAGATAACGCTTGTCGAGACCGACCAGCCATGGTGCCAGCCTGGTTGCCGCCCCGGACAACACGAGCAGCAGCCCAGTCGCAAAGGGGTCCAGCGTCCCGGCGTGACCGGTCCGGGCCCCGGTGCGGCGGCGGATGCGCGCGATCACCTCGAAGGACGACGGGCCGGCCGGCTTGTCGACCAGGATCAACCCCGCCGGCTTAAGCCCTCGTGGAGGCATTCGCGAACTCGCCCCGTACGAACTCGATGATCGCCTCGACCGACTCGTCGCTCGAGAACCCGGCGGCCCGCTTGTGCCCGCCGCCGTTCCGCCGGCGGGCGATCGCGGAAACGTCGAAGACGTCGCTCGCCGAGCGCATCGAGACCCGCCGTGGCAGGCCGTCCGGGACGGGCGGCTCCCGAACGGTCATGGCAAGCTCGACGCCTTTCACCGCGCGCAGCTCGTCGATCACGCCCTCCGCGTACTCCTCCCCCACACCGAGCTCCTCGAAGTCGGCGCTGAGGAGGTAGGTCGCGATCATCCGGCCGTCCTCGTAGAGGCAGGCGCGGTCGAGCGCTTTCCCCTTCAGCTTCTGGCGCGCGAAGGGGACGGCCTCGTAGATCCGGCGGAAGATCTCCTGCGGCTCGACCCCGGACTCCATCAGCTCGATGGCGAGCTCGTGCGCCTTCTGCGTCGTGTTCGCGTACTGGAAGCGGCCCGTGTCGGTGTCGAGCGCGATGTAGATCGCCTCGGCGATCTCACGCGTCAGCACGACGTCGAGCTCGCGCAGGAGGTCGCGGACGATCTCTCCGGTCGACGACGCCTCGGGGACGACCAGGTTGATCGTCCCGAAGCGCGTGTTGTCGTGGTGGTGGTCGATGTCGACCACGAGCGGCGCGGCCGCGAGCACCTCCGGCGGGATCCGCGTCCGGGGCGCGGTCGCGCTGTCGAGTGCGAGGACGATCCGACCTCCCGCGTCCTCCGGCAGCTCGCGCTGCAGGTCCTCGAGCGGCATGAACTCGTAGTCGGGCGGCAGAGCCATCTCCCCGCCGACGTACATGACGCTGTCCTTGCCGAGCGAGTCGAGCGCGAGCTTCATCGCGAGAATCGAGCCGAGCGCATCGCCGTCCGGGTTCTCGTGGGTGACGAGCAGGAAGCGGTCGTTCGAGCGGATCGCATCCGCGACCGCGGTCTCGTCACTCGTCATGGACCCGCTCCGGCGCCGGCAAAGCCGGCACCTCCGCTCCTTGAGAGCCTCTGTCGAGCCTACGGCTCATTGACGAGCTCGTCGATCAACTTGCTCATGCGCACCCCGGCCTCGACGCTCGGATCGTATTCGAAGACAAGGGTCGGGGTCCGCTTCATTCTCAGCTCCCGGGCGAGCCGGGCCTGGAGGACGCCGTGCGCGGCGGCGAGCCCCGCAAGCGTCTGCTCGCGCTTGCGCTCCGAGCCCAGCACGCTGACGTAGACCCGCGCGTGGCGCAGGTCGGCGGAGGTCTCGACCCCGGTCACCGTCACGAACCCGATCCGCGGGTCCTTCAGCTCCGGCACCGCCTCCGACAGAACCTGGCGCACGGACTCGTTCACCCTGCGCATGCGGCCGCTCATCGTCTGAGCCTACCCGCCGGGTAGCGGCGGTAATACCTAGTCCTCGAGCGAGACGATCCTTCGTTCGATCCGCGCAACCACCCACTCTTGGCCGTGCAGCCAGCGGTCGGCGCCGTCGAGGAGCTCGTGGAGCTCGCCCATCTCCCGCGCCGCGCATGAGAGCACGATTCGCGAGCGCTGCCAGAGGTCGTGGTGGTCGACCTCGGCGACCGCCGCGCCGAAGCGCTGCTGCAGCTGCGCCTTCGCCGAGGAGACGTACTTCCGCTTGCCCTTCAGCGACCCCGCGTCGGGGAAATGCAGCTCGACCGAGAGAATGCCGACGTAGCCGGCGCCCACTACTATCCTGTGGCGGCGAGCGCCCGGTGGGCGACCGGTGCGAGCCGCCGGCTCTCGGCCGTCGCCTGCCGCAGCCGCTCGGCTGCCTCGGAACTCGCCTGGCCGGGCTCCAGGCGCCACTGCCAGTTGCCGCCGCCGAACGTGCCCGGCTGGTTCATCCGCGCCTTCCCGTCGAGCTCGAGCACGTCCTGCATCGGCAGGATGGCCACTCGCGCGCGCGACGAGAGTCCCAGGCGGACGAGCGCCCAGACGAGGTCGTCGTCCTCGATCCCGGCACGGGCGAGGTCGGCACGGGCCAGCGCGAGGTCGTGCTCCGACGCACCCGATACCCACTCCGCGAGTGTCGGGTGATCGTGAGTCCCGGTGTAGACGACCGCGTCCTCGGGATGCCTGGCGACGGCGTGCCGGCGGCGGTGGCGGCCCACGAAGCCGCGCCCGACGATCCGCATCCTGAGCAGTCCCAGCTCACGGCGGAGCCGGTCGACTGCCGGCGTGATCAACCCGAGATCCTCGGCTATCAGCGGCAGGTGTCCAAGCTCCGCCTCGACCGCCCGGAAGAGCGCCGCTCCGGGCCCGCGGTGCCAGCGTCCCTCGCGCGGGTCGGTCTCGCCCGCCGGGATCGCCCAGTAGGCGACGAACCCCCGGAAGTGGTCGACGCGCGCGATGTCGACGAGCTCGACCGTCCGCCGGAACCGCTCCACCCACCAGCGGTAACCCTGGCGGCGCATCTCCGTCCAGTCGTAGACCAGCTGACCCCAGAGCTGACCCTCGGGATGCGACACGTCCGGGGCGGCGCCGGCGACAAGGTCGGCGGCAAAGAGCTCCGGGTGGGCGGCGACGTCGGCGCTCTCCTCGGCCACGTAGATCGGGATGTCGCCGATCAGGTGCACTCCGCGCCCGGCCGCGTACCGGCGGAGCGCCTGCCACTCGCGCTCGAAGCGCACCTGGTCGGCGGTCGAGGCAGGCCCCGCGTACCGCTCCCAGTCCTCGATCCAGTAGGCGTTGCGGCGGCGGAAGGCGCGGAGTTCGGCGCGCGTCACCGGAGCGTCGGGCTCGGCCAGGACGCCCCGCCAGGTCGCGAACGCGGACGAGGACGTGTAGGGCGAGCCGAACGCGTCCGGCGGGTTGAGTGGCAGTACCTGCCACCAGCTCTGGCCGGCGGCCTCGAGCCAGTCGGCGAACTCGTAGGCGGCCGGACCCAGCCGCCCCCCGGGCAGGGACGTCACGTGGAGCAGCACGCCGCTCGATCGGCGCCTGAGCAAAGCCTCTCCGGTCAGCATCTTGGCGGTCGTCACTCTAGAGAGCCGGTCTGACCCCACAGCTCGTCTCCTGCTCGACACGAGCCTAACCGACCCCCGGGCCCGGTGCTTTTACGTGGTCGCGGCGGGGGCCGGCGCGGGCGCCGGCTCGCTCAGGTCGGTGCGCTCGACCTCGCGCAGCTCGTAGACCTCGAGCACGTCGCCTTCCTTCACGTCGTTGAATCCCTCGAGGAGGATGCCGCACTCGAAGCCCTCCTGCACTTCGCGGACGTCGTCCTTGAAGCGCTTCAGCTGGGCAATCGAGGTCTCGATCACCACGGTGCCGTCGCGCACGACGCGAACGCGCGCGCCGCGGCGGACGACGCCGTGTGTGACGTACGAGCCGGCGATCGTGCCGAGCCGGGACACGCGGAAGAGCGCACGCACCTCGACCTCGCCGATCGTCTCCTCGTGGGTGACCGGCGCGAGCATGCCGACGAGCGCCTGCTCGATCTCCTCGGTCAGCTGGTAGATGACACGGTAGGTGCGGATCTCGACGCCCTCGCGCTCGGCGAGCTGGCGCGCCTCGGCGTTCGGACGGACGTTGAAGCCGACGACGAGCGCGTCCGACGCGGCGGCGAGATTGACGTCGTTCGCGGTGATCCCGCCGACGTCCTTGTGGATCACGTTCACGCCGACCTCGGGGTGGTCGATCTTGGCGAGCTCGTTCAGCGCGGCCTCGAGCGAGCCCTGGACGTCGGCCTTGAGCACGAGCCGAAGCTCCTGCACCCCGCCCGCCTGCATCTGCGAGAACAGGGTCTCGAGCGAGACGCCGCGCTTTGCCATCCCGGCCCGCTGCTCGCGGCGGAGGCGCTCGCCCCGGGTCTGCGCAACCTGGCGCGCCTGGCGCTCGTTCTCGACGACGCGGGCGTGCTCGCCGGCCGGCGGCGGCTTGTCGAAGCCGATGATCTCGACCGGGTCGCCGGGCCGCGCCTCCTTGATCTTCTCGCCCCGGAAGTTCTGGAGCGCGCGCACCTTTCCGAACGCGTCGCCGGCGACGATCGCGTCTCCGACGCGAAGCGTCCCGCGCTGGACGAGCATGGTCGCAACGGGGCCGCGACCGACGTCGAGACGAGATTCGATGATCGGGCCCGAGGCCTCCGCCTTCGGGTTCGCCTGCAACTCGAGCTCGGCGTCGGCGACGAGCAGGACCTTCTCGAGCAGGTCGTCGAGGTTCTTCTTCTCGCGCGCGGAGACGTCCGAGAACTGCACCGTCCCGCCCCATTCCTCGGGCTGGAGCCCCTCGGAGGTCAGCTCGGTGCGCACCTTCTCCGTGTTCGCGTCGGGCAGGTCGACCTTGTTGACGGCGACGACGATCGGCATCGCAGCGTCGCGCGCGTGCGCGATCGACTCGCGTGTCTGCGGCATGACGCCGTCGTTCGCGGCGACGACGAGGACGGCGATGTCCGCGACCTTCGCGCCGCGGGCGCGCAGCGCAGTAAAGGCCTCGTGGCCCGGCGTGTCGAGGAAGGTGATCTTCCGGCCGCCGTGGTCGACCTGGTATGCGCCGATGTGCTGCGTGATTCCGCCGGCCTCGGTCTCCACGACGGACGACTCGCGGATCGCGTCGAGGAGCGTCGTCTTGCCGTGGTCGACGTGGCCCATGATCGTCACGACCGGCGGGCGCGCGGCCAGGTCCTTCGGGTCGTCCTCGTACGTCTCGGGCTCGACCTCTTCCTCGTCGGCATGCTTGATCGTGATCTCGCGCTCGACCTCGGCGCCGATCAGCTGCACGGCCTCGTCGGTGAGCGACTGCGTGATCTGGACCATCTCTCCGAGGCCCATCATGATCTTGATGATCTGGGCGACCGGGATCCCGAGCGCCTGGGAGAGCTCACGGACGGTAACGCCGGACGGGACCGTGACCGGACCGGTCGGCGGCGCGACCTCGCGCGGCTGCTTCTGAGCGGCCGGGCGCTGCTCGCGGGCGCGGCGGTCGTCGGGACGCGGACGGGCGGCGCCGCTGTCGATGACGACGCGGCGGCGGCGCCCTGCGGCGCCCCCCTGGCGCGGTCTGATGGGTCTCTTCGGGCCGTCAGCCATGGTTTTCAGTGTAGAGCGCCGCCAGCGCTGGATCGACTTTCACGGGCCGTCTCAGCACCCGTGCGAACGCCCGGTTCGCGGCTGCTCGCTCGAAGCATGGCAGCCGCCTGCATGTGTAGACCCCTCGCCCGGGCTCGGTCCGCCCCGGTGCGAGGACGCCTCCCCGGGCGACGAAGCGTACGAGCTCGTGCTGCTGCGCCTTCCGCCCACAGCCCGCACACGTCCTGATCGGATTGCTCACGCAGCAGGTTCGACCTCCTCCGCCGCCTCGAGCTCAGGGACTGACCCCGAAGGGGCGAGCTCAGGGACTGACCCCGAAGGGGTCTGTCCCACGGGTTTCGCTTCGGCCTCGCGCTCGGCCTCGCCGGACGGCTCCCCGGAGGTCGAGACCTGCTCGCCCTCGTCGAGCGCCTCGACGGCTTCCACCTCGCCCTCGGGCTCCCCTTCGGCCACGCCCGGCTGGACGATCTGGTCGCCGAGATCGTCGCCGGCGGCCTCGCGCTTGGCGAGCTCCTGGTGCGCGGGGACGCCGCAGAAGCGCGAGCCGGGGAGCGCGGCATTCGGGCAGCGCTTGCCGGTCGAGAGGATCGCGACGCAGCGGCCGGTGAACTCGTCGCCGTCTGCGCCGGCGAAGGCGGCCTCGGCCTCGGCCTGCGCAAACTCGGTGTCCGACTGGATGTCGACCTTCCAGCCCGTCAGCCTGGCGGCCAGGCGAGCATTCAGACCTTCCTTGCCGATCGCGAGCGCGAGCTGGTCGTCGGGCACGACGACCGTTGCCTCCTTGGTCTCGTCGTCGATGTAGACCTCGCGGACGCGGGCCGGCGAGAGCGCCTTCGCGACGAATCGGGCCGGCTCGTTGTTCCAGGGAATGATGTCGATCTTCTCGCCGCGGAGCTCCGAGACGACCATGCGGACGCGCGAGCCGCGCGGGCCAACGCACGCGCCGACGGGGTCGACGCCCTGGGCGTGCGACTCGACCGCGATCTTCGAGCGGTAGCCCGGCTCGCGGGCGACGCCCCGGATGTCGACGAGCCCGTCTGCGATCTCCGGCACCTCGAGCTCGAAGAGCGTGCGGATCAGTTCCGGGTCGCGGCGCGAGAGGATCACCTGCGGGCCCTTCGTCCCGGAGCGAACCTCCGTGATCACGGCCTTGATCCGGGAGCCCTGCTCGTAGCGCTCGCCGTCGACCTGCTCGGAGCGCGGCAGCAGCGCCTCGACTTTTCCGAGGTCGACGAGCACGTTGTTCCGGTCGCCCGCCTGCTGGACGATGCCCGTGACGACCTCGCCGACGCGATCGATGTACTCGTCGTACATCATCTCGCGCTCGGCCTCGCGGATCCGCTGCAGGATCACCTGCTTCGCCGTCTGCGCGGCGATGCGGCCGAAGTTCTCGGGGGTGACGTCGGCGCGCTGGACGAGCGCCGGGTCGACGTCGGACCAGTCGATCTGCAGGTCGTCGTCGCTGACGAGGACGTGCGAGTGCTCGCCGGTCTCCTCCTCCTGCGTCTCGAGCTCAGTGATCGCCCGCTCGCGGGCCTCGTCGATCAGCCGCTCCTCGATGTCCTTCGGAAGCTCGACCGAGAAGACGCGGAAGTCGCCCGAGTCCGGGTCGAGCTCGACAGTTGCGTGACGCGAGGATCCGGGCGTCTTCTTGTACGCGGCGAGGAGCGCGTCCTCGAGCGCGTGGATCAGGGTGTCCTCCTCGATCCCCTTCTCGCGCTCGATCGTCCTGACCGCTTCGATGATCTCTCTGCTCATCTAGTGCCCTTCGTCGACGAGGTTGCCCCGGACGATCGTGTCGTACGGGATTGTCACGCGCTCGTGGCCGGCGACCTCGAGTGCGAGTTCGTCCTGCTTGGCGTCGGCCACCCTGCCGCGGAAGCGCTTGCGGCCGTCGATGTCGCTCTCGGTGCGAATCGCAACCTTGCGGCCGACGGCGTTGCGGAAGTGCGCAGGCGTGCGCAGCGGCCGCTCGATCCCGGGCGACGATACGTCCACCGTGTAGCGGTCGAGGTAGGCGCGCAGCAGGCCAGTGACGCGCTCGCAGAGCGCGTGGTCGACACCCGTCGGGTGGTCGATGTAGACCGTGAACCTCTCCGGTCCGGAGAGCTCGACCGCGAGCACCTCGACGCCGGGGAGCCCCTGCCCCACGGTCTGCGAGACCTCCCTGGTCAGCTCGCGCTCCTTCTCGTGAACCTGTGCCAAAAGGACCTCCTACACAAGAAATGGGCGCCGCGCGCCCATTTCGCCAAGCCGGTGAAATGTGGTGACTGAAGGATAGCAGCGAGGAGCCGCCGACAGGGACTGGCTGAACGATGGTTTTGCTCGTCGTCCGATGCGGAAACATGAGTCTGCGATGGGAATACGCCATGCGGCGTGGGCTGCCGTCGGGGTGGTCGGCGCGGGAATCGTCGCGGCGATTGCGTTTCTGCTCGGGAGCGGCTCGACGGCGCCGCAACCAGCAGGTGGGAGTGGTACTCGTGCGCAGGCCGTGAACCACGTGAGCTGCACCGACCGGCTGCTGAAGGACTGGAACGACGGGCGGATCGACGGCACGTACCGACTCGACTGCTACCGGAAGGCGATCAAGGAGCTACCCCTCGACCTCGTTGTTTATTCGAGCGCCGAGGAGGACATCCGGCAGGCGCTGTCAGAGCGGATCGTCCAGGCTACACGTCGATGACGATGGTCACCGGCCCGTCGTTGACGAGCTCGACCCTCATCCGTGCGCCGAAGACTCCGGTCGTGACCTCGACGCCGAGGGCGCGCAGCGCGGCGACGAACGCCTTGTAAACAGACTCCGCGGCGGCCGGCGGGGCGGCGTCCGAGAAGCTCGGGCGGTTTCCCTTTGCGGTATCGGCGACGAGCGTGAACTGTGAGACGACGAGCGCCGAGCCGCCCCTTTCGAGCAGTGAGCGGTCGAACTTGCCCGCCTCGTTCTCGAAGATGCGCAGGTTCGCGACCTTCCCGGCGAGCCGTTCGGCATCAGCAGCCGTGTCACCCCGCGCGACCCCGAGCAGCACACAGAGCCCCGCGCCGATCTCGCCCCCCGGCGAGGCCGAGGCCCGCGACACCCGCTGGACGACCGCTCTCAGGTCTCGAGGTCCATAACGCGCGAGGCGTAGTGCTTGTCGCCGGGGCGCAGTGAGCGCGCAAGCTTGTAGTGCCCGTTCGCCTCCGCGGCATGCCCCTGCTTCTCGAGACAGCGCCCGAGCGCGTAGTGCGCGTAGTCGTCGGTCGGCGACAGCTCGAGCATCGCCCGGAACTCCTCGGCCGCCTCGTCGTAGCGCCCGATCCGGAAGTACGCGATCCCGAGCGACTCGCGGATCGAGGCCTTGTTCGGCTCGCGGCGCTTCGCCTTCTCGAGCGGCACTGTCGCCTGGGCGGCCATCCCC
>JBKPSO010000050.1:0-17691 GCA_046735055.1 Actinomycetota bacterium
CGAGAGCTGCACGTTCAGCTCCTGCAGGCCGCGCGGCACCCGCACCGACCAGCCGCGGTCGCGGAAGTGGCGCTTGATCTCGCCGATGATGTTCGGGGTGGCGTAGGTCGTCAGCTCGACGCCCCGGTCGAGGTCGAACCGGTCGATCGCCTTGATCAGCCCGATTGCGCCGATCTGGATCAGGTCGTCGAGCTGCTCGCCGCGGTAGGAGTAGCGCCGCGCGAGCGATCGCACGAGCGACATGTACCGCTCGATCAGCTGCTCGCGCGCGGCGATGTCACCCCTGTCGTGATAGGCGCGCAGAAGCTCCTTGTCGGTCGGACGGAGGGACATCACGCCTCTGCCTCCTGCGTCAGCGGCGTGACCGCCTTCGAGAAGTGCACCCACGCGGAGCCGCCCTCGACCTCGACGCGGTGGCTGTCGAACACCGTCTCGAGGACGAGCTGGGTCCCGTACCCGTCGAAGCCGACGCGCTCGAGCTCCGCCATCGCCTCGGCGTCGAACGGGCCGATCTGCCCGTCGAGCAGCTCGCCTTCGATCCGGAGGACGACGGTCACGTCGCCGGCGGACTCCCGTCGAGGCAGCAACCCCGTGAGCGCGAGCTGGAGGTCGGCGAGGTTGTCGACCGTCAGGTTGAGGCGCGCGGCCAGCCCGCTGACGACGAGGTGCGCGACGTCGTAGAACCGCCGCTCGCGCGGCAGAGTGAGGACGATCTCGTCGCTCATAGGCCGACCTCCGGCCGATGAGCGCGGAGGGGTCCGTGGGGAACCGGGAGGCTCCCCCGTGAAATCGGCCTCTGGAAGAAGGGGGCTCGTGGGGCAAACATTGTTTCCTCTGCGGGAGCGAGCTTCAGGCGAGCGACGCTCACTGCTCCCCACCGAGCTCGTCGGCGAGATCCCGCTCCCGCCTCGCGGCCTCCTCCTTGGCCGTCCGCACGGCGTCGCTCAGCGAGCCGCGCGCCCACAGGGACGAGACCCCGTGCCGCACACCGGCGGCGAGGCCGGCGAGCTTCTCGATCGGGCGGGTGACGACCAGGCTCAGCGTCCGCACCGCCCTATCGACTGTCGTGACGGCATCGACGGCGCTGTCCGTCATCTGGTCCACCTTGTCCAGCTGGACGTTGACACGGTCGACGGTCCCCCCGAGCTTCGACACCACGGGCAAGAGCTCGGCCTCCGTACTCTCCAACAACGAGGAAGCACGGCCAAGGGTTCCGCCGAGCCTGATCGCGACGTAGAGAAACGAAGCGCCTGCGACGAGCACGAAGATCGCCAGCGCCAGGTAGGCGAGGTCGCTCCAGCCGAACGAGGCCAGCATCGCGGGATCTTAGGCGGACCCGTGCGAGGATGAGACGAGCCCGCAGCCGACCACCGCGTCGTCCTCGTAGAGCACCGCGGTCTGGCCGGGGGCGACGCCGTAGGCCGGTTCGTCGAGGCGAAGCACGAAGCCCCGCGCGGTCGGCTCGACATCCGCGCCGATTGCGGGCGAGCGGTAGCGAACCTTGACCTCGGCCCGTTCCACGGGCACGTAGAGCCGGCCGGCGGCGCGCACGGTCGTGCGGGCGAGGGCCGCCCGCGGGCCGACGACGACCGTGTTCGTCGCGGCGTCCGTCCGCACCGCGTAGAGCGGCTCGCCGCCGCCGATCCCGAGGCCACGGCGCTGCCCGGGCGTGAAGCGCCAGTAGCCCGGATGCGCCCCGAGCACCTTGCCCTCCTCGTCGACGACCGCCCCCTCGCGGGCAACGAGGCCGCGGCGCTCCAGGAACGCGCGGTAGTCGTCGCCGCCCAGGAAGCAGGCCTCCTGGCTCTCGGCGCGCGCGGCGACGGCCAGCCCGGCGTGTGCGGCCTCGAGGCGCGTCTGCGCCTTCGTCTGCTCTCCGAGCGGGAAGGAGATCCGCTCCAGCCTGGCGGGATCGAGACGCGCAAGCATGTACGACTGGTCCTTCGCCGGGTCCGCGCCCCGGGCGAGCAGCAGCCGCCCACGGTGGCGCACGATCCGCGCGTAGTGACCCGTGGCAAGCGTGCCCGCGCCCGCCCGGCGCGAGAACGCGAGCAGCTGGGCGAAGCGAAAGCCTCCGTTGCAGCGCACGCATGGATTCGGCGTCTCGCCGCGGGCGTACCCGCGGACGAAGGGCTCGACCACCGCACGGCGGAACCCCTCGCGCAGATCGAGCGTCACGTGTGGGATGCCCAGGCCGTGACAGGTCTCGCGCGCGGCGATCACGGCCTCGGGCGAGCAGCACGTGCGCTCCGAGTGCGGCCCTTGCGGATCGGTCCAGAGGCGAAGCGTCACTCCGACCGCGTCCGGCCCTGCACGGAGCAGCGCGACGGCGGAGTCGACCCCGCCGCTCATCGCGACCGCGACGCGGCCGGGCGCGCGCGGCGCCCGGAAGATCGGGCCGAGCGCATTCGCGAGCGCGTCGACGGCGAGCGTCTCGCCGCCGACGGCGGCCGCCTTCAGGAGGGTCAGGCCCCGAAGCTCGGCCTCGAGGCCGTCGGCGTCCGCGTCGACGATCCGGTCGCCGTCGACACGCAGCCGGACGAGCGCCCAGCGCCCGCCGCGCGACGAATCTCCGCTTACCTCCAGCACAAGATCAGTGTGCCCCACCTTGCCGATGCCTCCGCCCCGTAGCGAACCTGGACGAACCAGGTGGGTGCCGTGCGGGCCCGCTCGTCTCCCGACTCGCCGGGCCCGACTCGGGCTCCCTCGCTTTGGCTGTTGGTTCTACATTGGATGGCGGAGCCACGAACAGGGTCGGGCACCGCGCCAGTCTAGCTCGGCGGTCCGGTCGGCCGAGCGAAGCTCCAGCGGATCCTCTGGACGCCGGTCAGGCCGACCAGATCCGCGAGCGCGGGTGTCAGCTCGAACTCGTACCCCGGCGCGAGTGGGCCGCGATCGACGACGGTCGTGAGCACCGTCTTGCCGTTGTAGACAAGGAAGATCTTCGCGCCGCACGGCAGGACGGGGTGGCCGACGCCGAGCGTCTTCGGGTCGAGCAGCGTGCTGCACCCCGACGGGTGTCCGGCGAGCGGACGTTTCCGCACGCCCGCGAGCGCCGGGTACCAGCCGCTCAGCTTCGAGATCGCCGGCTGCGGCAGGCTCGAGACGGCCGCTGGCGCCTCGTCGTTCCTCGAGCCGACGGCGAGCGCGACGACGATGCCGAGCAGGGCGGCCGCAGCGAGCGCGAGCTCGCGCTGGAACAGCCGGACGCTCACCCTGCGGTGTCGTCGCGGGACGCGCGTTCCGGGCTGCCGAGCACGCGGGTGTACTCCTCCGCCTCGGCGTCGCCCACCTCTGCGTCGCGCCGGAGCGGATACGCCTCCTCCGCCTCCACCTCGTCTTCCTCGAGCGGCCAGCCGACCTCGGGCTCGGGCTCGGCCTCGGCCGACTCGGCTGGTGCGGGCGGCATCCGCGGGACGGTCGTCCGCGCTTCCGCGCGCCAGACGCTGAGCTCGATCAGGGAGACGAGCACCCACCCTCCGGCGAGCAGCGCAACGATCACGCTCGGCCGGAGATCGGCGATCCCGGCGCCGACGCCGAGCAGAATCAGGAAGCCCGCCTCGATCGCGAATCTCGGCGCGAACCCTCCTGGCATCCCGGGAGTCTAGTGCGAGCCGCTCTCTTCCTCGGGGACGACGAGCTCGATTCCGAGCTCCTCCAGCTGCTCGGCGGGAACCTCCGACGGCGCGCCGCTCATCGGGTCGACCCCGGCCTGGTTCTTCGGGAACGCGATCGTGTCACGGAGGTTCGGCTCCCCGGCCAGGACCATCACCATCCGGTCGATCCCGAAGGCGATGCCGCCGTGCGGCGGCGCGCCCATGCCGAGTGCGTCGAGCAGGAAGCCGAACTTGACCCGCTGCTCCTCCGGCGTGATCCCGAGCAGGTCGAAGACGCGCGCCTGCAGCTCTGGCTCGTGGATCCGGAACGAGCCGCCGCCGATCTCGTTCCCGTTCGCGACGAGGTCGTAGGCGAGGGCGGTCGCGTGCTCGGGATCCTCGTCGAAGCGCTCCTCCCAGTCGGGCGTTGGCCGCGTGAACGGATGATGCATCGCGCCCCAGTGGCCTTCCTCCACGGACCACTCGAACATCGGGAAGTCGGTGATCCAGGCGAACTCGAACTTGCTCGCGTCGATCAGTCCGAGGCTCTCGCCGAGGTGGCTGCGGAGCGCGCCCAGCACGCGCGCGACCATCTTCGGGTCGTCGGCGGCGAAGAGGACTGTCGAGCCCCGGTTTCCCGGCCGGGCGTCGTCGGCTTTGCCGGCGACGCTCCTAGCCCGGCGCTCCACGCGGAAGGCGGCGAGCTGCTCCTCGGAGAGGAACTTCGCGATCGGCGAGCGCACCTCGCCCTCCTCGTCGTAGACCAGGTACGCGAGCCCCTTTGCCCCCCACTCCTTCGCGAACTCCTCGAGCGCGGCCAGATCGGCGCGCGAGAGCTCCTGCGGGACGGTCAGGTAGCGGACGCACGGCGCGTCCGCGAAGACCTTGAAGCCGGAGCCACGGGAGAGCTCGGTCGCGTCCTCGATCTCGAGCCCGAAGCGCAGGTCGGGCTTGTCGGTGCCGTACCGCGCCGTCGCCTCCGCGTAGGTCATCCGCGGGAACGGCGGGGTGAGTTCGACCCCGATGCACTCGCGCCAGATCGCGACGCACATCTCCTCCATCAGCCCGAAGATGAACTCCTGGTCCGGGAACGCCATCTCGACGTCGAGCTGCGTGATCTCCTGGACCCGGTCGGCGCGGAGATCCTCGTCCCGGAAGCAGATCGCGATCTGGTAGTAGCGGTCGAACCCGGCGATGATCGAGAGCTGCTTGAGGATCTGCGGCGACTGCGGCAGCGCGTAGAAGCGGCCCTTCTGCAGCCGGCTGGGGACGATGAAGTCGCGGGCGCCCTCCGGCGTCGGCTTGAAGAGGATCGGCGTCTGGATGTCGAGGAACTCCGCGCCCTCCATCACGCGGCGGATGACCGCGACCATCTGAGCGCGCAGCCGGATGTTCCGCTGCAGGCGCGGGCGGCGGAGGTCGAGCCAGCGGTAGCGCAGACGGAGCGTCTCGTCGACGTTCTCCTCGTCGAGCTGGAACGGGAGCGGCGGGCAGCGCGAGACGATCTCGAGCGTGTCGACCTGGAGCTCGACCTCGCCGGTCGGGAGGTCCGGGTTGACAGCCCCGGGCGCGCGCGCGACCACTTCGCCCTCGGCACGGAGCACGAACTCGTTGCGGACCTCGTGTGTGACCGCGTGCGCCTCGGGCGCGCGCTCCGGGTTGACGACGAGCTGGCACATCCCGGCGCGGTCGCGCAGGTCGATGAAGACGAGCCCGCCGTGGTCGCGCCGCGTGTCCACCCAGCCGGCCAGGGCGATCCGCTGCCCGACGTGCTCCGGGCGCACCTCCCCGCAGCGGAGGTCGCGCCACTTCACGCGGTCACCGCCGAAAGGTCGGTGTCCGCGTCGACCACGACGACGCGCTTCGCGCCGAGGCGGCTCGCCTGGGTGTGCTGGCCCTTGACGGAGCGGCCGGCGAAGTCAGCGTCTGCCTTGAGGCCCGCGGCGCGCAGCTCGGCGAGCTTCGCGAGCACCGCCGTGCGGTCGGCTCCGTCGGCGACGACGAAGAAGAGGTCGATGCCTTCCTGCTCGGGCTCGGGCGTGCCCTCGAGCGCGAGCAGGAGCCGCTCGATCCCGGCGCCGAAGCCGACTCCCGGCGTGTGCGGGCCGCCGAGCGCCTCGGCAAGGCCGTCGTAGCGACCGCCGCCTGAGAGCGTCGACTGCGAGCCGCCCTCGGAACCGACGAACTCCCAGGTCGTGCGAGTGTAGTAGTCGAGGCCGCGCACGAGCGTCGGCACGGGCTCGTAACGGACGCCGAACGCGTCGAGGTAGCGGCGGACCTCGGCGAAATGCTCCCGGCAGGCGTCGCAGAGGGAGTCGCCGATTGCGGGCGCTTGACTGAGCACGGCCTGGGTCTCGGGCGGCTTGGCGGCGATGTTGTCGAGGGCGCGGAGCGGGTTGCGGCGAGCCTGCTCGCGCGTCGCCTCGTCGAGCTCGGCCTCGTGCTCTTCGAGCCACGGCACGAGCCGCTCGAGGTAGGCAGGCCGGCAGGCGGCGTCGCCGATCGAGTTCAGCTCGAGCCGGTAGTCGGTCACCCCGAGGTTCACGAGCAGGGTGTCGTAGAGCTGGATCACCTCGGCGTCGACAGCCGGGTCGTTCGAGCCGATCGCCTCGACGTCGAGCTGCCAGTGCTCGCGGTAGCGGCCTTTCTGCGGGCGGCCGTAACGGTAGATCGTCTCGTGCGTGTACAGCTTCACCGGCTGCGGCTCACGGTGCATGCCGTGCTCGAGGTAGGCGCGGACGATCGGTGCGGTCGCCTCGGCACGGAGCGTCAGCGAGCGGTCGCCACGGTCGGTGAAGGTGTACATCTCCTTCGTCACGACGTCGGAGCCCTCGCCCGACGTGCGGGTGAAGAGCTCGGTGTCCTCGAAGACCGGGGTGTCGATCCGCCGGTAGCCGTAGAGCGCAGAGAGGCGCTCGAACTCGCTGATCACCTGCCGCCAGCGGGACTGCTCGGACGGGAGGATGTCGTGGGTGCCGCGCGGGGCTTCGAACTCAGGCACGAAGCTCGGCGAGGAAGGGGTTACGGGCGAGCTCGGCGCCGAGCGTCGTCGGCGGCCCGTGGCCCGAGTAGACGACCGTCTCCGGCGGAAAGCGGTCGACGAGCGACCGGATCGACTCGACGAGCGTCGTCCAGTCGCCGTACGGCAGGTCGGTGCGGCCAACCGAGCCTGCGAAGAGGACGTCGCCCGAGAAGAGCGAGCCTTCAGCGTAGAACGCGAGATGGCCGGGCGAGTGGCCGGGCACCTCGACCGTCTGGAACGAGATCCCGGCGAGCTCGATCGTCTCGTCGCCGGCGAGCGTCGTCTCGGCCTGCCAGGGGCGGATGCTCATCCCCGGGTAGTAGGCGTCCGGATTCGCGAGCACGGGCGCCTCGACCTCGGAGACGTACACCGGCGCTCCGGTCGCCTCGGCGAGGTCGGCGACGGCGCCGATGTGATCGTAGTGGGTGTGCGTGACGAGGATCCCGGCAACGGTCGTTCCCATGCGGGCGATCTCGAGACGCAGGGTCGCGGCGTCGGCGCCCGGGTCCATGACGACCGCCTCGGGCGCACCCCGCGCCGTCCGCACGACGTAGCAGTTCGTCGCGACGGGGCCGAGCTCATACCGGTCGACTGCGAGCGCCATCGGGCGATTGAGTCTAATCGCGGCGGGTAACGTGCCCTCGTGCAGAGCTGGGATCTGAGCGCGATCGAGACGTCGGGTGGAAGCCGCTCGCCGGTCGTGCTCCACTCGGACCAGCACGCGCGCGCCGTGGTGATCGGGCTCGAGCCGGGGCAGGAGCTCGGCGAGCACGAGGTGAAGGAGCACGCGTTCGTCGTCGTCGTCGACGGAACGGCGCAGGTCGAGTCCGAAGGGATCACGGTCGACGCGGGACCAGGCACCCTCCTCTCGTTCGAGCCGGAGGAGCGGCGCGTGGTCTCGTCGGCCGGAG
The DNA here is from genome assembly GCA_046735055.1 of Actinomycetota bacterium. Taxonomy (GTDB): domain Bacteria; phylum Actinomycetota; class Thermoleophilia; order Gaiellales; family Gaiellaceae; genus DATBLE01. Next base: position 7,530 of record JBKPSO010000050.1, read on the forward strand.
GAGCGCGGCTCTTGCTCCTGCTCGCGCCCTGGCCGGGCGAGGGGCACTACCGGGACGCCTAGCGGCTTCTCGGCTTGCGCTCGCGCGGCGGGATCGGGTCGCCGATCCGCTTGCGGTAGTTCCGGTACATCAGCGAGTCCACGAAGTAGCTGAACGGCAGGAAGAAGAGGAGCAGAACCGCGACCTGCACGATCACCGATGCCGCAGTCGCGTTATTGGGGCGAAGGAAGTAGACGACGAGGAGCATCACCGGTGCGAAGATCGCCGCCCGGCGGAACACCTTCTGCCACGAGGGCGGGTCGACCTTGCGCGGGGCACGTCCCGTCTGGGCCTGGCGACCGCCGCGCTGCCCGGGCTGCTTCGCGGTCGGCTTTACGCCCGCGGGGTCCGATTTCGGCTTCGCGGGCGCCTCGTTGTCGGGCGTCGCGACCTCGACCTCGTTGCCCTGGTCGTCGACGTAGACGTACTCGTACTCATGCCGCCGTTCCTTGGCCTGGCGGCGCCGCTGCTTGCGTGTCGGCACGCTGTCTAGCCTAGCTCCGCCCTCTCGCCTGCGAGCAGGACGGCGGCCACATGGTCGTGCCCGAGGTGGTAGGCCAGGTAGCGCCAGTCGGGCGCGTCGAGCAAGACGAGGTCTGCGTCGTATCCCGGCACGATCCGGCCTTTCCGGTCGGCGCGCCCGAGGACGTGTGCGGCGTTGACCGTGCACGCCGTAAGCGCCTCCCCCGGCGAGATGTGGAGCTGCGTCGCGGCGAGCGAGCAGACGAGCGGCAGGCTCTCGCAGAAAGCGCTCCCCGGGTTGAAGTCGGTGGCGAGCGCGACCGCCGCGCCCGCGTCGACGAGCGCACGTGCCGGCGGCATCGGGCGGCCGAGGAAGAGAGCGCTGGCCGGGAGCATGACGCCCGTGACGTCGCTGCCGGCGAGGGCCCTGACCCCCTCCTCGCCTGTCGCCTCGAGATGGTCGACGGACCGCGCGCCGAGCTCGATTGCGAGCGGGACCGCGCCCTGCTCGGTGAACTGGTCACCGTGCAGGCGGAGGGCGAGGCCGGCGTCGGCGCAGGCCGACAGGTAGCGGCGGGCCTGTGCAGCGTCGAACGCGCCGAGCTCGAGGAAGGCGTCGGCGGCCTCGGCAAGCGGGGCGGCCTCGGGCAGCACCTCGGCGAGGGCGAAGTGGAGGTAGGAGTCGGGGTCGGCGAACTCGGGCGGGACGGCGTGCGCGCCGAGCCAGGTCGGGATCCCGCCGGCTGCGCGGACCGCGCGCAGCTGCGCGAGCTCGGTGTCATGGTCGAGGCCGTAGCCGGACTTCGCCTCGAACGTGGTCGTGCCGGCGCGGAGCATCCACCCGCGGTGGCGGCGGGCGGCCGCGGTGAGCACCTCCTCCCCGGCCGCCCGCGTCGCGCGGACGGTCGAGAGGATCCCGCCGCCGGCTGCGTGGAGCTCCTCGTAGGTCGCCCCGGCCGCCCGCAGCGCGAACTCGTCGACGCGGTCGCCGGCGAAGCACGCGTGGGTGTGGCAGTCGACGAGTCCGGGGATCGCGACGAGGCCCCTCCCGTCGAGCTCGTCCAGCTCACCGAGGCCGGCAGGGAGGTCGCGCATCCTGCCGGTCGCGGCGATCCGCCCGTCCTCGCAGAGGACGTACGCATCCTCGACCACGTCGACCTCGCCGAGCGCTGGTCCCCGAACTGGCGCTCCAGAGCCGGACGGGCTGACGAGCTGCGCGAGGTCGCGCAGGAGAAGCCGGCTCAATTCCAGGGCAGGCCCTGGTCGCCGACCCAGGCCCGGCGCCACTCGGGGAACGCGGCGTACGCTTCTTGCGGCCGGTCGGTCTCCTCCTCGACCCGCGCGCCGTGCTTTTTCGCGAGTTCCGAAACGGGATAGGTCACCGCATCATCTGCGCGCGCCCCGACCATGAGGATCGCGCACGGCCCTGTTCCGGCGCCGACGATCATTGCTGGGGGCAGGAGGCGCCGAACACGTCGCTCCGCCACCAGGCGGTGTCGGCGACGTTGACGACGAACCACCCTCGCTCACCGGCTCGAACCCGCTTTCGGTCTCCTCGAAGCGTGCCTCCTCGACCATCAGGCCTCCAGGCCCGGCAGGTCGAGGCCGTGGCGTTCGGCGTGGTCAATCGCCTCGGCGTAGCCGGCGTCGACATGGCGCATCACGCCGGTGCCTGGATCGGTCGTCAGCACCCGCTCGAGACGGTCCTCGGCATCGGCCGTTCCGTCGGCGACGACGACCATCCCCGCGTGGATCGAGTTGCCGATCCCGACACCGCCGCCATGGTGGACGCTGACCCACGTCGCGCCCGCGGCGACGTTCAGGAGTGCGTTCAGGATCGGCCAGTCGGCGATCGCGTCGGAGCCGTCGGCCATCGCCTCGGTCTCGCGGTACGGCGACGCCACGGAGCCGGAGTCGAGGTGATCCCGCCCGATCACGACCGGCGCCTTCACGTGCCCGCTGCGCACCAGCTCGTTGATCGCGAGGCCGGCCCGGGCACGGTCGCCGTAGCCGAGCCAGCAGATCCGCGCGGGCAGCCCCTGGAATGCCACCCGCTCGGGTGCCAGCTCTAGCCAACGCTGGAGGATCCCGTCGTCGGGAAAGAGGTCTCGCAGCGCGGCGTCGATAGCGGCGATGTCCTCGGGGTCGCCCGACAGCACCGCCCACCGGAACGGCCCGATCCCGCGACAGAAGAGCGGCCGGATATAGGCCGGGACGAATCCCGGGTATGTAAACGCGTCCTCGACGCCCGCCTCTAAGGCCTCACCTCGCAGGTTGTTGCCATAATCGAAAACATAGCTGCCCGCCCGGACGTACTCGAGCAGTCCCCGCACGTGTGTTGCAATCGAGTCACGGACTCGTTCCAGATATGTCACAGGGTCGGCTGAACGCAGCTCCGCAGCGGCCGCGACGTCCAGTCCGACCGGCACGTATCCGTTCAGCGGGTCGTGCGCCGCCGTCTGATCGGTGACGAGGTCGAACTGCTCGCCACGGCGGGCGAGCTCGGGGACGACCTCCGCCGCGTTGCCGAGCAGCCCTACCGACAGGCCGCGTCCCTCCTGCTGGGCGGCCCGCACCCGTGCGAGCGCGTCGTCGAGCGAGTCGGTCGCCTCGTCCAGGTATCGGGTCTCGAGGCGGCGCTCGATCCGGGTGGGGTCGACCTCGACGCAGAGGACGGCGGCGTTCAGCATCGTCCCGGCGAGCGGCTGCGCTCCGCCCATGCCCCCGAGCCCGGCCGTCAGGATCGCCCGTCCGGCCAGGTCGGTCGTGCCGAAGTGCTGCCCGCCCGCAGCCGCGAAGGTCTGGTACGTGCCCTGCAGGATCCCCTGCGTGCCGATATAGATCCAGCTCCCGGCTGTCATCTGGCCGTACATCGTCAGGCCGAGCGCCTCCAGCCGCCGAAACTCGTCCCACGTCGCCCAGTGCGGTACGAGCAACGCGTTCGCGATCAGGACGCGCGGCGCGCCGGGATGCGTGCGGAAGATCCCGACCGGCTTGCCGCTCTGGACGAGCAGCGTCTCGTCCTCGCCGAGCCGGAGCAGTGCGCGGACGATCGCCTTCAACGCCTCGTGGCTCCGCGCGGCGCGGCCCGTGCCTCCGTAGACGACGAGCTCTTCCGGCCGTTCGGCGACCTCACGGTCGAGGTTGTTGAGGAGCATCCGCAGCGGCGCCTCGGTCGACCACGAGCGGGCGTGGAGGTCGCTTCCGCGCGGCGCCCGGATCGCCGAGAGATCACCGCAGAGCGACTCGACCGTCGCCGCCAGCGTCTCGGTCGCGCTCATCGCAGCGCGCCGATCTCGTCCTCGACCGCATCGACGAGCGACCCATCGCGGATCGTGGCGGCGACGGCGTCGATGTCGGGGGCGAGCGGCCGATCGTCGGTCAGCCGCGGCGACAGCTCGCGGACGAAGCTGCGCGCCGCGGCAACGCCCCGCCCGGGTTCGAGCGGCGCGAGGAACTCGACCCCCTGGACGCCCGCGAGCAGCTCGATCGCCAGCGCCCACTCCGCGTTCGCGAGCACCTGCCACGCCTTCAACCCGGCCGCGTTCCCCATCGAGACGTGGTCCTCCTGGCCGGCGCTCGTCGGGATCGAGTCGACGCTCGCCGGGTGGGCGAGCACCTTGTTCTCGCTGACGAGCGACGCGGCCACGTACTGCGGGATCATGAACCCCGAGTTGAGTCCGCCGTTGGTCGTCAGGAACGGCGGGAGCCCGCCGGAGAGGCTCGGGTTGACGAGCCGCTCGATCCGCCGCTCGGCGATGTTCGCGAGCTCGGCGGCCGCCATCGCCATCGCGTCGAGCGCGAACGCGAGCGGCTGTCCGTGGAAGTTCCCGTTCGAGACGAGCATGTCGTCCTCGACGAGGACGAGGGGGTTGTCGGTCGCGGCGTTCAGCTCGACCGAGACGGTGTATTCGACGTAGTCGAGCAGGTCGCGTGCCGCCCCGTGCACCTGCGGCGCGCAGCGCAGCGAGTACGCGTCCTGCACCTTGTCGCACCAGCGGTGCGCCTCGTTGATCGCCGAGCCCTCGAGCAGGACGAGCACGTTCGCCGCCGAGTCCTGCTGGCCGCGCAGAGGTCGCAGCGCATGCACCTGCGGCAAGAACGACGAACGCGAGCCCTGCAGGGCCTCGAGCGACACCGAACACGCGACGTCAGCCGCCTTCGCCAGCCTCCGCGCACGGACGAGCCCGAGCGCCCCGAACGCGGCCATGAACTGCGTTCCGTTGACCAGCGAAAGCCCCTCCTTCGCCTCCAGCGCCATCGGCGCGAGACCTGCGCGCTCGAGCGCCTCGCGCCCCGGCAGACGCTCCCCGTCGAACCACGCCTCGCCCTCGCCGACGAGGGGGAGCGCCAGGTGCGCGAGCGGCGCGAGGTCGCCGCTGGCGCCCACGGAGCCGCGGCTCGGCACGACCGGCATCACGCCCCGGCCAAGGCAGTCGAGGAGCAGCTCGACGAGCTCCGGGCGGGCGCCGGAACGGCCCTTGGCGAGAGCGTTTGCGCGCAGCAGCATCGCCGCCCGCACGACCTCGTCAGGGTACGGGTCGCCGACGCCGCAGGCGTGACTCCGCAGCAGGCGCAGCTGGAGCTCCTCAGTCAGCTCCTCCGGGATCGACTGGGACACGAAGCGGCCGAAGCCCGTGTTCACGCCGTAGGTGTGCTCACTACGGCCGTGCGCGGCACGGTCGACGACCTGCCTCGCCGCGTGCATCTGCCCGCGGGCCGTCTCCGAGAGGACGGCACGCGCGCCCCCGACGGCCACTGCCCACACGTCCTCGATCGTCAGGTCGTCGCCCGTCAGGGCGCGGTGCGCGATCACTGCAGCGAGTCTAGCTCGGGGTGTCAGGAAGGATTCGAGGCGATGGCCGACCCCGTGACCGCGCTTCCCGAGGAGAGCCGCGACGCACCGCTGGGCCCGCGGACGCCCGCGTTGCGCCTGCTGTGGCGGCACGACTTCCGCGACCTCTTCCTCGCGATCTCGGCCAGCGAGCTCGGCGACTCGCTCCACTACATCGCGCTGATGTGGGTCGCGCTGCAGACCGGCGGTCCGCTCGGCGTAGTTGCCGTGCGTCTCGCCGACAGCGTGCCCGCCTTGTCTTCGGCCTCCACGGCGGGCTCGTCGCCGACCGCTGGGACCGGCGCTCGGTGATGATCGCCGCCGATCTCGTCCGCGGCGCGACACTCGTGCCGATCGCGGTTGCCGGTCTCTCCGGGCACCTGCCGCTCTGGGCACTGGTCGCCGCCGCCTTCCTGCTCGAAGCCGCGACGAGCTACTTCGCGCCGGCGCACGGCGCGCTCGTCCCGTCGCTCGTCGACCGACGGAACGTGCAGCAGGCGAACGCGCTCGTGCAGGCCTCGGCGCAGGCCGTCTCGATCGGCGGCTGGGCGCTTGCGGCCGCGCTGCTCGCCGTCCTCCCGAGCTCGACCTTCTTCGCCGTCAACGCCGCCTCGTTCTTCGTTTCGGCGCTGCTGATCGGTCGCGTCCGCCACCGCAGCAGAGGGCGGCAGCCCACGGCAGAAGCCGGCATCCGCGCGGGGTTCGCCGCCCTCCGGCCGCGACCGGTCCTCGCGATCGGGGTGCTGGTGCTCGGGGTCGCGGTGACGATCTCCGCGGGCATGTGGATCGCCGGCGTGCCGACGCTCGTTCGCGATCACCTGCACGGCGGCGCGGGCGCCTTCTCCGTCGTGATGGTCGGCTACGCCGCCGGCTCGATCGTCAGCGGTGCGCTGCTCGCGCATCGGCCGCTGCGCCGGAAGGCCCTCGGCGGCGCAGGAGGACGTTCCGGACACGCTGCTCGGCCGCGCGCTCGGGCTGATCTCGCTCGTCCATCGCGGCGCGCACGCAACCGGCCTGATGCTCGTCGCCCCGCTCTTCGCGGTGCTGGCGCCTGAGAACGTCTTCGCGGCCGCTGCGATTGCCCTCCCGCTCGTCGGGATCGCGGGCGCTGCAGCCGCACTCCACCTCAGCCCTCGCCGAGCAGCCTGAGCTCGAGGACGCGCGAGGCGTCGAACCCGTCGATCCGCAGCATTGCGCCGGCCGCTGCGGCAGCCGCCCCCGCCGGCATCAGCCCGACGAGCTCCGAGCCGACGACCTCGACACCGCGCGCGCCCGCCTCCGCGACGACCCGCGCGACGATCTCGTGCAGGGCGACGGCCTCCCAGTCCTCGACGTTCATGCTCACCTGGACGAGCCCTGCCCTCGGCAGGTCGAGCCCGAGCGCTCGCACTCCGGGGAACCCGCCGCCCGACTCGCGCACGACCGCGGCGATCGCGCGGGCGACCTCGACGTCGTCTGTCGCGAGGTTGACGTTGAAGGCGATCAGCGGTCGACGCGCGCCGACGAGCACTGCGCCCGCCGACGGATCGAGCCGCGCCGGCCCGAAGTCCGAGACGAGCTCACCCGCGTCGACGCGCCGCTGCAGCTCGTCCGGCCCGCCCCGGCGGAAGAACGCGGGCCCGCGGCCCGGCTCGCCGTAGAGGAAGACGGGAAGGCCGAGCTCGCCGATCCGCCCTGCGGTCTCGAGCGCCGCCGCCCGTGCGCGCTCCATGTCGCCGGGTGCGATCGGGACGAGCGGGACGACGTCCGCCGCCCCCACCCGCGGATGCGCTCCGTCGTGCCGCCGGAGATCGATCCGCTCCCGTGCGCACTCGACGCCTGCGACGAGCGCCTCGACGAGCGCGCGCTCGTCACCCACGACCGTGAAGACCGACCGGTTGTGGTCTGCGTCCGCGTGGACGTCGAGCAGCCGGGCCCGGCTCGACAGCGCACCGCCGATCGCCTCGATCGCCTCGCGGTCGCGCCCTTCCGAGAAGTTCGGCACCGACTCGAGCGGCAGCACCTTGCGTACCCTAGACCGCGATGAAGGCGTACTACCACGCGCGTGCGCGCGAGTACGACGACTGGTGGCTGCACCGAGGGTTGCACGCGAAGAATCGTCCCCCCGGCTGGGACGAGGAGCGGAAAGGGCTCGAGCGCTGGATCGCTGCTCTGCCGGAAAAGCGCACGCTCGATGTCGCCTGTGGGACCGGCTTCATGACGCGCCACTTGCCCGGCGATGCCGTCGGGCTCGACCAGAGCGACGCGATGATCGCAGTCGCTCAGGAGCGGCTGCCGGAGACGACGTTCGTCCAGGGCGACGCGCTCGACCTGCCGTTCCCCGACAGCTCGTTCGATCGCGTCTTTTCGAGCTACTTCTACTGCCATCTCGAGGCGGACGAGCGCGAGCTGTTCCTCGCCGAGGCGAGGCGCGTCGCAGCCGAGCTGGTGATCGTCGGCAGCCGCGCCCGCCCCGGGGAAAGACGGGAGCGCTGGGACGAGCGCGTCCTCGGCGACGGTTCCCGCTGGCAGGTCTACAAGCGCGTCTTCGTCCCCGAGGAGCTGGCTGACGAACTCGGCGGGCACGTTCTTCACGAGAGCCGCTACTTCGTGATGGTCGCCGCGCCTTGACGCGGCGGCGGTCGAGCTACCGCTCCCTCAGGTCACTCCAGCGGGACAATCGCGTTTGCCGCGCCTGCGCCGAGGCCGGCTATCCGATCGCGTCGCTGCCCGTGTTCGAGGGTCACGAGGGGCGGCGCGCGTTCATGTACGGCCAGGCACCCGGCGTGCTCGAGGGTCAGGAGCGGCGGCCCTGGCGCGGCCGCGCCGGCCAGACGCTGCGCCGCTGGCTCGACATGGACGAGGAGACCTTCTACTCCACCTTCTACTGCGCCTCGGTCACGCGCTGCTACCCGGGTCGTTCGCCGTCGGGCACGGGCGACCGCGTCCCGACGCCGCGCGAGCGGGAGCTCTGCACCTTCTGGTTCGAGTGGGAGCTGCGCCTCCTGCGGCCGGAGCTGATCGTCGCCGTCGGCGGACTCGCGATCCGGCACCTCCTCGGCCCTCGCCCGCTGGACGAATGCATCGGCTCGACCTTCGAGCACGGCGGCGCCGTCGTCGTCCCGCTCCCCCACCCCTCGGGCGTCAGCCGCTGGCTGAACGCGCCCGCGAACCGGGCCCGACTCGACGAGGCGATCGACCGGATCCGCGCGCATCTGTGACGCAAAGACCCCTGGCTAGACTCGGATGGTGACCCCCGAAGCTGCTCCCTACCGCCGAACCTTCGCCCGCCTCCTCCGCTTCCTGAAGCCGTACCGGGTGTCGCTCGTCGTCTCGATCCTGCTCGCGGTCGGGTCACAGGCGGCGCAGATCGGTCTCATCTGGATGACGAAGCGCGTCGTCGACGAGGCGATCCGGCCGCGCGACTCGCACGCCCTGTGGATCTTCGTCTGGACGATCCTCGCCCTCGGCGTCCTCAAGGCAGCGCTGATGGTGGGCCGCCGCCTGATCTCCGGCCGGCAGGCACTCGGGGTCGAGATGGACATGAGAAACGGGCTCTACGCGCGCCTCGTTCGCCTCTCGTTCGGCTTCTACGACCGCCACCAGACGGGGCAGCTGATGTCGCGCGCGACCGTCGACCTGCAGGGCGTCCGTTTCTTCCTCGGCTACGGGCTGATCTTCTTCTTCCAGAACGTCCTCGTGGTCCTCTCGGTGACCGCGGTGCTCTTCTTCGTCGAGTGGCAGCTCGCGCTGATCGCGCTCGCGATCGTCCCGCTGCTGATCGTGCTCGCCTACCGTTACAGCCACATCGCGCACCCGACCCTGCGCGACGTTCAGCAGAAGCTCGCCGACGTCGCCACGGTCGCGCAGGAGAACATCGTCGGCGCCCATGTCGTCAAGGCATTCGCGCAGGAGCCGGCGGAGGAGCATAAGTTCCGGGGGCGCTCGGAGGCAGTCTTCCGCCAGACCCTGACGGCGAACCGCCAGCGCGCGCTCTACGTGCCGCTGATCTCGTTCGTTCCGATGCTGGCGCAGGCAGGGGTGCTGCTCTGGGGCGCGCAGATGGTGCAGGAGGGCAGCCTTTCGGCGGGTGGCTTCGTCGCCTTCAACCTCTACCTGGCGATGCTCGTCATGCCGCTGCGCTCGCTCGGGATGTGGATCGGGCAGGCCCAGCGCGCGACGGCGTCGGGCGAGCGCATCTTCCAGGTGATGGACGAGCCGGAGGAGGTCGCCGATCGCCCGGGAGCGGTCGCGCTTCCGCCGGGCCCGGGCAAGGTGAGCTTCGAGCGCGTCTCGTTCGAGTACCTCCCCGGGCGCCCCGTGCTCCGCGGCGTCGACCTCGAGGTCGGCGCCGGCCGTACGGTTGCGCTGATCGGACACACGGGCTCGGGGAAGACGACGCTCACGTCGCTGCTGCCGCGGTTCTATGACGCGACCAAGGGGCGAGTCCTGATCGACGGCCACGATGTGCGCGATCTCACGCTCGCATCGCTTCGGCGCGCGATCGGCGTGATCTCGCAGGATCCGTTCCTCTTCTCCGCGACCGTCCGGGAGAACATCGGCTTCGGCGCCGGCGACCTGCCGCTCGAGACGGTCGAGGCGGTCGCGCGCGCGGCGCAGGCGCACGAGTTCATCGAGCGCTTGCCGCAGGGCTACGACACTGTGATCGGCGAGCGGGGGATCACGCTCTCCGGGGGCCAGCGTCAACGGCTCGCGATCGCCCGCGCGCTCGCCGTCGACCCGCGGATCCTGATCCTCGACGACGCGACCGCCTCCGTCGACGCCTCGACCGAAGCCCTGATCCGCATCGGCCTGCGCGGGGCGATGCAGGGCCGGACGACGTTCATC
>JBKPSO010000051.1:0-6896 GCA_046735055.1 Actinomycetota bacterium
CCTTCGAGTCGAATCGCGAGACGGAGGCCTTCTTCTACCAGGAGGTTGTGCAGGAATTGGCAAGACTGTTCTTGGCGGGTACCGACCCCAAGGATCCCTGGGTAAGCCCGCTGTACGCGGACCTCGGCGGGCTGGCGCCGACCTCCATTCAGGTCGGCGGCGACGAAACCCTCCTTGGCGAGAGCCTGCGGCTCGACGAGAAGATGCGCGAGGCCGGCGTCGACGTCCAACTCGAAGTCTTCCCCGACCAACAGCACACGTTCCAAATGGCCGCCGGATACGCGCCCGAGTCTGACGATGCCATCCGAAAGCTGGCCGCCTGGGTGCGGCCAAAGCTCGGGCTCGCCTAGACCCTCGGTTCCCGCGATATCCCGCAGGTCGCACTGGACGACCTGCACCACAGACTCGAAGACACCCGCTGGCCGTCCGAGCTGCCCGGCGTTGGCTGGCAGCGTGGGGTGCCGCTCGGCTACCTCAAAAAAGAGCTCGCCGACTATTGGCGCACCACCTACGACTGGCGTGCGGCCGAGAGGCAACTGAATCGGTTTTCCCAATTCACCATCCAGATCGACGGCGCGAGTGGGCCCGAAGAACTCTTGCCTTCACAGACAACAGCGCGGCCGGCGGAAAGCTCGTCGCCGAACGGCGCGTACTTCGCGGAGAGCCGATTCGAGAGTGCCGTCTCCTAGCTTCGCGAGCTAGGCTTGCTCGCACGGCGCTCCCACTGTTCGCGCGTCATCTCGTACTCAACCTCGCCCTCCTCGACGCCCTCTAAGGGCGCGGTCATGGAGGTGGGAAAGGTCCGCACGTAGGTGAGACCGATCCGCTCCATTACGGCACGCGAGCCGGCGTTGACGGTCATCGTCTGGGCGATGATCCGGTCGAGCCCGACGTCGTCGAAGCCGTAGCGCACCAGCTCCCGCCCCCCTCAGAGGCGAGCCCCTTGCGCCAGTGACGCTGCAGTAGTCGGTAGCCCAGGTCAGCCACGTCCGGGTCGTCGGGCTGGTCGGGATCGTGGGCCGGCTGAAGGGTCCACCAGCCAACAAACTCGTCGTCGACGTGGCCAACCCAGAAGCCGAGGCCCTCCACCTTCTGCGCGGCTGCCATCCGCCGTGCGTGGCTGGCCTCGACCTCCTCGCGTGTGCTCGCCCGACCGCTGAGGTAGCGCATCACCTCGGGATCCGAGTCGAGCTCGACCTCCCACTCGAGGTGCTCGTCTGCGAGCGGCACCAGAGTGATCCGCAGGGTCTGCAGGGTCTGCTGGGGCATGGGGCGGTGATCGGAGACGCGAGCCGGGTCGCGCGGATGGCGTCCCGCATCAATCCTCCATCAGTCGCTTCAGAGAAGGGCGAGTGTCCACCAGCGACGCGGATCAGGTGCTGAGAGCCTCTCCACTGGGCGATCAGGGCCCAACGGCGAGGTCGTCAGAGCGTCCAGCTTCGAGTCGCGACCACTGGGCGGTGGGGCGTCCGTTCGTCCGACTGTTGTTCGGGTCGACTTGCCACTGTTGTGGCCAGCCGGCGGGCGAGTCCTCCCACGTTTCCTGGCGTCCGTACACGGTGAGGTCCATGAGCGCGTAGCTGTAGTCCATTGCCTCTACGCCGCGGATGGTCGTCCAGTAGGTTTCGAAGACGCGGTCGCCGTCCCGTAGGTAGCACACGAGGTGCATCGAGCCGATGCGGCGCCCGACGAGGAGCGCTTCGAGAGAGGCCTGGGCTGAGTACCACGGCATGTCCCAGCCCATGAAGTCGTGGTAGCGGATGCTTTCGTCGTAGGGACCCTGACAGAAGACCGCGTATGTGATGTCGCGAGAATGAAGGTAAGACAGCTCCGCGACCTGGGTGGTGTAGAACGTGCAGCCTTCGCACTGCTCGGCCGCTGGGCGGCCAGGGTGCCACATCAAGTAGTAGGCGATGAGCTGTCGGCGCCTCTCGAACGCTTCGAGCAGGGTGAGCGGCCCGTGGGGCCCGATCAGCGCGAGGTTGGCGTCTACCTCGACCATGGGTAGGCGCCGTCGGGCCGCGGCGATCGCGTCGCCCTCATGGGTGTGGGCCTTCTCCCGAACCCGCAGCCTGTCCAGTTCGGCCTGGAAGGTGTCCCGGTCGACGGCCGCCGGCAGGCTCGGTGCGTTGGTGGCGCTGGTCGCCGGCCCGCCGAGGTTTGTTGATTCATCCGTTCCAATCCTGTGCTCGATCATTGACGCGCCTCCTCCTCTCGAGTCTCGTACTCATCGTGACGGCGCCACGACGCCTGCCGGAACTCGAGGCCGTCCTCGTTGCGACCCAGCGGCGCCAGGTCGAGAATCCGGTAGGTCCCCATCAGCTGCTCGGTTCCGCGGTTGTAGGTGGAGTAGGTGTGGTGGACCACGCCGTCCTCGAGTGCGAACGCGCTCATACCCTCGCGCTGCGGCTCGGGGTGGTCGACATGCCGGAAGTTGTATTCGGCTCCGTTCCTCTGCTGTTCTTCGGTGAAGGCGGCACCGAAGTCGTACTTGAAGTCGCTACCTAGGGAGGAGACCCAGGGAAAGCGCCAGCCCATCCGCTCCTTGTAGGGCCGGAGCTCCTCCAAGGGAGCGATCGACTCGGCCACCAGGGTCACGTCGCGGCCGTTGAGGTGGGGGATGACGCCGTCGAAGTGGTCGGCGATGAAGGAGCAGCCGGTGCATCCAGGGTTGTGCTCGTCGACCCGGAACCCGAAGCCGAACATGAAGTGGTAGACGAGCAGCTGAGAGCGACCGTCGAAGAGCTCTGCCAGGCTCTTCGGGCCTTCATCCGTGTCAAAGATGTACTCCTTCTCGACCGGCACCCAGGGCAGCTCCCGGCGCCGGCGGGCGAGCTCATCGCCCTGGCGCATGTGCTCCTTCTCGGCGGCGAGCAGCTCCTTGCGGGCCGACAGCCATTGATCTCGCGTTCCCATTGCGTGCTCGGGCATCGGGTTCTCCTTTCGTCTTCCGCCGGCCGACACAGTATAGTTAGCATAATGGCTAATGATGCTTTCACCGCGCTCGCCCATCCGATCCGGCGCGAGATCGTCGAGCGGCTCAGCGGCGGGGCCGCCACCGTCGGCGAGGCGAGCCAAGGCCTCGGCGTCTCCAAGCCGACCATTTCCCGCCACGTGAAGCTGCTCGAGGAGGCCGGGGTGGTCACCCGCGTGATCGACGGGCGTACCCATCGGCTGGGCCTGCGGGCGGAGACGCTTGCTGATGCTGCCGAGTGGATCGAGAATCAGCGCACGCGCTGGGAGGGCCTCTTCGACGCGGTCGGCGACTATCTCGCGGAGCGGAGATGACCGAGCATCGCGCGCGGGTGCTGCGAATCGAGCGGACCTTTGATGCGCCCGTCGAGCGGGTCTTCGAGGCCTGGACGAGCGAGGAGGTGCTGCGCCGCTGGCTTCACGGTCTGCCCGACTGGGAGACGCCGACGGCCGAGGTCGACCTCCGGGTCGGGGGCAGGATCCGCATCGTCATGCGGGATCCCTCCGACGGAGCCGAGTCCGGCGCGACCGGCGAGTACCGGGTGGTGGATCCGCCGCACAGGCTCGTATTCACCTGGGTCTGGGACGATCAGCCCGACCAGCCGCAGCTGATCGAGCTCAAGTTCTTCGAGCGGGACGGCGCGACGACGGTGCTGATGACGAACAGCAGCATCCCCACCGACGAACGGTGGGAGAGCCAGCAACGCGGTTGGAACGTTTGCTACGACAACCTCGAGCGCGTGCTGGCCGGATGAGCACGGCAGCGAGCGATGACCGTCCGTATGCGCCGCCGACGGCCTCCGTGGTCTGGCCGGTGCTCTTCCTCGTAGCGGTCGCCGGCGTCTGCTGGGCGGTGACGGTGGAGCGGATGCGGGGAATGGACATGGGCCTCGGGACTGACCTAGGCGGGCTGGACTGGTTCGCCGTGGTCTGGGTGACGATGATGGCCGCGATGATGCTCCCTTCGCTTTCGCCTCTGGCCGTCGGCTACGCGCGCGCTGCGGGCGGGGCGCAGGCCCGGTCGATCGCCGGAACCGTCTTGTTCGCTGGCGCGTACCTGCTGCCCTGGGCGGCGTTCGGCGTGCTCGCCTACGCGCTCGTCGAGGGGGTGCGCTCGCTCGAGCTCGGTTTCCTCGCCTGGGACCACGCGGGCCAGTACATCGCCGCCGGCGTGATCCTGGGTGCGGCCCTCTACGAGCTGACCTCGGCCAAGGAGAGATGCCTGCGGCACTGTCGCGACTCCGGCCTGCTCCGCCAACGGCCGGGCGTCGGGGGCGCGCTGGTCATGGGAATGGAGCAGGGAGGATTCTGCGTCGGCTGCAGCGGGGCCCTGATGGCCGTCCTGTTCACGCTCGGCGTGATGAGCATCGCCTGGATGCTCCTGATTGCGGCCCTGATCGCGATCGAGAAGCTGCTGTCCTGGAGGGTGATCGCGACCGGTGTGACGGCCGCGGTGCTGGCCCTGCTGGGGGTGGCCATCGTGTTCGTCCCGGACGAGGTTCCATGGCTGACGCTCCCCATGTCCATGTAAGGGGGAACCGACTTCTAAAGAACGGGACAGCGGGCGGACGAGCTCCTCGAGCGTCTCGCGATAGACCGGGCTGGTACCGGCGCAGTGGATTCGGCGGGAGCGCGGTCTCGTGCACGGGCGGAAAGGGCTGGCACGAGAAGGGTGGCCATGACGAAGCTGACGATCGCGACGCCTGGCAATCGTCGTCCCCAGCTTCACGAGCGGGCGGGGTGGAGAGTGGCTTTGTTGTAAACGAGCGGCAGGTGTGCGGGATATGCTCGTCCTCGGGTCTCGGAGGCGCTTGTCGATCCGCCCGGAGATGACCTACGCGCGACTCGCGAGGAAGTCCACGAGCTCGACAACGAGCTGATCGGGAGCTTCCTCAGGAATGAAGTGACCGCCGGAAGTCGTCGCCGCTCGGACGTCATCCGCCCATCTGCGCCAGACGGAGGCGGCGTCGGCCAGATGCGTCTCCTCGGAGCCGGTGATGACGAGCATCGGGCATTCGATGCGCCGGCCCGTCTGGCGGTCAGCGTGGTCGTGCTCGCGGTCGAGCCAGAAGCTGGCTCGGTAATCGCCGCAGATCGCCGCGGGCCTGAACGCCTCGAGGTAGACGGCGAAGGCGTCGTCGTCGATCGCGCCGGCGTGCGCCGTCCAGGAGTCGAAGACGAACCTGAGGAACTGGTCCGGAGCGGCCGCGATCAGCTGTTCGGGGAACGGCGCCGGCTGTGCCAGCAAGAACCACGGCCAGTAGCCGAGTGACGGGCCGCCGGCCATGCGCTCGAACTGGTCGACGGTCGGGATCACGTTGAGGACAGCGAGCCGGTCGACGCGCTCCCTGTGATCGAGCGCCATGCGGTAGGCGACACGGGCCCCGCGGTCGTGTCCGACGACGCTGAAGCGGTCGAAGCCGAGCGCGGCCATCAGGTCAACGAGATCAGCAGCCATCTCGCGTTTGCTGAACCCTTCGCCACGTGGCCCGCCGGCCGGGGCGCGGCTGCCGCCGTAGCCGCGCAAGTCGGGCGCAACGACGGTCTGCGATTCAGCAACGGAGGGGATGATCGCGCGCCAGCAGTAGTGCGTCTCGGGGAAGCCGTGCAACAACAACAACGGCTCGCCGCTTCCGGCCAGCGCGAACAGGTAGTGCGCGTCGCTGATACAGCAACGGCGGTAGTCGGCATCTTTGATCGGCCCGCTCGCTGTCTCGAATAGGGTCGCACTCATCCGCGGGAGATCAGCCGGCCGAGGTTATCCAGCTCCTTCGCGTGGCCGACGACGGCGCCCGCTCCAGCGCCCACGAGGGCCCAAGGCGCCCCGAAGGCGATCGCGACGAACACCGCGAAGATCAACCCCAGCGCGAAATAGCCGCCGTCGTGTGACAGCGAGAAGCGCCGGATCGTCACTTGCTTGTCGCTTCCGGGGGAGTGTGCAGCGCTCGCCAGCGCCGCCTCGATCGAGTCTTGCCAGTGCTCCAAAAAACTCTGGTAGCCGGCGGCGAATTCATCCAAGCCGTGTTGGCGCCTGGCTTGAGCGCGGTGAGCTCGTAGCGGACGGCTACGGTCGTCCCTCCCCCGGGTCCCGCGCAGGTCACGATGACCATGCCGGCGTGATCGTCGACAGTCCTCAGCCCAAAAGCATTCGCCTCTTGGCGTGAAGAGATGCCAGGCGTCCGACGGGACCAGCGGCACATGCAGCGCGCCAGAAAGTGAGACCCGCATTGGCTCAGTCATGCTGCTCCGCATCGTCGGACTGCTGCAATCACAGCTCGCCGTGTTCCCGGTACGTCCCACGAGGGCTTGCTGGACCGGGTCGACTGCCGTGCCGGCTCGTAACCGTAGTCGCTGATCCACAGCTTCGTCGTCATCTCTCTCCTAGAAGGCGATCTGGAACTTGAGGACGTCGCGGTCGTTCATCGCGCGGTAGCCGTCGGGCACCTCGTCGAGCGTTCCCGTCCGGTCGAAGACTCGGCCCGGCTCGATCCGGCCCTCCAAGACGTCCGGCAGCAGCTCGTCGATGTACGCGCGCACGGGCGCGGGTCCGCCGGCCACGCTGGCGTTCTTCCAGAACGCGATGCTGGTCGGCGTCGTATCGTGCTCGGGCACGCCGACGCGACCGACGGCGCCGCCGGAGCGTGCGACCTCGAGCGCAGTGACGACAGCCTGCTCGAGGCCGACGCACTCGAGAACGGAGTGCGCACCGAACCCGCCGGTCAGCTCTTGGACGCGCTCGACCGCCTCGTCGCCGCGCTCACGGACAACGTCCGTGGCACCGAACTCCTGCCCGAGCCTAATCCGCTCCGAGTTGTTGCCGAGCAGGATGATCCGCTCGGCGCCGAGCCGCTTTGAGGCGATCACGCCGCAGAGACCGACCGCGCCGTCGCCGACGACGGCGACCGTTTTCCCCGGCCCGACCT
>JBKPSO010000052.1:0-4862 GCA_046735055.1 Actinomycetota bacterium
CCAGCGCGAGGCAGGAGTCGACCGCCTGCCCGTCGACCAGGACGGTGCATGCCCCGCACTCGCCCTCGGTGCAGCACTCCTTCGTCCCGGTCAGGTCGAGCCGGTCGCGCAGGACGCGGAGCAGCGTCTGGTGCGCCGGCATGTCGAGCGTGTGCTCGGCACCGTTCACGTTCAGCGTGACGGTGTAGCGCGGAGCCGTCATGCCGCAGCCTCCAGCCGCTCGCGCGCGCTCGCCAGCGCGCGGCGGCTCAGCGTCGCGAGCATCGCCAGCCGGTACTCGCGGCTGCCCCTGATGTCGGTGATCGGGCTCGTCGCGGCGAGCAGGCGGTCAATTGCAGGCTCCCCGCCGCTCTCGTCGACGGCGAGGAGAGGCCGCGCAGCGACGGCGCCGAAGGCGAACCTCGTCGGTTCCCCGTGCGCAACGCGGCAGGCGACGCTCACCGTGCCGAGGTCGAAGCCGCGGCGGCGGGTGACCCTCAGGAACGCGGCGCCCGCGGGCCGCGACGGCAGCGGCAGGTCGATCGACGTCACGAGCTCTCCGTGCTCGAGCACTGTCTCGCCGGGGCCGGTGAAGAACTCCTCCAGCGGTACCACGCGGCCACCGTCCGCGCCGAGCACGTTGGCGCGCGCCGCGTACACGAGGAGCGCCGGCGCGGTATCGGCGGCGGGCGATGCGTTGCAGATGTTGCCGGCGAGGGTGGCGCGGTTGCGGATCTGCACCGACCCGACGACTGCCGCCGCCTCGACGAGCGCGGGGAAGTGCCGCTGCACGCGCGCGTCCTCGATCAGCTCGGTGAGCACCGCGAGCGCGCCGACCCGCAGTCGGCCGTCGACCTCCTCGATCCGGCGGGGAAGCACGTCGAGGCGCTTCAGGTCGACGACCGCCGTGGGCCGCAGCGTTCGCTTGTTCAGACCGACGACGACGTCGGTCCCCCCGGCCAGCAGCTCGACCTCGCCGGCTGCCTCCGCCAGCACCCGGCGGAAGTCCGCGAGGTTCTCCGGCCGGTGGTAGGCGAATCCGATCAGATGAGCTTCTCCACCTCGTCAAAGAGGATCTGGGGCGTTCGGGCGCGGATCACGTAGTAGGGCCGTCCGGCGGCGAACCGGCTGCAGAACTCGCCGCGCCGCGCACGCAGCTCGTCCGTGTCCACGATCGGCATCACGACCCCGTCGCTCGAGAGGAGCTGGTTGAGCCCGAAGTAGTTCATCAGCGAGTGGAAGGTCTGGTACTCGCGCTCGAACTGGATCATCGGGCTGGCCTTCGTGTCGAAGTGGCCGTCGATCCCGGGCACGACGACGAGGTCGATCGGCGCAGCCTCCTCGAAGGGAACGAACTCGGGCGTCTCGTCGAAGAACTTCCCGACCCCCTCGTCCTGGCTCGGGAGATCCGAGCGCTCGGTGCCCTTCGCGCGCATGCGCAGGAAGACGCTCTTCGATCCCATCACGACGACCCCGTCGTCGTCCGTGACCGTCGTCTCGGTCGAGACGAGGAGGCCGCCGCGTCGGCAGCCCTCGATCTGGCTCATGCTCTTCCCGTGGTTGGACTCGCCGCCGAGGAAGAGGATCGTCCGGTCGTGGTAGCGCACCGCGGACGAGTGGAACGGATGCAAGCCTTCCTGCTCCAGCTGGAAGGCGAGCATCGTCACGACGATCTTGTTCAGCTCGCCCTGCGCCCACGGCCCTTCGAGTAACAGCTGCCCGTCCCGGTAGCAGATCCCCTTGCGCGCCGCGGCCGCGTCCCAGATCACGTCGGGGCGCTCCTTCGTGACCTCGGGGCGCTGAGCGACGTCGGCGATCCGGTAGGCAAGGAAGGTCGTCTCGTCGAGGACGTGCTCGCGCTCCGCCCCGCCGACGACGTCGATCCTGAGCGCCGCCGGGCCGCTGAGGACCTCCTCGGCGAACGTCGTCCCGGCCGTCACTGGTCGTCCAGGATCGCGACCGCCCGCACCGGCGCCGCGGTCGTGCCGGTCCACTTGACCGGGAAGACTGCGAGCTTGAAGCCGTGCGAGGGCAGCTGGTCGAGGTTCATCAGGTTCTCGAGGTGCCAGTAGTCCTCCTCGTTCATCACGAGGTGAGCCTCCCAGAAGTGCTTCTGCTCGAACATCGCCCAGACAGGCGGGTCGAAGGTGATCGCGTCGCACCCCATCATCCGGACGCCCTTCGAGATCAGGTACCGCGTGGCCTCGCCGGTCATGCCGGGGAAGTCCGTCTTGTAGGCCTCCTCGGTGTTGTACGCGCCGGCGCCGGTGTGGATGAGGACGATGTCGCGCTCCTTCAGGTCGTAACCGATCTTCGCGAGCGCCTCGTCGATCTCGTCCGGGAAGATCCGCGTGCCCTTCTCCTTGTGCCGGAAGTCGAGGACGACTCCGTCCGAGAAGCAGTACTCGAGCGGGATTCCCTCCGGCCCTGGTGCCTCCGGGCCACGGATGTGCTTCACGGCGTCGACGTGCGTGCCGACATGGTCGTTCTGAACGACGACGTAACTCGCGGTCAGCGACGTCGCGCCGTACTCCGCCGCGCCGATCCGGGTCGCGAAGTCGGTCCAGCTCTCGTACAGCATCAGCATCGGCGGCGGGACACGCGGGAAGGTGAGCATGTCCATGTGCACCGGCATCGACAGGTCGACGAGGCGGGTCATCGCTTCGCCCCTTTCAGTAGCTTCGAGAAGTACAGGAGGTGGTTGCGGAGCGCGGCTCCCGACCGCCGCGGGTTCCGCGAGCGCAGCGCGTCGATGACGGGGCGGTGGAGCTCAGCGATCTCGTGGCCGTCAGTCCCGACCTTCAGCGCCGTGATCAGCGTCCGGGACTCGACACCCAGCGACCGCCACACGTCGAGGAGGATCGTGTTGCCGCATGCTTCGACGATGATGCGGTGGAAGGCGACGTCGTGCTCTGCCTGCTCGTGGAGGTCACCGCGGTCGGCCGCGTCGTGCATCGCCTGTACCTCGTCCTCGAGCGCATCGAGCTCCCCCGCCGTGAGGCGCGTCGCCGCCGCCTGTGCGGCGACCTCCTCGAGCGCGGCACGCACCGGATAGATCTCGGCCAGCTCATCGATGGTCACCTCGCGCACGCGCGCACCGCGGAAGGGCTCGGATTCCACGAAGCGCAGCAGCTCGAGATCGCGCAGCGCCTCGCGCACCGGAGCCTGGCTGATCCCCAGCTCGTCGGCCACCCGCGTCTCCACGATCCGTTCGCCAGGCTCGTAATCGCCCTTGAGGATCCGCTCGAGGATCAGGTCCTTGACCTGCTCCCGCAGGACGACCCGGCCGATCACTCGCCGGCCCGCTCGAGTATCTCGACGGTTCCGGCCGAGCCGTCGATCCGGATCCGGTCGCCGGTGCGGATCCGCGCGGTGGCGACGGAGGTGCCGACGACGGAAGGGATGCCGAACTCACGAGACAGCACCGCGGGGTGCGAGACGACGCCGCCGGAGTCGGTGACCAGACCGACCACCTTCGTGAAGACCACCACCCACGCGGGGTTCGTCATCGTGCAGACGAGGACGTCACCCTGCTGGACGGCGTCGAACTCCTCGGGCGAGTCCACCACCCGCGCCGGCCCTTCGACGATGCCGGGCGACGCGCCGAGGCCGGCGAGCTCCGCCCGGTCCGCCTCCAGCCCGCGGTAGAAGCGCTCGGGAAACCCCCAGTTCCGGAGGTACGGGAACGCCAATGCCTCCTCCGTCGCGGTGCCGACCCACTCGGGCGGGTCGAGGTCGAATGCCGCCTCGCGCTCCGCGCGCCGGCGCGCAGCGAGGGAACGCGCGTCGAGCACGCCGGGCTCGGCCATCACCGTGCGGAGCTCGTTGTAGCGAAGGAAGAGCACGGCCTCGGGATCTGGGAGGGCGCCGGCCTCGACGAGCCGGCGACCGATCGCGACCAACACGAGCCGCAGGCGCGCATTCGTCCCCTGGTCGATGAAGAAGTGGTGGTCGGGAGTCAGTGGATTCATCGCCGTCGCGCGGTCGAGCGCCGCGTGGAGGCGGTCGCGGTCGGGCCCGTCCGGAGCCGGGTCCATCAGCTCGTGGACAGCAGAGTCGAGGTCGGCGCGAACGGCGTCGATCGCCGCCCGGTAGTCGAAGTCGGACTCGAGATAGCCGCGGATCGCCTCGACGATCGGCCCCGGATCCTCGCGCCAGGTCGGATACACGAACTCGTGGGACCAGATCGAGCGGTTGCCGAACTCGAGCCTGTAGGGATCGAGCCGTTCCCCCAGAAAGCGCCGGCCGCGCTCCGTCGACGCCAGGCGCTCGAGGACGCCGTCGCCGTCGGCCGCGGCGAAGGCGGCGGTGAGCTCGCCGTCGGCCTTGACGTCCTCCTTCATCCGCCACAACGCCTCGATCGAGTCCCAGTTGCGATCCTGGACGGAGCTCTGGAGGCGGCCGGCGAGGTCTTCGCCGACCTCCCCTCGGACCTCGCGGATCGTCTCGCCGAGCGCCAGCGTCGCCGAGAACTGGCCGAAGTTCAGCAGCCAGTGAATCTTCCAGTGCCGGTCGTGGACGTCGATGGCGTCCTCGAGCAGGACGGCGAGCTCGACGAGGCCCGGTTCCTCCATTAGGCGCCCGTCGATGTATTCGAAGTTGCGCTCGATCTCGGGCCGCAGGCGCTCCCGCCACCACTCGGAGAAGCGCTCGGCATAGTGCGGCAGCACCCAGTCCAGGTAGGGCGCGATCGTCTGCGCATAGCCTCGCTCGCGGGGAACCCGGGGTACGTAGCGCGCCTGGTATTCCGTCGCCTCGACACGAGTTTCCGGGTCGGCGGCGACCGCCGCCGTATAGACGTAGCCGTTGATCTCCTTCGCGACCCAGTCGCACGCGAAGGGGGTCGCGAACCGGCGGAACATGTGGTCGCACGTCAGCCACCA
>JBKPSO010000053.1:0-2950 GCA_046735055.1 Actinomycetota bacterium
GTCGACGTCGACCGTGCGCGCGATTCCGAAGTCCGTCACCTTGGCGCGCCCGTCACCGTTCAGGAGGATGTTCTGAGGCTTTACGTCCCGGTGCACCAGGCCCTGCTCGTGCGCGAACGCAAGGCCGCGCGCGACCTCGACGGCGATCTCGAGTGCCTCGCGGACGTCGAGCCGCCCGTTGAGGACAACGTGTTCCTTCAGGTTCTCGCCGTCGATGTACTCGAAGACGATGTATTGGCGGCCGTTCTCCTCGCCCCGGTCGATGACCGTGACGATGTTCGGGTGCTGAAGCTGGGCGACGGAACGGGCCTCGCGCTTGAAGCGCTCGACGAAGTCCTCGTCGGCGCTGTACTGCTCATGGAGGATCTTCAGCGCGACGTGGCGCTCGAGCAGCGAGTCCTTGGCCTTGTAGACGCTGGACATGCCGCCGTGGCCGACGAGCTCCTCCACTTCGTACCGTTCCGCAATCGTCTCTCCGACCACGGACGGAAAGCTACCCAGGGGTCGCTCTGGGTATGCGCCGGAAGGCACCGCTTGCGATGCCGACATCAGGGTTGGAGGCTTGTCTCCGACCCGTCTGAAATCGCCGACCTACACCCTCAGCGTGCTCGAACACGTCTGAGGCGCACGCCGAGCCACGACCCGCCGCACCAAATTGCGTAGAGCAGGAGGACAAGTCCGACGAAGAACCACAATGGCGGAGTCTCGGGATAGTTCGGTGGGTGGGCTGCTTCAGCCGCAGCCATCGCCGCGATCCAGCCGAAGGCCATTACCCCGCCGATGATCATGATGCGGACGCGTCCTAGCCCAAACATGCCGAGGAGGAACGGCAGCACTGCCGCGACGACGGCGATGAGGAACCCGACCATCCGGGTTCTATCGGCGCCTAGCCGGCGAGTGCTGAATCGAGGGCGTCTTCCCAGACGCCGAGCGCCTCGTCGAGCTCCGAATCCGCGATGACGAGCGGGACGAGCACACGAATGCAGTTGGAGTAGATCCCTGACTTCAGGAGGAGGAGGCCTCGCTCGGCGGCGGCTTCGGCGACCTTCGTCGCCAGGTCGGCGGCCGGCGCCTTCGTCAAGGGATCCTCGACGAGCTCGAGCGCGAGCATCGCCCCGAGCCCGCGGACGTCACCGATCGCGGGCCATCGCTGCTGCCAGGCGAGCATCCGCTCTCGGATCGTCTCGCCTATCTGGGCCGCGCGCTCGATGAGCCCGTCCTCTTCGAACACATCCAGCACCGCGAGCGCCGCCGCCTGGGCGACCGGATTCCCGACGTAGGTTCCGCCGATCGCCGAGTCGCCCGGCGCGTCCATGATCTCCGCGCGGCCGAGCACGCCCGAGAGGGGGAGGCCCGCGGCGATCGACTTCGCGATGCACATCAGATCCGGCTCGACGCCGTAGTGCTCGATCCCCCAGAGCTTGCCGGTGCGGCCGAAGCCGGTCTGGACCTCGTCGACCACGAGCACGATGCCGTTCTCGTCGCAGATCTTGCGCACGCCCGCGAGGAACTCCCGCGGAGCGACGACGAAGCCGCCCTCGCCCTGCACGGGCTCGATCACGATCGCGGCGACGCTTTCGGCCGCGACCTGAGTGACGAGCGCGCGCTCGAGTGCGGCGAGCGCTTCGCCGGCGCTCGGGCCGCGGTAGTCCTGCGCGAACGGGACGCGGTAGACGTCCGGCGCGAATGGTCCGAGCCCAGCCTTGTACGGATGGGTCTTCGACGTCAGCGACAACGAAAGCAGCGTGCGTCCGTGGAAACCGCCTTCGAAGGCGATCACGGCCGGCCGCTTCGTGTACGCGCGGGCGAACTTGATCGCGTTCTCGATCGCCTCGGTGCCTGCGTTGAAGAAGGCGGCCTTCACCGGGCCGGCGATCGGCACCGTTGCGACGAGGCGCTCCGCGAGCGTGACGTAGACCTCGTACGGAACGATCGTGAAGTCCGTGTGCAGGAAGCGCGCTGCCTGCTCCTGCACCGCCTCGGTGATGCGTGCATTCGCGTGACCGACGTTGAGGCAGCCGACACCGCCGGTGAAGTCGATGAACGTATTGCCATCCACGTCGGTCAGCGTCGCGCCGTCGCCGTGGTCGATCACGACGGGGATGTAGATCGAGAGCGGATCGGCGATGACCTGAGCCTTGCGCTGCAGGATCTCCTGCGAGCGCGGGCCGGGAATCGCCGTGCGGAGCTCGATCGACTTCGTCGCCGCCATCAGGAGCCCACGATAACGGAGCCGGCGGCCGCTAGAACGGCCTGGTGGAGAGCGCCTTGACGGTGTAGATCCCGCGGGCGTTCCAGAGCATGAAGCCCTTCACATGCTCGAGCCGGGCGGCCTGAATCTGGTCCTGCACGTCGGCGAGCGTGTACGCGCGGCCGAGCGAAAAGTCCTGCAGCCACGGGATCAGCATCGTCTTGCGGCCGGCGACCTTGCTGCGGAAGTCGCGAAGCGAGTAGGCGACGGTCGTGCCCGGCCGGGAATCGGGATCGATGATGTTGTACTCGCCGGGAACGTAGTGCGAGGGATAGACCATCGGGTAGATGGTGTCGACCAGCGGCGCGATTCTCGCAGGGAACTGCCCGATGCCGAGATTGCGGGTGGCCGAGAGGCCGAAGACGTCGACCGACAGCCGCACGCCAAGCGGGTGGAGGCGCGACCGGGCGTACTTGAGGAACGCCGGAATCGTCCAGCCCAGCGGTTGCGTGTGCGTGCCCGGGTAGCGGATCTGCGAGAGGTCGCCGTCGCTCGGGAAGCGCACGTAGTCGAACTGGATCTCGTCGAACCCGAGCCTCGCCGCCTGCACGGCGATGTCGACGTTGTACTTCCACACGCGCTTGTCGTATTCGTTCGTCCAGCCCAGCCCGCCGTTGTTGAGCCAGCGCGAGCCGTCGGCGCGCCGGATCGCGAGCTCGGGTGCGTTCGCCGACAGCACCGGGTCCTCGAAGGTGACGA
>JBKPSO010000054.1:0-7964 GCA_046735055.1 Actinomycetota bacterium
GAGCAGGAGCGCCGACGCGGCGCCGTCGCCGGCCTCGATCGCGTCGGCGAACTCGCCGGTCGCGTCGCGGGCGTCGACGAGGGCGCCGGCGAGCTCCGCGTGAGCGGAGCGTGCGCCCGGCGGCGGCTCGACGCCCGCGAGCAGCTCGCTCGACCAATGCAGGCGGTACTGCAGCGCGCGGAGCACTCCGACCGCGCCCGCGTCCAGCCGGCGGGGGTCGGAGGCGAGCGTCTCGAGCCCATGGAGGGTCCGAGAGAGCCCGCTCCAGAAGTCGGCCATCGTGCCGGCGTACTGGCGGGCGGCACTGGTACTGGGACTCGGCCTCAAGGACGCGATGATATCGGCGCCGGACGCGCTAGACTCGCCCGCCGATGGCGGCAATCGGTGGGGGAAAGACGGTCCTGGTCGTCGACGACGACGACTCGCTTCGCATGCTCTGCCGGATCACACTGGAGCTCGACGGATACCGCGTGCTCGAGGCGGCGTCGATCGAGGAGGCGCGCGCGGCCCTCGCTGCAGGTCCCGTCGACGCGATCCTGCTCGACCTGCACGTGGGCCACGGCGACGGCAGGCAGCTGCTGGCGAGCCTCGGCGAGACGCGGCCGCCGGTCGCTCTCTTCACGGGCTCGGAGGCGATCAACCCCGAGCTACGCGAGCTCGCCGACGCCGTGCTCGTAAAGCCGCTCGGAATCGACCGGCTGAGCGAGACGGTCGGCCGTCTGATCGACGGTTCGGCGAGGTAGATTCGCGGCGTGACGACGGCGGGGGTCTACACGCCCCTCGACTACGAGGAGCGGCTGCGGCGTTACCTGTTCGAGCGCTCGGAGGAGGGCCGGGCGGTGCGCGTCGGCGAGAAGGAGGTCTCCGAGCAGGCGGAGATCGTCGCGCGGTATGCCGATCTCTTCACCCGCGAGCAGCTCGAGTCGCTCTGGGAGGCGGAGCGGGACGCGGGCGGCGACCAGGGCGAGCAGCTCTACCGCCTGCGCAAGGTGTGCGAGAGCGGGATCGTCTCTGCGGAGCTCGTCGAGCGCGAGGACGCGCTCGAGAACGGGCAGCTCGCCGCGCGGGTGAGCTTCCGCGGCGAAGACCTGCCGCTGCGCGCCGCGCAGGCGCGGCTCGCAGTCACCGACGACTATCGGGAGCGGGAGGAGCTCGGCACGCTGCACGCCGACGCGAACGTCGTGTTCAACGACGAGCGCCTCGAGCTCCTGCGCGAGGCCGAGGAGCTCTCGGCCGAGCTCTCGCGGGAGCCCGACCCGGTCGCGCGCAACGAGGAGGAGAAAGGCATCCGCCTGCGGCCGCTGGCCGACGCGCTCGTGCCGGCGGGCCAGGCCAGCGAGCAGTCGTTCCTCCGCCTGCGCGAGAAATGGTTCGACCGCGTCCTCGGGCCGGAGCGCGACGAGCGGCCGTGGTCGTACCACACGTCGTACGTCCGCAGGCTCTCGCCGCTCGAGTCGATCTACTCGAAGGATCGAGCGACGGACGTCTGCCTGGAGACCCTGAAGGCGCTCGGGTTCGACCTCGCCGGCGACCCGAACATCAGGCCCGACCTCGACGACCGGCCGCAGAAGGCGCCCCGCCCGTGCGTGATCGCCTCCGATCCGCCGCAGCTCGTCCACCTGATCACGCGCGCCCAGGGCGGGCTGCACGACTACCAGGCCTTCCTGCACGAGGCGGGCCACGCGCTGCACTACGCGGGCTGCGACCCGGCGCTCCCCTACACCTTCCGGCGGCTCGCCCGCGACCACGCGCTGACCGAGATCTACTCGTACATCGTCGAGGCGATCTCGCGCGAGCCGGGGTGGCACGCGCTCCACTTCCGCCTCTCGGACGAGGAGGCGGCGGAGAACGCGGAGGCGGCGACGTTCCTCGAGGCGTTGCTCTTCCGGCGCTACACGGCGAAGCTCGAGTTCGAGCTCGACTTCTGGGCGCGGTTCGCCGAAGACGGCGGCACGCCTGCGGGCTACGCGGAGCGACTGGCCGCCGCGATCGGCGTGCGCTACCGCTCGGACGGCTATCTCTCCGACATGGACGGCGGTTTCTACTCGGCGGACTACCTGCGCGCATGGATCCGGTCGGCCCAGCTGCGCGCCCGTCTCCTCGAGGAGGACGGGGAGGACTGGTGGCGGAGTCCGAAGACCGGCGAGCGGCTCCGCGACCTCTTCCGGGAGGGGACGAAGCCCTCGAGCGAGGAGATCGCCGGACGCCTCGGCTTCGACCCGTTGGACACGGGCCCGCTGCTGTGCGAGATCGGCGCGTAGGACTCTCCGCAGCGGCGGAGAAGAAGCGGGCGATGAGGGATCAGAGCCAGATCGACGCCATGCGCGCGGCGGTCCGCGGCGACCTGGAGCGCGCGCGGAGGCGCGGGGCGGGCACCCTGCTGCAGCCGGAGCCGGGCGACACGCCGGAGCCCGAGCCGGAGCCCGAGCCGGAGGTCGAGCCGGAGCCCGAGCCGGTCGCGGCGGAGTCAGAGCCCGAGGTCGTCCCGGAACCGGAACCCGAGCCGGAGGTCGAGCGGGAGCCCGAGCCGGTCGCGGCAGAGCCGCAGCCGGAGCGGATGGGGCTCTTCCGCTCGCTCTTCCGCCGCGGCTAGCCCTCGTCCTCGATCCCGGCCGCCTCGAACGCGGCCGGGAGATGCGGGAAGTCCTCGACGCGGACGACGCGCCCGTCGCGGATCGTCACGACCGCGGAGTAGCGCTCGACGCTGAACTTCCGCCGTGACTGAAGCGGCCGGGGATCGTCTGCGTCGCGGCCCTCCTTCGACGCGCGGAACCCGACCACGACCTGGTCGCCGACCCCGACGCAGCGCTCGAGCTCGACGCGGTACTGCTCCCGGTAGCGCTCGGCGACGACGGAGAGGGCGTCCTCGTGGTCGACGAAGGAGAGCGGCCCGGCGTCGAGCGGGTACCACTCGAGGTCGGGGTCGAGCAGCTCGGCGATCGCCTCGAAGTCGCCGTCGATGAAGGCGCGGTAGCCGCGGACGACGACTTCGACGGATTCCAGGCTCATGCGCTGAGCGTAGCGCTCGGCGAAACTTCGACGCGATGCGGGCGAGGTCAGCGTAGGCGCCGCGTTTCTGTGGGGCGCGGTCGCCGCGTCCTCGCTCCTGATCGGGGGGCTCCTCGTCATGTGGCGGCCGATCGGGCAGAGCGCACTCGGGCTCGTGATGGGCTTCGGCGCGGGCGTGCTGATCAGCGCCGTCGCGTTCGAGCTCGTCGTGCCGGCGATCACGGAGGCGGAGGAGGGCGGCCACTGGAAGGTCGCTCTGGCGCTCGGTGCCGGTGCACTGACGTTCTATTTCGGCGAGGGCGTCATCGACCGCATGGGCGGCGACAAGCGGAAGAGCCCGAATGCGGCCGGCGGATCGGCGCTCGCGCTCACGCTCGGGATCGTCCTCGACGGCATCCCGGAGTCGGTCGCGCTCGGTCTGACGCTGCTCGGCGGCGAGGGTGTCAGCGCAGCGATGCTGGCTGCAGTCTTCCTCTCCAACCTGCCAGAGGCGGCCGCCGCGACGTCGGGCTTCGAGAAAAGCGGTCGCTCCCGCCGCTGGACGATCGGCCTGTGGGTCGCGATCGTTGCCGCCAGCGGGCTCGCCTCGCTCGCCGGCTACGCGCTCCTCCAGGACGCGTCGGAACGGCCGTCGCCGTCGTCGACGCGTTCGCGGCGGGCGCGATCCTGACGATGCTCGCCGACACGATGATGCCGGAGGCGTTCGAATTCGGCGGTCGCGTCGTCGGCCTGCTGACCACCCTCGGCTTCGCTCTCGCGGTCGGCATCGCGGTCCTCGAGCACGTCGGGTAGACGCTTGATGTGGTGAGCGTCCTCCACTACCGGGACGGACAGCAGACTGAACGCCAGCTGTACCGGGACGACGGAGCCGCCTGGGACGCGATCTTCGCAGCCTAGGTGCCGTGCTACAGCTGCCCTCCAGGGCGCCCTCGATTGCCCTAATTTGGCGAAACCATCAACGGGGTATAGCCTTCTGCCGGTGGCGGGGACCCGAGAGCGAATCCGATCGTCGGTACGCTCGAAGGGTGGGGTTGGCGCATCTGCCGGTCGAACCCGACACGACTGGCAACCACTAGCATGCCTCCTGGTCGCGCTGGAACCTCGCCCAAGCGACTTCCGCCGCCTCAAGAGCCGTCCGGGTGCCGCGTTCGGTAACCGCGTGGTTCAGACTGAGCCGGCGTGGGAAACTTCTGTTGACTCGCCACCGAGGAGGAAATGCGATGAAAGCGATGCTGGTTGGCCTGATTGCATCGGCAGCAGTTGCAAGCGCGGCCGCGTCTGCACAGGCAAGCATCCACCCGGCAGCGACGCGAAACGCGGACGCCACGGTACTGCTCAAGCGCGTGAATGTAGCCGCAAGTGAGTTCAAGTTCGTCCTGAACGCGAAGACGGCGAAGCGTGGCGTCGTCGTCTTCCGCGTCACGAACGTCGGGAAGATCAAGCACGATTTTGAGATAAGCGGTCGAAAGACACGGCTGCTCGCGCACGGCCAGTCGGCAACGCTACGGGTTTCGTTCCTCCGCAAAGGAAACTACCCGTACAAGTGCACGGTTCCGGGCCACGCCGCCGCCGGCATGAAGGGAGTGTTCACAATCACCTGATCGACCTGGCTCTCGACGCCAAGAGCTACTGGCGAGTGCCATGCGAACGGTGATGTTGCTTCGGCACGCCAAGTCGAGCTGGTCGGATCCGACCCTCGCCGACGTCGACCGCCCGCTCGCACCCCGGGGGAGGCGCGCCGCGACCAAGATCGCCCGTTATCTGCGCCGGAGCAAGCTTCGGCCGGACCTCGTCCTCTGCTCCCCTTCGCTGCGGACCCGCCAGACACTCGAGGCGATCCAGCCCTCGCTCGGCCGGCGCTCCTCCGTCGAGCAGGTACCGGAGCTCTACAGCTCCTCGGCGCAGGAACTGCTCGAGCGCCTCCGCGCTCTCCCCGACTCCGTCGAGTCGGTGATGATCGTCGGGCATAACCCCGCCCTGCACGATCTTGCGCGGGAGCTTGCCTCCGAGGGCGCCAAGCTGCCGCAGCTCGAGGAGAAGTTCCCGACCGGCGCTCTCGCCACGCTCGTATTCCGGGGTGAGCGCTGGGCAGTCCTGAGACCCGGCGAGGCAGAACTGGTCGACTACGTCGTCCCCAGGCAGCTCGGATGATGCCCCCGGCCGGGCGGAGACGTTCCTTTCAGAGCGAGGAGCAGGAGCCGGCACTATCGAACGCTTGTCCCAAGTTGCCCTTGGGATCGATCTTGCGGAGCTCGTCGACCGCCTGCGCGGCATCGTCCGAGGCCGAGGTGAGCGCATCCGTGATCGTCGATGCAGCCGCCTTGACGTCGTTCGCGCCGGAGGACTTGGAGCCCAGCGAAACGACCTTGTCGTCTTGCTTGCTCAGGTTGCTCTGGAGCTCCTGCATCACCTTCTTCGCTTCGTCCGCCTGCGGGGCCGGCGGAGGACCGAGGTCGTCGAGGGCGTCGGTGAACTCTCGGATCGCCTCGCTCGCATTTTCCACGGGGACCTGTAGTGCAGGCCGCGAAAGGTTCTCGGCACGGAGCGTCGCTCGAGTGGCCGCGAGCGAGGCCTGGTACTTGATGACGGCCGTGCACGCGCCGCCCGCCCAGGTTTCGAGGTCCGAGGCCGTAGAGGTCGTCGCGTTGTCGCTGCTCGAGCCGCAGCCGGTCACGGCGAAGACGATGCCGGCCAGGGCCGCGATCGCGATCACCAGATACAGGCGCGAAGTGCCGGTCGGGCGCGTCACCGGCGCAAGCTGGCTGGCGACCCACAACCGGGCCTCATCCCAAACGGGGGATGTGGGCGAACCCGTCCCCGAGCAGAGCCCTGGGTATCCTGTCTGCGTACTGCCCGACTTAGCGTGCCGCTGGCATGACCTGCACGAGGGCGTCCGGCTTCACGGCGAAGGGGCCAGCGAACGGCCTATCCTGAGAGGCGATCAACAACAGGCACACCGCCACGGCGGAGGCGAAGATGCCCATGGCGATCGCTGTAGTGGAGCGTTTTTCGCTGTGAACGAAGGCGATCGCGAGCAAGGTCAGGGCCGCCAAGAGAACGACGCCTGTCCACTTGGCCCAGTTGACCCGCGATTCGCTGACGATGATGCGCTCTCGCCGTGCGTCAAGGGCGTTTTCGAGTGCGGCGACCATCTCCCGCTGCGCCACTTTTTCGCCCTCCGAGTGAGGGTTGAGCGCGAGTGCTAGATGGAGCGCCTCGGCGAGCGAGGTTGGTACGACCGTGAGAGTGGCATGCTGACCGGCCATCGCCGGCCATTCCTCATTCACAGCTTCTTTGATGTGCTGACGCATGAGCGCGCGTATCCTGGCCTGCGGCGCTCCGGGGAAACTCGCACCTAGGAGCACGACGGAGCGCAACGCGCTGGCCTCGCGATCGACCGCTGTCTGCGCTTGACCAACGTCATTCCATACCTGGACTGCGAGGAAACCGACAAGTAGGCCGAAGACCACACCCAGCGGGGGGAGCAACCCGGCCGAGACGGCTTTGAACGCGCGCGCTCTCTCGCCGACCGCGAGCCTCAGCACGGCCCACGAGATCGCGGCAGCGACGACATACGTCACGCCGAACACCACGACGACGAGCCAGACGAACGGCAGGCTGTGCAGCCAATCGATCATGGCCCGAGAGCGTACTGCGCGCACTCGATCATCCTGAGCGTCAGGATGCAATTCGTGGTCCGCGCAATGCCGAGAGCCGAGGGCCGGTGAAGCCGTGAGCCTCCTCTGGGCCGGTCTTGTCGTTGTGGCGGTCATGGCGGTTGCCATCACAGCGATGCTGCTCGTTCGCCGCCGGGCCCCCGCGGGAAGCTACTTCGAAGACGGCGACCGCGCCGCCGGAGTCTTCGGCGTCCTCGCGACTGGGTTCGCCGTGCTCCTCGGGTTCGTCGTCTTCCTGGCGTTCGAGAGCTTCGACACCTCGCGAAGCGGCTCTGAGACGGAGGCGCAGATCGTCAGGGAGCAGTTCGAGACGGCCCAGCTCTTCCCCGTCGGGGTGCGTGCCCGCCTTTCAGGCGAGCTCGTCTGCTATGCGCGTACGGTGGTCCACAGCGAGTGGCCAAAGATGGAGGCGGGCACCCTCGAGGACACGGTCAATCCCTGGACCCTCGCGATGTTCCGCACCACCAAGACGGTGAAGCCACGCTCAGCCTCCGAGCAGGCGGCCTACGGGAAATGGCTCGACCAGCGCACCGACCGCGAGGATGCTCGGTCGGACCGCACTCACGGCGCTGAGGGGGTGATCCCGCTGCAGCTGTGGATCGTGCTGTTCTTGAGCGCCGTGGCCATCTTCGTGTTCATGCTGTTCTTCGCCGACAGCGCAGAGCGCGCCGTCGTGCAGGCGACGATGATGGGCGGCGTAGCGATCGTGATCACCTCGACGCTGCTCCTCTTGTGGTTCCTAGACCATCCCTACCACTCTGGCCCGGGTGGCCTCCGGCCCGTCGCGATGGAGCGAGCAATCCACATCCTTGACCAGGAGGCAGCCGTCATCAGTGAGAAGCTCACGATCCCATGCGACGAGCGAGGAACTCCGCGTGGCGGCTGAGACGGCAGAAGCTCACTCGTGTGTAGCGCTGGGGGGAGTCCTGGTGCTTGTGCCCGAGGAAGGCAGCGCGCCGTGACTCGTATCGGGTGACCGCTGAACCGGGGTGGTCTCCGAGTCGAGGTCCTCGGCGTGGTATCGAGCGAGAAGCTCCTTCTCTCGTTCAACCCTCGGAAAGCAGAAGAAGACGAGCACGGCCCCGAGCAGCACCGCGACGATGCCGGCGGTATAAGCCCACTGGTCGCCCTGGAGGAACGCTGTCTTGGCGCCTGCGACGATCGAGTCCTGGATCGAGGATGGGTACCTTGACGCCGTGTCCGCGGCGCTCGAGAACGACTTCGTCAGCTCGGCCTGCGTGTCCGCACTGACGTCCTTGCCGGAGCTCGAGATCAGCG
>JBKPSO010000055.1:0-4634 GCA_046735055.1 Actinomycetota bacterium
TCCTGTTCTTGTTCGCGCGCGCTTCCGCCTTCAGCTCTCGGGCACGAGCCTTCATCGCGGCCCGTTCTTCGGCCGTGAATCCCTTGGTCGTCTTGCCAGCCGCGCTGGATGTCTTGGCGGGCTTCTGAATGTCCTTGCTTGTGCTCATACATACCTCCTCCATACGTACCCTCGGCCGAAGGGTTGGATTACGCAGCGGTCGTCGGTCATCAGCGGGCGGTCCTCCGGCGGGCTGCGGCGTGGCCTGCCGACTCCAAGTCCCGCAGCGTGGCCAGTGTCTTCTCGATTCGCCGTATCCGCGTCTGGGCTTCTTTGCGCTTTCGATGGCGCGCACGTGTTGCCCCTTGCGACCGTCGGGGAGGCGCTTGTAGGCCGTGCGGGCGATCGGATCGGCGTCGAGGGCGCGAGCGAAGTCGGCTGGCTCAATCACGACACGGGGCTCGGGATCGAATTCCAGCTCGACCTCAACCTCGTCGCCGATCTCCACACCGGCGGCTTGTCGGTTGGCGTTGCTGAGGCCAAGCAGGTAGCGGCCGCGCATGATGGCGACCCTGCTCTTCCACGAGTGCCCATTGATCGTGATGGTGACCGGCGGCCGCTTGCCGTGGCCAAGCAACCGCACAACCTCCGGGGGAACTTCTAGCCCCCTCATGGGCTCCGGAGGCTCGACGAAGGTTCGGAACTTCATGATCTCCCTCCTCTGGGTTGATGGTCGCCCGTAAGACGGATGAGTGACACGCAAAAGGACAGGCCTGATTCATTGGCTGCGCTCCGCGCGCGGTGGCCGCTCGCGGATGCTCGTGGTGGCGGCGACCTGGTAATGGGTCATCTTGTCGGTGTTGAAGTGTCCGGTGGCTTCGAGGAAGGGCTTGAAGTCAGCGCTTGCCGCAGGCCCTGCACGTGTCCTTTCCGCTGCCTGGCGACCGACGAGCGCCCTTTGCTCGTCCGTCTTCGCAAAGTCGAGGTTGAGGGCGAGCTCCTGGTTGTCGGGCAGGCACGCAAGTAGCCAGCGGTAGTCGCCCAGCTTGCTGTCCTCGGCGACTATCAATCCCAGCTTTGCCGTGTCGAACTCGAGCGCGTCGTCTTGGTCGTTGACGAAGAGCTTGACCATTGTGACTCGTTTCATGGCGCCTTCCTTATGCGCATTCGTGCCCGGTGTCGGGGGTGGAACAGCTGGCGGTGGCGTTGCCGTGTCGGCCCTTGGGCGCTGGGCGAAAGAGGAGCAGCGCGAGCAGTGCGCCGAGCACGGCGATTCCGACCGCGACCGCGAATGCGCTTTGGAAGCCCTCGGTCATCGCTGTCAGCCGTGCCTCGCGACTGAGCCCGCCAACACCGTCGGCCCGGGAGACGGCGACAGTGGTGAGGATCGCGACGCCGAGCGCGCCGCCGATGTTGAACGAGCTGTCGACCAGCCCCGCCGCCAGTCCGGACTCCCGCTCGGGGACGTCGGCGAGCGCGGCGATCTGCGAGGCGACGAACGCAGCACCGAGGCCGGCGCCGAACAGCAGCAGGCCGAAGAGGATGTCGCTTCCGTAGCTGCCGCCGGCGGATACGCGTGTGAGCAGCAGACAGCCGCCGCCAACCAGAGCCATGCCGGTGGCTCCGACTCGTCTGAAGCCGACTCGCGTCACGACGGCCTGGGCGGAGTAGGCGCCGATCACCGACATCACGGTCATCACGGTGGTCATCAGCCCGAACTGCAGCGTCGAGTAGCCGAGCACGTCTTGCGCGTACAGGGTGACGATCAGGAGCATCCCGTCCACCGACATGCCGGCGATCAGCAGCACCACGTTGCCGCCCACGAGCGACCGCGAGCGGAAGGTCCCAAGCGGCACCAACGGCGCCCGCGAGCGCGCCTCGATCGACCCGAACAGGGCGAGCAAGACCGGCACGGAGACGAGCAGGCCGATCGTCTGCGCGCTCATCCAGCCTGCCTCTGGGGCACGGGCGATCGCATAGGTGAGCAGCATCAGCGCTGCTGTCACGGTCACCGCGCCGCCCAGATCAAAGCAGCGCACGCACCCGGCGTCCGTGCTCT
Organism: Actinomycetota bacterium; assembly: GCA_046735055.1. Classification (GTDB taxonomy): domain Bacteria; phylum Actinomycetota; class Thermoleophilia; order Gaiellales; family Gaiellaceae; genus DATBLE01. Next base: position 2,039 of record JBKPSO010000055.1, read on the forward strand.
CAGGCAGAAGGCGCGGGCTCAGCGCAAGCACCGCGAGTGCGACCGGAATGTTGATGAAGAACACGCCTTCCCATCCGAGCGTGGCGGTGACTGGGCCGCCGATCACGAGCCCGGCGGTCGCCCCAATCCCGCCGATCCCGCCCCAGATCCCGAGCGCCTTGTTGCGCTCCGGCCCCTCCGGGAACACCGTCATCAGCAAGGAGAGCGCGGTCGGGGCCATGACCGCGGCCGACACGCCCTGGATCGCTCGCGCCCCGACCAACACGGGCGCGGACCAGGCGAGGCCGCACAGCAGCGACGACGCCCCGAACAGGGTGACTCCTGCCATGAAGACGCGGCGGCGGCCGACCAGATCGGCCGCACGGCCGCCCAGCAGTAGCAGCCCGCCGAAGCTGAGCAAGTAGGCGCTCATCACCCATTGCAGGCCGGCGGGCGAGAACTCGAGTGCGTCCTGGATGCTCGGCAGGGCGACGTAGACGATCGTCCCGTCCAGGATGACCATGAAGAAGGTTGCCCCGAGCAACGCGAGCGCCCACCAGCGGCGAGGGTCGTGTCCGCGGGACGCTTCGCTCACAGCACCACGACGCGGTCGAGATTCGGAGCCAGCCCCGCGACTTCACCTGCTCTTCCTCGGGGTGACTTCTCCGGAGTTCTCACTCGCTTGCCCTCCACGCGGGCGACGCTAGCCACGGCCGTGTCGGTGCGCATCGGCCCCTGGGCCCGAGTTGCGCTCCGACCGTGGGTTGAGGAACCCGCAGCTACAGTGGCGTGACGCCGGGTGTGACCACACCGTGGTCGTAGGCGAAGACGATCGCGGCGGCGCGGTCGCGTACCCCGAGCTTCGCGAAGATGCTGCCGACGTGCGTCTTCACCGTCGCCTCGGCGACGTGCATCGTTGCCGCCACCTCGGCGTTGGTCGCGCCACGCGCTATCAGCCGCAGGACCTCGTGCTCGCGGTCGGTGAGCAACTCGAGCTTGCTCGCCTCGCGGTTCGCGGGCGCAACCAGGCGGCGGTAGTGGTCAAGCAAGCGCGGCGCCACTCCTGGGTCGAACCACGCCCCGCCGCCCGCAACTGCCCGAACCGCCGCGATCAGATCCTCCGCCGAACAGTCCTTGAGCACGAACCCGGCGGCGCCGGCTTCGATCGCCCCCCACAGCACCTCGTCCTCGCCGAACGTCGTGAGCACGAGGACGTTGAGCGGATCATCGCCGGCGCGCAGCCGTTCCGTCGCCGCGATCCCGTCGAGGACCGGCATGCGGATGTCCATGAGGACGACGTCGGGGTGTGTGGCCGGAAGCTGGTCCGCGGCCTGCTGGCCGTCGGCACACTCGGCAACTACCTCGAACCCGTCCGTCGGCGAAAGAATGCGCGCCAATCCAGCGCGAACGATCGCCTGGTCGTCGACGAGAGCGACCCGGATCAGGCGCGTCACAAACGTTCCTCCGGACACTCGTTCACATTCAGCGGCAGCCGACAGCTCACGCGCCAACCGTCCGGGGTCGGTCCGGCGGCGAGCTCGCCGCCGAGAGCGACGGCTCGCTCCCGCATCCCAACCAGACCGTAACGCGATCGTTCGGGCTCCTTGGCCGGCACGGCGGCCGGCCCGCTGGTTTCGGCGACGAGGCGCACTTGGCCGTCAGCCAGCTCGAGGTCGAGAACGGTCCGCGCGCGCGGCGCATGGCGAGCCGCGTTCGCCAGCGACTCCTGCGCGATCCGGTAGACGGCGACGCCGACCGTCGGCGGGATACGAGAGACGTCCCCTCGCGTCCGCAGCTCGACGGCGAGGCCAGCAGCCTGCGCATACTCGACGAGCGACACGACCTCCCCCGCCGATGGCAGCGGCGGTGCGACGCCTCCCGGGTCGTCGGCGCTTCGCAGCAGCCCGACCGTCCGACGCAGCTCATCCATGCTGCTGCGACCGAGCGCCTCGGCGGCTCGCAGCGCCTCTTCGGCCGACGCCGGGTCGCGGCGGAGCACATGCCGCGCACTGGTGATCTGCAGCATCACAGCGGCCAAGCCGTGCCCCACGAAATCGTGCATGTCACGCGCGATGCGACGGCGCTCGGCAAGCAACGCCTGCTCGCCGAGTTCACGCTGGGCAGCCGCGAGCTGCGCGGCCAGCTGCGCGTAGCGCGCAAACCCGCGACCGAGCACCCAGGGAAATGCGATGCCCACGATCCAGATGGGCACGGCGATCTCGGATGGGTTCTGGACGATGCTCACCGCTATGGGAGTCATCGCTGCGAGCGCGCCCAACGCCACCGCCGTCCGAAGCGACGACGACCAGCGCGCCGTTACGAAGGCCAGCAGCGAGACCTCGAAGAAGAGCGGCTCGAGTTGTCCGGTGCGCTGCGCCGCGACAACCGGGACGATGACTGCGACAGCCACCAGCGGGAGCGGGATGTCGCGCCGATAGGCCCAGACGGCGAAGGCCGCCACCGGGATCGCCGCGAGAGCGAGATCGGCAGTCCACCACGGGTCGGTGAGCGCGGCGAAGACGGCTGCGCCAAGCGCGATGACCGGAACCAGACGGCGCAGCTCGTCGGCCTCCGGCGGAGCCTGACGTGACTCGCCCGCCACACGCCGACTGTACTC
>JBKPSO010000056.1:0-10342 GCA_046735055.1 Actinomycetota bacterium
GCTCCTGGTAGTCGGCCGCGGTGAAGACGAGCGCGTGCCGTCCCGGGCCTGCTCGGCGGAGGCTGACGGCCGCGCGCCCGCGCGAGAAGGTGACGTAGGCAGGCTTGCCGTCGATCGTCGCCATCAGCGAGTCGGGGTCGACGCCCGAGCCGTTGTCGGCGACGGCGAGCTCGAGGCTGCCGCCCCGCCTGGCTCTGGCCGAGAGGAGCCGTACCGTCGGCGGCGTGACGTCGTCGAGCCAGAACCGGAACGTGAATGCCGCCGGGGCGGTCGACGTCGTGTCGAAGACGATGTCGTAGCTCCCGGGTGCCGGCCGGATCGCGCCCGCGACGGGACGCGCCGCGCCGTACGAGTCGATGTAGGGATTGATCACGAGCGGCAGGCCGGGGGCGCCGACGAGGCGGTTCTCGTCGCCGGCGACGACGACGCGAGGCGAGGCGCGGGTCCCGCGGAGCACGACCACGCCGAAGTTCGCCACGGGCTTTCTCAGCGTGAAGCGGAAGACGCGCTCGGGCCCCGCGAGCGCGCGGACGCGCGCCAGGTCGGGGTAGCGGTAGGAGGTGACGAGCGAGCGCCCGCCCGCGGTCGTGCTCCGGTCGGTGGCGGTCGTGCGGAGCGTTCCGTGCGGCTCGCGACCGAGCTTCGGGTCGACGACACGGACCCAGTACGGAATCCGGCGCGAGACGGTGCCGAGTGTGAGCACGACGAAACCCATCGCGTCGCCCTCCACGGTGCCTGCGCCGACGGTCAGACGGAGGCGCCCCGGGACGGTCACCGTCGACGGTGCGCTGACCGTCGTTCCGGCGGTGGTCGCCTGTGGCGCGACCGTGACCGTCCACTGGCCGGCGCCCCCGCCTGCATCGGTGAGCTGGACGGAGCGAGCCGCTGTCTTGCCCGTGTGCAGGAGGCCGAACGACAGGTCCGTGGGCGCGGCGACGATCAGCGGCGTGTTCGCGGCGACCAGGTCGACAAGCCCGCCGCCCTCGCGGGTGACGGGCGCCTCGCCGACGAGCCGGGTCGGCCTGCCCGTGAGGACGAGCGCCGACTTCACCTGGGCGACCGTCCAGTCGGGGTGGCGCTGGAGAAGCAGCGCGGCTCCGCCGGCGACGTGAGGCGCGGCCATGCTCGTCCCGCTGAACGCAGCCCAGGTTCCCTCGAGAGGCGGCACCGAGGAGAGGATCTCGACACCGGGCGCGCTGACGTCCGGCTTCAACGCGAGCGAGACCGGCGTCGGCCCGCCGCTCGACCAGGCGGCGACGGCGAGCTGCTTGCTGACCGCTGCGACGGTGATCGCCTTGGGAGCGCTGCCCGGAGAGGAGATGCTGCCGAAGCCGAAGTCCGAGAACTCGTTGCCGGCGGCGATGGCGGGCACGACCCCGGCGTCGGCGGCCGCGTCGATCGCCGCCACGACCAGGTCTCGCGTAGGCTCGATCTCGGGCTCACCGAGCGACAGGTTGATCACGTCCATGCCGTCGCGAACGGCCGCCTCGATCCCCGCGGCGATCTCCGGCGCGTTGCCGTTCAGGCCGAAGTTCTCGGTCGGGACGGTCAGCACCTTGTAGTTCCCGAGATAGGCGTCCGGCGCGACGCCCGACAGCGGTCCGCGCCTCGAGACCACGCCGGGCGAGTAGTCGCCCGCTGCGATCCCGGCGACGTGCGTCGCATGGTCGGAGAAGGTCGGGTCGAACGGGACGCGCGCGTACTTCCAGTTGTTCGTCGGCGGTGAGAACGCCCGCGCGACGATCACCTTCGCGGTCGTGTAGCTCGTGTTCCCCTTCGGGAAGCCGGGCGGCATCGTGTAGCCGCTCGCGTCGAAGAAGGGGTGCTTCTCGTCGACCCCGTCGTCGATGATCCCGATCTTGATCCCGTTCCCTGCGGTGTCGAACGCGGGCGCGTCCCAGAGCTTGTCGGCGCCGATGAGCTGCGGGCTCTTGTCCAGGAGCGCCCGGTACGTGACGCTCGGCCAGACCTGCGCGACGCCCGGGACGGAGGCGAGCCGCCCGAGCTCGTCGCGCGGAAGGACGACGGCCAGGCCGTTCAAGACCACCTCGTAGCGCCAGGTGACGCGTGCGGCGGGGACGCTCGTCGTGATCCGTGTCGACAGCGCCTCCTGTGCGAGCGTCAGGGAGCGTAGGTAGGCGATGCTCGTCGGCGCGAGCAGGTTCAGGCGCTGCGCCTTGGAGCGGGCGCTGAGCACCCGGCTCCGCTGGATCGCCGTCGCGAGCGGCGGAGCATCGAGCGTGACGACGACCTCGACGCGCTGCGCGGGGGCTGCCGTCGCGACGCCGGCGAACAAAACGGCGGCCAGTGCCGCCGTGAGAGCAAGCGCTTTGCGCAAGACGGAAACGCTAGCCGAGCGCTGTTAAGACCTGTTGTGCGTGCTGCCCACGTCAACTCGGAGTTCGCAGACCGGCGACCGCCTTCAGGCAGTCGTGTTCGCGTGCGAGAACGGTCTGGCTCGCCCGAGGGCGACAAGCCGACCGCTAGCGTGGAGAGGGTGCCGGCCGACCCCGCCGTCGAGACCACCTGCCTGCACAAGAGCTACGGCGACGTCCAGGCGCTTCGCGGCGTCGATCTGCGAGTCGAGACGGGCAGCGTCTTCGGCCTTCTCGGCCCGAACGGCGCCGGCAAGACGACCGCGGTGCGAATCCTTGACCGGCTTCGAGAATCTCAACATGGTCGGTCGGCTCTACCACCTCGGCCGAGGTCACTCGCGTGAGCGGGCGCGAGAGCTCCTGTCCTCCTTAGACCTCTCCGACGCCGCCGACCGCCTCGTCCGCACGTACTCCGGCGGGATGCGCCGGCGCCTCGACCTCGCGGCCGCCCTCGTCGCCCGGCCCCCGTCCTGTTTCTCGACGAGCCGACGACCGGACTAGACATCCGGAGCCGCATCGGGCTTTGGGACGCCATCGAGGCGCTCGTCTCGCAGGGACGACGGTGCTGCTGACGACGCAAGAATGGGTCGGTCCGCGTCCCCGTCGCCGAGCGCCGAAGGACGATCGCCTACACGGTCCGTCGGCTGGACGACGCCGGGATCGCAATCGACGACAAAGGGACTGATGGACCGGTTTCGCTCGCTGCCGATGACCCGCTCGGCGCTGCTGACGGGACGCACGCTCGGAGACGTCGTCACCAACATTTTCCAGCTGGTCGGGATGTTCACCGTCGGGCTCCTCGTCGGCTTCAACTTCTCGAGCAGCGTCGGGGAGGTCGTCGCCGGGATCGCGCTGCTCCTCCTGATCGGCTACGCCTTCTCCTGGGTGTTTGCCTTCATCGGCTTCTCGTCCTCCTCGCCGGAGGCGCCGAACGCGTCCGGTTCACGATCCTCTTCCCCCTCACCTTCGTCTCGTCGGCGTTCGTCCCGGTCGACTCGATGCCCAGCTGGCTACAGCCGATCGCCGAGCACAACCCGTTCACGACCATGGTCGACGCCGCCCGCGCCCTGTTCCTGGGGATTCCGGCCGTCAACGACGTCTGCCTGCGCTCGTCTGGACGATCGCGATCATCGTCGTCTTCGCCCGCTCTCGGCGTGGCGCTACCGGCGCGTCGTGACGCGGTAGCGATCAGCCCGGGTACTCGTCCTTGCGCCAGGCGCGGGGCTCCTCGGGTTCAGGCTTCGGCGTTCGCTTGAGCAGGAACGAGTGGTACGGCACGACGAACGGATCCGGTGCCATCACCGTGTAGGTGTGGTAGACGCTCCCGTTCTCGCGCGCGAAGGCGATGAAGCTCGGGCTCTCGCGCAGGCCGTCCTCGAGCCTGGCTCCGACCTGCCGCCCCCAGTCCTCGAGCCACTCGGGCGGATTGTCGATCATCCCCTTGAGCTCGGGGATCTCCTGCGCCTGCTCGCGCGTGAGCGCGAGCCCGAAGTCGAAGGGAAACTCGGTCCCATCGGTCGAGACGTAGGGGAACTGCCAACCCATCCGTTCCTTGTAGGCGATGAGTCGATCAATCGGCGCGCGCGAGAAGCAGATCAGCGTCACGTCGCGGTGGTTCAGATGCACGCGCGTGGCGTCGAGCTCATCTCCCAGGTTCGAACACCCGGGGCAGGCGCCAAGCTCGTAATCAGGGCCGAACATGATGTTGTAGGCGAGGAGCTGGGAGCGACCGTCGAAGAGCTCGGCGAGCGTCTTCTTCCCCTGCTCGGTGTCGAACTGGTACTCCTTCTCCACCAGAACCCAGGGAAGCTGACGGCGCTGCTCCGTCACCCTCTGGCCGAGCGCGGCGTACTCGGCTTCGAGCTTGGCCAGTTCATCGCGAGCCGTCTGCCATTCCTCGCGGGTTCCAATCTTGTAGTCGGACATCGGTCACCTCCTTTTGCCGTTCCTCACGTCAGCGTAGGCGGCAGTCGTGGCTCGTCGATGGCCGCCTGCCGACGCCCCAGTATGTTGAGACCGGCGCGGCACGCCGAACTCATCGCCACGTCACGTGGTCGCCTCGTTCGTCCGCGAGACGATGCTTCTCGTGGGGCACAACGGTCACGACTGCGAGTTGCCCCCTCCGAGTGCGGCGTACGCACCCCGCTACCGGATCCGGCGCCAGGCCGCCGCTACACTGTGCTCCTCCCAGCTAGCGCGCGGATGTGGCGGAATTGGTAGACGCGCACGGTTCAGGTCCGTGTGGGGGAAACCCCGTGGAGGTTCAAGTCCTCTCATCCGCATTGCGCATGCGCGAGTTCCGAGCCTCACACGCGCGCGAGGGGCTCCCAGCTCGGCAAGGGGAAGAGCCGGAGCACCAGCGGTCCCCTCCGATTTGAACGAGCCGTGCGATGAGCGACCCGATCGAGTTCCGACGGAAGGAAGAAATACTCGCAGTGCTGCGCCGTGCGGGCGTGCCCGAAGAGACGCTCGACGCACTCGAGGCCGCGTTGCCTGACCCTGTCGCCGTCACGGACGCCGCCAATATCTTGGCGCGCCACGGGATCAATCTCAACTCCATCATCAGCGCGATGGGTGGAAGCCCGTAACTCTGGTTCCTGGGAGGCCGCGCTGTGTTGCCGAAGCTCGGGTCCTCTCATCGCCGGACGAGGCGCTCCGGAAGCTGACGGAGCTGAGAGACTGCGGCGCCGACATCGCGCTCGTGCTCGCCGGGCATTCGCTGTCCGGCACGACCGGCGAGCTGCTCGAACACGTACGTCGGCTCCACCCACATGCCAAGCGCGCGCTGCTGGTCTCGGCGAACGCTTGGACCGACGAGCCGACCGCGGAGGTGATCCGCGCGTCGATGGCTCTCGGGCGCGCCGACCACTACGTCCTGAGGCCGGCGGCGTCTCCGGACGAGGTGTTCCACGAAGCCGTGTCGGATTTCCTGCTCGAGTGGGCGCGGGAGCGGCGCCTGGTTCCGCAGACGGTCCACATCGTCGGCGAGACGTGGTCGGGCAGGGCATACGAGCTCAGGGACGTTTTCGCGGGTTGCGCGGTCCCCCACGTGTTCTGTCTGGCGGACTCGGACGAGGGGCGCGCGCTCGTTGCGAAGGCGGAGCCCGGCGTAAAGCTGCCGCTCATGGTTCTTCCGGACGGCCGCATCCTCAGTGACCCCTCGGACGCCGAGATCGCGCAGGCCGCCGGCGCGCCCACGGATCTCGACGAGAAGACGTTCGACGTCGTGATCGTCGGCGCAGGGCCGGCAGGCCTCTCCGCGGCCGTCTACGGCGCGTCGGATGGGCTACGGGTCCTCGTGGTCGACTCCGGTGGCATCGGGGGACAGGCCGCGGCCAGCTCGCTGATCCGCAACTACCTCGGCTTCGGCAAGGGCATCAGCGGCGGCCGCCTCGCGGAGGAGGCCTACGAGCAGGCGGCGGCATTCGGGGCGAGCTTCCTTCTCCTGAATCGAGTGACCGCACTCGACCGCTCGGGGGAGTGGTTCGAGCTGTCGCTCTCGGACGGGCGGCGGGTCGGCGCGAGAGCCGTGATCCTCGCGACCGGCGCCACCTATCGCCGCCTGGGCATCCCGGCTCTGGAGACGCTGAACGGCGGCGGCGTCTTCTACGGGGGCCCCGTGTCGGAAGCGCCCGCGCTGACCGGCAAGGACGTGTACGTCGTCGGCGGCGGGAACTCCGCCGGCCAGGCGGCACTCCACCTCGCGCGGTACGCCCGACAGGTGACCGTCGTGGTGCGCGCGCGGTCGCTCGCCGCCGGCATGTCGCACTACCTGATCCAGACGATCGAGGCCGCGCCCAACGTCGACGCCCGCACCGGTATCGCGGTGGTCGGCGGGGGAGGCGACGGCCGCCTGCAGCACCTGACTCTGCGCGAAAGCGCAACCGGCGAAGAACGCACGGTTGCAGCCGACGCACTGTTCGTCCTGATCGGCGCCCGCCCGCAAACCGAATGGTTGCCGGCGGAAGTTGCCAGAGACGGACACGGCTTCCTACTCACCGGCGATGACGTCGGCGACCAGGAATGGCCGCTGGAGCGTCGCTCGCTTTCACTCGAAACCAGCATGCCCGGCGTCCTCGCGGCGGGCGACGTCCGCCACGGGTCGGTCAAGCGCGTCGCCGCCGCGGTGGGAGAGGGCTCGATTGCGGTCCAGCTCGTTCAGCGGCACTTCGCCGAGGAAGGGCAGCACTCGCCGCGAGCGACCTGATCATCAGCTCCGCCGACCGCTAGCCTGCGCGGTGTGAGCCGGATGAATCCGACCGTCCGCGGGCTGCTGATCGTCGCTGCGGTCTCGGCGGTGATCGTCGTGCTCAAGTTGCAGGCGACGCTGACCGCCCTCTTCCTGATCGCGCGGATCGCGTTTCTGCTCGCGGTCGCGTTCTTCGTCTATCTCGTCTGGCGCGAGCGGCGGCAGGAGATCTCGATGTGGTCAGGCCGCGCGCGCGCCGTGTTCTACGGCGCGGCCGTGCTGATCGTCGCGGACATCGCCGCGATCTCGTTCCTCGACGAGACCGGGCCAGATGCGGTCGTGTTCGTCGTCGTGCTCGCCGTCTCCGCGTTCGCCATGTGGCGGACGTGGAAGGACCAGAACACCTACGTCTGAGCCTCGACCCGCGCCGCTGCCCGGCTTTAGCGCGTGGTCGAGCTTTGCTCGGCCACGCTGCGGCCAACACCGTCGAGAGCGTCGAGGCCCGCGCGAATCGAGGTCAGCTGCCCGACGAAGATCGGCGTGTCCCGCTCGGTGTAGCGGCTCGCCTCGCTCTCGCGCAGGCGGAGCATCAGGTGCATGAAGTCGGCCGGCTCGTCGCACTCGAACGCGGTCATGAACTCCTGGTCGTCGATCCCGAACGAGTACGTCGTGTGGTTGTGGATGCCCGGGAACTCGTCGCGGCCGATCCGGATGTGCTCGTCCATCGCGCGCCGCCGGTCCTCCTCCGGGAGCGCGTACCACGGCCGCATCTTCACGAAGGGGTAGACGACGAGGTACGGCTGGTTGTACGGGGTGATCTTCCGTGCTCGGCGCGCCTGCGTGTACCGCGACGCCATCGTCGTCGCGAGGTAGGAGTAGGGCGTCTCGAGCCAGCCGGCGAGCGGCGTCCCGTTCAGCTCGGCGCCGAGCTCGCCGAGGTCGGCGTAGCGCTCCGTGATCTTCCAGAGGAAGAAGTCACAGTCGGGGCGGACGCCGGTGCAGGTGTACGCGCGCAGTCCCTCCATCCGCTGGGCCCAGGACTCGACGACCTCTGCGAACGCGTCCTTGCCGGCCGAGCGCTCCTCGACCGGGATGCGCCGCCAGGCGGGATCGACCCGGTAGAAGGTGTAGGCGACGTACTGGCCCTCGGCCATGCCGAAAAAGCTACCGATTCAGGTTCTGAGCAGCAGCAGCTCGGCGCTCGCCGCGGTTTGCGGCGGCCCGACGTTCACGGGCGCGGTGAGCCGGATCGTGAAGCGATACCGGCCAGGGGCGAGGCGGCGCGCCGGGAACGGCACGAGCGTCCGCTCGCCTGCCAGCGCGGAGATGCGCTTGGCGAGCGTCGTCGTGTGTTTCGGAAGCTTCTCGAGCCGCGCGTAGGCGTTGCAGTCGATGTCGCAGGTGACCGCGATCGCGGCGGTGCCGAGCGCAATCGACCTGATACGCGGGTAGCCGATCCGTGCCTTGGGGGTCAGCTGGAGCCCGGGGCACTTGGCGATCACGCCGCCGAAGACCGACCGCGCCGCGTCCTTGACCGTCGGCAGGCTCGTCTTCGGCGTCCCGTCCGAGTAGTAGAGCCCGGACTGGAAGCGGTCGAGCGCCGACTCGTCGAACGCGTGGAAGATGAAGAGGCCGATCACGTTCGGCTGGCAGAACACGATCTGCATCGCCTGCTTGTAGTACTCAGCCTGGGTCGCCTCCGGCACCGGCTTGATCGTCGTCGGCTCGGTGCCCGAGTAGAGAAACGCCTTCGTCGAGGGGATCTGCGTCTCGACGCCGTACTCGGCGTAGAGGATCGGCAGCGTCGAGCCCGCCTGCGCCGTCCCGTCGAAGGCGGTCGCGAGCAGCGTCGTCAGCTTGGTGTAGTCCGCGATCCCGATCGGCGTCGTGTTCGGGTGGGCGAAGGTCGGCGGGATCGTCGAGTTCTCCGGGTAGGGGTGGATCGCGAGCACGTCCATGATCGGCGTCGTCCGTCCGGACGCGCGGTAAGCCCTTCCCATGTCCTGGATGAATACGGTCGGCGAGTGCGTGTCTCGGCCGGAGCCGGGGCGGTCGATCCCGCGCGGCGAGATCGCCCCGCCGTAGACCGTGATCGCCGGATTGACCGCCTTCAGCGCGTCGTACGTCCGCGCGAGCAGCGACGTGTACGCCGGGGCAGCGGCGTCGCTCCCGTCCTCGTTGAACTGCGGCAGCCAGAACCGGTTCAGGTTCGGCTCGTTGCCGATGATGAAGTTCGTCAGACCGGGGACGTTCCGCGCCAGGTAGGCGGCGTGCGCGGCGAAGCTCGCCTGGGCGCTGTCGCTGAGCGGAGTCGTGCGGCTGCCGAAGTTGTAGACGGCGACGAAGACCTTCATCCTGTCGAGCGCGGCGGCCTGGGTCAGGTTCCTGAGCTGGAGAATCGTGTCCGGACCGGGAGTGGGGTGGTCCGGATCCCAGATCGAGGTGACTCGAACGGCATCCAGGCCTGCGAGCCGGAGCAGGTCGAGCCGCGCCTTCGCCTCGGCCGGCGTGTTCGACTTGACCGCGTCCTCTGCCGCGCCGACGAGCATCGTCGGGCCACCGGCGCGGGCGGCCGGGGCGGCGATCACGATTGCGGCGGCGATGCCCGCCAGGAGCAGGCGTTTCATGTGGGCCAGGGTAGCCTGAGATTGTTATGAAGAATCAACGGGTCGAGGCACAGCTCAAGGCGCTGCCTGCGAAGCCGGGTGTCTACTTGTTTCGGGGCGAGGACGGTCGTGTCCTCTATATCGGCAAGGCGAAGTCGCTGCGGCCTCGCGTGCGCTCGTACTTCCAGGCGACGCCCGATACACGCGCGCAGATCGCGCAGCTCCCGGGCCGCGTGGCCGACATCGAGGTAATCGTCACTAGCACCGAGGCCGAGGCGCTGCACGTCGAGCAGAACCTCGTCAAGCGCCACCGGCCGCCCTTCAACATCCGGCTTCGCGACGACAAGTCGTTCCCGTACATCGCGGTCACGGTCGAGGACGAGTACCCACGCGTGATGTTCACGCGCGAGCGCCACCGCCGAGGCGTCGTCTACTTCGGGCCCTACGCGAACGCGAAGAAGGTGCGGGAGACGCTCGACGTGCTCAACCGCGTCTTCCAGTACCGGCCGTGCGAGGGGCCGAAGCCGGGCCGTCACTCCGGGATCCCGTGCCTCGACTACCACATCGAGCGCTGCAAGGCGCCCTGCGTCGGCTACGTCTCGAAGGAGGAGTACCGCGAGATCATCGACCGCGTGATCGAGTTCCTCTCCGGCGAGACGAGGCCGATTCTGCGCAAACTGGAGCGGCAGATGCAGGAGGCCGCGGCGGAGGAGCGCTTCGAGGACGCGGCGCGCTACCGCAACCGGCTGTACGCGATTCGCCACCTCGCCGAACGCCAGGCGGCCGACCGCCGCTCGGTCGGGACGGTCGACGTGATCGGGATCGCGATCGAGGGCGACCGCGCCGCTGTGCAGATCTTCCCGCTCCGCGACGGCAAGCTCGTCGACCGTTACGGCTTCCACCTCGAGAACGTGGCCGGCCGGGACACGGGTGCGGCGCTGGAGGCGTTCGTGCTCGAGTACTACGGCTCGGCGCCGAGCGTGCCGCCGCAGCTCGTCGTCCCGCCCGACGCAGGCGACACCGCCGCGCTCGAGCAGTTCCTCTCCGAGCGGCGCGGCGCGCGGGTCGAGGTACGCGCCCCCGAGCGTGGCGAGAAGAAGCGCTTGCAGGAGCTCGCAGCGCAGAACGCGCGGGTCGCGCTGGAGTCGGACGCGATCCAGGCGGAGCAGCGG
>JBKPSO010000057.1:0-32864 GCA_046735055.1 Actinomycetota bacterium
CGGCGATCAAGGTCAGGATCCCGATCGCGAACCGACCCATCGGCGTCGACCCATCGAAATTGTCCTCGACCGACACCAACCGCGCCCCGGCCGCGTTCAACCGCTTGATCGACTCAAGCGCATCCACCGCAGAGCGGGCGAACCGATCCAACCGGGCGACCACGATCCCGCCGGTTTCGCCCCGTTCACAGCGCGCCAGCGCCTCCTGGAACATCGGTCGCTGCAGTCTCGCCCCGGACTGATCGATCTCCTCCCACTGCACGATCGCCACGTCATGCAGCTTCGCCCTACCGAATCGAGTTGATCGAGACCGGGCAAACCTGATCCGAGCGAAGATGCGGCTCGCCTGAGGAGGCGGAGCCCTCCGCTGACTACGACAGCGCTTCGCGGACGCACCGCTCCATCAGCACGCGGACGAGCTGCTCCTTGAACTCCACACTGCCGTTCGCGTCCTCGACGGCGCCCGCGGCCTCTGCGGCAAGGGCGCCGGCGGAGCGGAGGACGTCGGTGTCCTCCACGGACCCGCCGGCGAGCGCCCGGGCGGCCTCGTCCGCGAGCACGGCGCGGGGCCCCACGGACCCGACTGCGATGCGGGCCTCGGCGATCGCACCGCCCTCGACGCGCAGGGCGCTGGCGACGGTTGCCGCCGGCCGTTCGTGGAAGGACAGCTTGCGATGGGCGATCCGCGTGCCGTCGCGCGGGAGCGGAATGCGCACCGAGTGAAGGAGCTGTCCGTGCGCGAGCGCCGTCTCGTACGGCCCGACGAGGAACTCCGACAGCGGCCGGCGCACACTGTCGTACTCGACCTCCGCGTCGAGCGCGAGCAGGAGCGTCGCCGGGTCAGAATGAGGATCCGAGAAGCAGAGGTTGCCGCCGAGCGTGCCGACGTTGCGGACGCGGATGTTCGCGACCTCGCGCTCCATCGCCGCGAGCGCCGGCAGCTGCTCGAGCACGAGGGCCGAGCGCTCGATCTCGCGGTGCGTCGCCGTGGCGCCGATCACGAGCGTGCCGTTCTCTGTGCCGACGCCACCGAGCTCCTCGATCCCCTTGATGTCGACGAGGTGGCCGTACGTGGCGAAGCCGAGCTTCATCAGCAGGAGCAGCTCGGTGCCGCCGCAGATCACCGCCGCGTCGTCGCCGTAGCGCTGGAGCAGCTCGCGCGCCTCTTCCGCAGACGACGTGCGGTGCAGCTCGAACGGCGGCAGCGTCATGCCGGCGCCTCCGCGTCCTCGGCGCCGAAGAAGAGCAGGCGGCCGTTCCTGTTCAGCACCCGGTCGACGGCTGTGTCGTCCAGGCCGCTGACGCGGACCTTCGCAATCTCGACGACCGGATGGTGGAACGGCATGTCGGTCCCGAACAGGACGCGCGTCTCGCCGACGCGCTCGTACGCCTCGCGGATCTTCGTGTGCATCGGCATTCCCGACGTCTCGAGGTAGACGTTCGGCCGGCGCAGCGCGATATCGATCGAGGCGTTGATGTAGACGACGTTCCCGTGGCCCATGTGGCCGATGACGATCCGCGCCTCCGGGAACGAGGCAGCCAGCTCCTCGATGCTCCACGGGAGCGTGAAGATCGGGTGTCCGCAGTGGATCAGCGTCGGGTAGCCGTGCTCCTGGACGGCCTCGATCATCGGGTGCACGGACGGGTCGTTCGGGTGGAAGCCGTCGATCAGGGGGTGGAGCTTCAGCCCGATGAACTTCGGGTGCTCGAGGTAGGTGCGCAGCTCTTCGAGGTAGCCGGTCACACGCGGGTTGCCCCAGTAGAGGGCGTACAGCCCGGGGATCGACTCGACCACCTCGCGCACGTACTCGTGGTCGGGGTAGAAGACGACTCCGCCGGTGATGTCGTGCTCGCGCATCAGCTCGTCGATTCCGTCGCGGTCGAGCGACACGCCGAACATCGACTCGAACGAGCCGACGTGCATGTGCGAGTCGAAGATCACGCGATCGCCGGCTCCGCCTGCGCCAGCTCGGCCAGCGCCGCCTCGACACCCGCGCCGATCTCGACCTGGACGCCGAGGTCGGCAAACGTGCGCCCGAGCGCGGCGAGGCCTACGACCGGATGCAGGGACCGTGCCGACAGGCCCATGTGCCCGATGCGGACGAGGTTTCCGGCACCCTGCCCACCGGAGACCATCACGCCGTAGCGCTCGCGGCAGTGCGCGCGCACCTCCACGTCGGTGAGGCCGTCGGGAACGGTGATCGCCGTCACGCACGCCGCTGCGACCTCGTCGCTTCGCGGCCAGAGCTCGAGGCCCATCGCACGTACGCCCGCGCGGCATGCGCGCGCGGCCAGCTCGTGCCGCGCGATCGAGTTCTCGAGTCCCTCCTCGAGCAGCTCGTCGCACGCCGCCTCGAGACCGTGGATGTCGACCACCGACGGTGTGAACGGGAACTTGGTGCCGTCGATCCACTGCTCCTTCCAGTCGAGCATCGACAGGTAGGACGCGCGCGGTGCGGCGGGATTCGACCGTATCCGCTCCCAGGCGGCGTCGTTCACCGTCATCAGCGAGATTCCGGGCGGCCCGCCGAGGCATTTTTGCGCGCCGGCGACGCAGACGTCGACCTGCCACTCGTCCGTCCGCAGCTCGATCCCGCCGAGCGACGAGACCGCGTCGACAAGCGTCAGCGCGCCGTGGGCGCGGCAGATCGGCCCGATCGCAGCCAGGTCGTGCAGCGTCCCCGAAGGCGTCTCCGAATGGACGAGCGTGACCAGCTCGATCTCGGGATGCTGGTCGAGGAACCGCTCGACGTCGGCCGGGTCGACCGACTCGTTGTACGGGACCTCGAGCTCGTGCAATTCGGCGCCGAAGTCCTTCAGCCAGAAGCCCATGCCCTTCCCGAAGACGCCGGAGACGAGGTTCAGCACCGGCGTACCCGGACGCACGAGCCCGCGGGCGGCGGCTTCGAGGCCGAGCACCGCCTCGCCCTGCATGAGCAGGACGTCGTTCTTCGACAGGAAGAGCTCGCCGACCTTGCGCTCCGTCGCGCGGAAGGTCTCGATGAAGGCGGGGTCGTAGTGGTAGGTGATCTGCTTGCTCAGCGCGGCGAGCACCCGTTGCGGGGCCGCGGTCGGCCCGGCGCTCAGAGTGAAGTCGGGTTCGCGCATCTGCAACTCCTTTCGTTACCGGGAGCCACGCACGTACGGAAGTGCAAGTGCGGCCGGGAGATACGACCTGCGGCCGAAGATGAGGAGGACCAGGAGCACGAGAAGGAATGGAAGCATGAAGACGAGGTCCGTGGAGATGTCGATGCCCGCGACCTGCGCCCAGTCGGCGAGGGACAGCGAGGCGCCGAACAGCATCGCGCCGACGACGACCCACAGCGGCCGCCCGCGGGCGAGCATGGCAAGCACGATCGCGATGAATCCGCGACCGCCGACGACCGTGTCCTGGAACAGGCCGACGGCGACGATCGACAGGTACGCGCCGCCGACGCCCGCCATCGCGCCGGCGAAGATCGTCGCCCAGGAGCGTGTCGCGACGACGCTGATCCCGGCAGCATCGACGGCGGCCGGTTTCTCGCCGGCGGCCTTGATGTTCAGGCCGACGTGCGTTCGCCGCAGCATCCACGCGACGACGACGACGAGCAGCAGGCCGAGGTAAACGACGAGCGGCTGGCTGAAGATGCTCCCGTTCGACTGGTCCTCGCCGCCGACGACCGGAAGGCCGGCGAGCCCCGGGATCGAGACGCGGTCCACGGCGCCGAGCGTGGGACGGCTCTCGGCGAACTGCGCGTTGAAGATGAGCGCCGTCGCCCCCTCGCAGACGAGCGTGATCGCGATCCCGACGACGATCTGGTCGAGCCCCCAGCGGACGCAGAAGAGCACCATGATCAGGGCGACCACCGCTCCTGCGACCAGGCCGGCGCCAAACCCGAGCCACTCGTTCTCGCCGTAGTACGCGCCGACGAACCCCGCGTAGGCGCCCATGAGCATCATCCCCTCGAGGCCGATGTTGAGGACGCCGGCCCGCTCCGAGACGAGCTCGCCGAGCGCTCCGAACATGAGCGGGACGCCCGCAAGGACCGCGCCGGCGACGAGCGCGGTGAACGCGTCCGCCGAGAAGACCCCGCTCGCGAGCAGCGTGCTCACTGCTCCTGCTCCCGCCGGCGCCGCCTGCGTGCCGCCGCTGTCCCGGGCAGGTAGCTGCCGCTGAGCTCCCGTTTGCGCGCGATCCACTCGGTGAGTGCCATGAACAGCAGCGTCAGGCCGACGAGCAGCAGCGTGAACTTCGAGGTCAGATTCGCCTCCTGTGCAGCGAAGTCGCCCCCGATCGACACCATCGAGAGCAGGAACACGTAGGGGATGACGACGATCGGGTGCAGGCGGGCGAGGAAGACGAGCGGCACGACCCAGAGGCCGAAGGCGGGGTTGTAGTCGGCGCGCTGGTAACCCCAGATGCCGAGGATCTCGGCGGCGGCGGCGAGACCGACGAAGAAGCCGGAGCAGAGGAAGGAGACGACGATCAGGCGCGGCACGTTCAGGCCCATGTGGCGCGCCGCACGCGCGGAGGCGCCGAGCACCTGGAGGCGCAGGCCGAACGACGTCCGGCTCATCATGAACCAGACGACGACGGCGGCGAACGCGGCGACGAGGATCCCGCAGTGGATGCGCGTCCCGGGAATCGACGGCAGCAGCGCGTTGAAGTCGAGCGTCCGCGTCTGCGGCGTCGTCGTGTCCGGATCCTGGAACGGCCCCTTGACCAGGATCTGCGCGAGGTTGATGCCGATGAACGTCATCATCAGCGTCGTGATGATCTCGTTCAGGTTGTAGCGCGCTTTCAGCACCGCCGGGACGATCGTCCAGGCGGCGCCGACGACCCCGGCGAGCAGGAACATGAGCAGCAGGTTGAGCGTGTTCGGGATGTGCGGCTCGAGTCGCGGCGCGACTCCCGCGATCACCGCCCCCGCGAGCAGGAACTGGCCGTCCATGCCCAGGTTCCAGATCCCGGCCCGGAAGACGACGATCAGGCCGACTGCCATCAGCAGCAGCGGCGCCATCCGCATGACGGTGTCCTGCCACGCAGAGAACTGGATGCCGCCCGAGTAGATGTCCTCGTAGTACTTGATCGGATCGACGCCGATCGCGGCGAGCACGATCGCGCCGGTGCCGAGCGCGAGCACGAGCGGCAGGACCGACCGGAGGAGGAAGTCGGCGACGGCCCCGATCTGGCGCGGCCGTGTCCCCGTCTCGCGGAGGCCCGGCGTCGTCTCCCGAACCTCGGCTGCCGCGGTCGTCTGCGTCACGCTCTTCCTCCGACCATCAGCTCGCCAACCTCGCGTGCCGCATTGGGCCCGTTGTCGACTACGCCCGCGATCCGGCCCCGCGAGAGCACCGCGATGCGGTCGCAGAGGTCGAGCAGCTCCTCGAGGTCGGTCGAGACGAGGACGGACGTGACGCCCTGCTCGGCCTGATCGCGGATCCGCCCGCGCACGACCTGCATCGTTTTGATGTCGAGCCCGTACGTCGGCTTGTTGTAGACGACGAGCGTCGGGTCGAACGAGAGCTCCCGGGCGAGCACGACCTTCTGCGTGTTGCCGCCGGAGAGCGTGCCGACGCGGGTGCCGACGCCAGGTGTCCGCACGTCGAACTGCTCGACCAGTGCCCTGGCCTCGCGGTCGATCTCGCGGTGCTGGATCCGACCGCTGCGCCAGAACGGCGCCTGCCCGATCCGCTTCAGGACGAGGTTGAGAGCGACCGACAGGGAGGAGACGGTGCCCTCGCCCAGCCGGTCGTCGCTGACGTACCGGAGGCCGAGCTTCTCGCGCTGCGCCACCTTGAGCCGGTTGATCGTAAGACCACCGAAGCGGATCTCGCCGGCCGAGACGGGTCGCTGTCCCGCGATCGCCTCGGCGAGCTCGCGCTGGCCGTTGCCGTCGACGCCCGCAACGCCGAGGATCTCGCCGGGCCGCACGTCGAGGGAGACGCCGTGCACACCGATCTCCCCGGGCTGCGGCTCGACCCTGAGGCCGTCGAGCTCGAGAGCCGGCTCGTCCGGAAGCGCGCGCCGCGGGCGGTGGCCCTCGACGTAGTCGAGGAGCTCGGGAACGTCGGTCGCCTTTGCCGGCTCCTCGCCGAACATGAGCTCGACGATCCGGCCCTGGATCTCCTCGTGCGTCCGCGCGTGCAGCTTGTCGGGCTCGATCGAGCCCACGAGCCGGCCCAGCTTGAGGATCGAGACGCGGTCGGCCATCGAGACGGCCTCGTGCAGCTTGTGCGTGATGAAGACGACGGCCAGCCCCTGCTCCTTGAGCCGGACGAGCACCTTCGCCAGCTCTTCCACGCCCTGCGGCGTCAGCATCGACGTCGGCTCGTCGAGGATCAACACCTTCGAGCCGCGCCAGAGCGCCTGGATGATCTCGATCTGCTGCTGCTGGCCGAGCGCGAGCGTCCCGGTGGTCGTGTCGGGGTCGACGTCGACGCCGAGGGAGCCGCCAAGCTCCTTCAGCCGCTGCCGCGCCTGCTTCGCGTCGAGCCGCAGGCCCTCGCCCGTGCCGAGCATGAGGTTCTCGAGCACGGTCAGGGTCGGGACGAGCGTCGTGTGCTGGTAGACCATTCCGATCCCGAGCGCGATCGCGCGCTTCGGCGAATCGATCTCCACCTCGACCCCGTTGAGGCGGATCCGCCCGTCGTCGGGCTGGAGCATCCCGGCGAGGATGCTCATCAGCGTCGACTTGCCGGCGCCGTTCTCGCCGAGCAGGCAGTGCACCTCGCCGCGGCTCACGGAGAGGGAGATGCGGTCGTTGGCGAGGACGCCCGGGAAGGCCTTCGAGACGCCGATCAGCTCGACCGCGGGAGCCTGCCCGTTGACGCTGGGTGAGACGATGCTGTCGGTCATCAGAGACGGGCGGGGCGGCCGATCCGACCGCCCCGCCCCGATCCTAGAGCGCGGGTGTTAGCACCGGCAGTACTTCTTGACGGCAGCCTCCGTGGCCGTCGAGACGACCTTGATCGAGCCGTTCGCGATCTTCCTCTGTGCCGCCGCGACCTTGGCCCAGGCCGACGCCGGGGCCTTGTTCGTCTTCAGCAGCGACAGGCCGTTGTTGGCGCCGAGGACGTAGTTCTTGCCGAACGTGCCGGCGTTGACGTCCTTGATCGCCTGCGTGTAGATCTGCGTGAAGTCCCACAGCTCCGAGCTGAGGAGGACGCCCTTCTTGTCGAGCTTCGTCTTGTCCCCGATCACGTCGATGAAGTAGACCTTCGACGCGCCCGCCGGTGGCTTCGCAGTCTGAACCGCCTGCAGCATGCCGAACGACGATCCGTCGCCCATGCCGAACACGATGTCCGCGCCGGCCGCGATCACCTGCTGCGTGATGCGCTTGCCGCCGGCCGCGTCCGCGTACGAGGCCTGGCCGATCCGCGCGAAGCGGAACTTGAGCGCCTTGTTGATGGACCTCGCGCCCTGGACGAAGCCGCCCGACTGCTTGAACCAGTTCGCATCACTGGCCGAGACGACGATCCCGAGCGTCCCGGTCTTCGTTTCCTGCGCCGCGAGCACGCCGGCGAGGTAGGCGCCCTGCTGCGCGGCGGTCTCGACGTTCGAGACGAGGCCCTTCTTGATTCCCTTCGCGTTGTCCCAGATGACGACCGGCACCTTGAACTGCTGCGCGACCTTCGGCGCGACGGTGTTGAAGCCCGAGGCGTGCGCGATGATCAGATCGGCACCTCGTTGCGCGAGGCGGCGGAGCGCCGGCTCGACGTTCTCGTACCCGATGCCGGTCGCTTCGGTCACCTTCGCGCCGGTTGCCTTGGCAGCGTTCTTCGCTCCGGCTAGGCCTTGCTGGTTCCAGCCGTAGTCGTTCGGCTTCTCAGGCGAGGCGAAGCCGACGTTGCTGACCTTGGCCGTCTTCGACGTCGCGGCCACGCCGCTCGTCGCGACGATCACGCCGGTGGCCACGAGCGCGAGCGCCACGAGCCAGCCGACCCTCAGACGCAACTTCATCCTGCTCTCCTCCCTGTCGTTGCTTCCTCCACGGGCGCAGCTTCTCCGGGGAACAGCGCCCGCGCATTCGTCCGCAGCACCTGCTCCGGGCGCTCCGGGTCCAGACCGCTCACCTGCACGCGCAGGATCTCGACGGCCGGGTGGTGGAAGGGCACGTCCGACCCGTAGAGCACCCGCTCTGCCCCGACCCGCTCGACCGCCTCCTTGATCTTCGTGTGCATCGGCATGCCCGATGTCTCGAGGTAGACGTTGGGATTGCGCGCGGCCACGTCGATCGACGCGTTGATGTAGACGACGTTGCCGTGGCCCATGTGACCGAGGATCACCTTCACGCCCGGGTGCGCGACGGCGAGCTCCTCGATCGACCACGGCAGCGTGAAGGCCAGCCGGTCCTGGTCGAGCGACACGTTGAACATCGGGCCGAAGTCGCCTACGTGCATGTGCGCGTCGAAGATCACGTCGAATTCCGGTCCGGCTTGCCGCGGCGCGAGCGAGGCTGTTAGGCTCGGTTGCCGACTGTTGACAGCCAACGTCGGACGACGATATCTCTTGCTCGGGCTCGCTGCAATGGCGTACGAGTCAACGACGGACACGGACGGGGGTGCAGGCGCGGGGGCGGTCGTGCTCGACGGCCGCACGCTGCGGGAGCGGGTCTACGACTACATCCGCGACGAGATTCTCGCGGAGCGTCTCGCGCCGGGAAGCGAGCTCCAGGAGGTGGCGCTCGCGCAGTCGCTCGGGGTCAGCCGCGGGCCGGTGCGCGAGGCGCTCGGCCGGCTCGAGGCGGTCGGGCTCGTCACGATCAGGCCGCGGCGCGGGGCGGTTGTCCGTTCGCTTTCGGCGCGGGAGTTTCTCGAGGCCTACCAGCTGCGCGAGGCGCTCGAGGTGATGGCCGTGCGCCTGGCCGTGCCGCGCCTCGAGGAGGGCGGCTTCGCGCGCCTCGAAGCGCTGATCGACGAGATGGGCGTCTGCGCCGAGGCGCGCGACGTCCAGGGATTATTCGAGGCGAACGCCGCCTTCCACGAGCTGTTCTTCGAGAGCTCGGGCAACGGCATGCTGCAGGACACGTACCGCCAGGTGCGCGTCCACCTCGATCGCCACCGGCTTCGCTCGCTCCAGCTCCGCGGGAACCTCCAGCGCTCGATCAGCGAGCACGAGGCGATCCTGCGGGCTGCCCGTCAGCGCGACGCGGAGGGTGCAGCCCAGCTCGTGGCCGAGCACATCCGCGTCCCGCAGATGCGGCTGATCGAGGAGCAGGGGGACCCGCGCTGATCCAGTTCGGGGTCAACCTCAACAACAGGGAGCCGCTGATCGCGCCCGACTACGACCTCCAGATGCTGCTCGACCTGTCCGAGGTGGTCGAGCGCGAGGGCTTCGACTCCGTGTGGGTCGGCGACTCGCTCTTTTCGAAGCCGCGCTACGAGCCGATCTCGCTGCTCTCGGCAATCTCGCAGCGGACCTCGCGGGTGCGGTTGGGGACGTCGTGCATGGTCTCCTCGACGCGAAACCCCCTCTACCTCGCGCTCGAGTGGGCGACGCTCGACGTGATCTCGGGCGGCCGGACGATCCTGGGAACCGGAATGGGGAACCCGGAGGAGGGCGTCCGCCGCGAGTTCGAGGCGCTCGGCCTCGACTACGTCAAGCGCGGCACGCTCTTCGAGGAGGGCCTTGCGGTCTTGCGGCAGCTGTGGACCGAGGGCAAGGCGAGCTTTCACGGCACGTTCCTCCGGTATGACGACGTCTCGTTCTACTCGGGCACCGAGATGGGGCCGTTGATGCCGATCCAGCAGCCGCCGCCGGTCTGGGTCGTGTCCAACCCGCGCCTGAAGGGCGACGCGCCACGGGACGTGATCGCCGGTCGGCTCGAGGACGCGTGCCGTCGGATCGTCCGCTACGGCGACGGCTGGATGACGTGCTGCCGAGCGCAGCATCCGAACGAGCTCGTCGAGCAGCTCGAGGCGATCGAGCGGTACGCAGACGAGCACGGTGAGGACTTCTCGCGTCTCGTCATCTCGTACCAGGTGACGATGAACATCGGCGACTCCGAGGACGAGGCGCGCCGCGCGTTCGGCGACTACATCTCGAAGTACTACCCGGAGCTGTCCAAGGCGATGGACCTGTCGAACTGGGGGCCCGTGGGCACCCCGGGCCAGATCGCCGAATGGATCCGGACGTTCGCCGAGGCCGGCGTCGACCACTTCATCTGTCGGTTCGGCGCGATCGACCAGTTCGCCCAGGTCGAGCGGTTCGCAAACGAAGTACTGCCCCTGTTCTCCGCAGAGAGGGTGAGGTGAGTATGGCCACTGTTGTCGAGTCAGGCAATCTGCTCAAGGACGCCGCGCTGGTCGTCGACGAGTGCTTCTCCGTCGAGGAGGGCGATGTCGTGACGATCATCTGCGACGATGACCGCGAGGACGAGGCGAGGGCCGTCGCGGAGGTGTGCGTCGAGCGCGGCGCCTGGCCGGTGATCATGAACAACGAGATGCAGGTGCGCCGCGGCCGCGCCGACGTGCGCTTCCCGATGGCGCCGCCGGAGAACCTGCACCGTGCGATGGTCGGCTCGGACGAGGTGATCATCATCGCCAACCTCGAGTGGGCGAACCGCTTCGCGCATGTGAACGCCGTCCGCGAAACGTGCGAGGCGGACGGCAAGATCGCGTCGATCGAGCCGGGGATGGGCGAGTGGGGCCTCACCCCCGAGGACCTGGAGCGCTCCGCGCAGCGAACAAAGGACGCGGTCGCAGCGCTCGCCGGCAAGAAGCAGTGCCACGTGACGACCCCGCTCGGGACAGACTTCCACGTCTCGATCGAAGGCCGCGAGCCGCTCTGCCTGACCCCCTACAAGGCGCGGGGCCAGATGATGAGCCCGGTCCCGCTCTGGACCGAGGTCGCGTTCGCGGCGATCGAGGACTTCACGCACGGCAACGCGGTCGTCGACGGCGTGATGCTGGGCATCGGCCTCGAGGGCCAGGTGAAGGAGCCGATCAAGTGGACGCTGGAGGGCGGGAAGTGCGTCAGCATCGAGGGTGGCGAGGAAGCCGGGCGCCTGCGCAAGGCGATCGAGGGCGTCGAGAACGCGACGGTGATCGGCGAGTTCGCCTTCGGCACGAGCGAGAAGGCGCCGTTCGGGACGCCGTCCGAGAAGGGGCGGATCGGGACCGTCCACCTCGCGCTCGGCGACAACCACAATGCATACCCCGGCGGGCAGAACCACTGCACCCTCCACCTCGACGGCGTCTTCCTGAACGCGACGCTGCAGATCGTCGATGACGGCACCTACATCCTGAAAGACGGAGAGTGGGCTCTGTAGTCACGGTCCCGCTCGCCGACGTCGATCCGATCGAGCTCCCGCAGGGGAGCTGGAGCCGGATGCTCGTCACGGCCGGGCGGGTGGAGGGCAACGCGTCGTCGCTCGGTTGCTCCGTGTTCACGCCGGGGACAGTGCTCCCGCCGGTGAAGCACGAGACCGAGGAGGTCGCGTACGTCGTCTCCGGCTCCGGCGAGCTCCGGCTGGACGACGGCGCCGTGGCGTTCACGAAGGGGGACGCGGTGCACATCCCCGCCGGCGTCTGGCACGCCGTCGCGAACACCGGCGACGAGGACGTCGTCATGGTCTTCGGCTTCCCGCACCCCGAGTACCCGCCGACCGAGCGCCGCTGATGGTCGCCGTCGCCCAGAGCCTCCGCGAGCAGGTCGCCTGGGCCTGCCGCATCCTGGCCTGGCAGGGATACGCAGACCTGACGCTGGGGCACATCAGTGCGCGCGGGTCTGCCGGCGACATCTGGATCAAGCGCAAGGGCGTCGCCCTCGACGAGGTCGAGCCCGACGACGTCGTCTCGCTCGACGACCCCGACGCGGTGCTGCACCTGGAGACGGTGCTCCACACCGGCGTCTACCGCGCCCGTCCGGACGTAGGCGCCGTCGTCCATGGCCACCCGCCGTACGCGACTGCGCTCGGCGCGACCACGTCCGACCTCCTGGTCCTCACCCACGACGGGCTCCTGTTCGCGGACGGGGTTTCGCGGTTCGATGACCCCGACCTGATCGTCGACGACGACGAGGGCGATCGCGTTGCCGTCGCGCTCGGCTCCCGCCGCGCGGTGCTGATGGAGAACCACGGCGTGCTCGTCGTCGGCGCGGACGTGAAGTGGGCGGTACTCGCCGCGGTGACGCTCGAGCGCGCCGCCCGGCTCCAGTCGATCGCATCGACGCTCGGCGAGCTGCGCCCGATCGAGCAGGAGCTCGCGCTCCAGCTGCAGCCGGTCAAGTACCGCGACGAATTCGTCGAGGAGTACTGGGCCGCGTGGCAGCGGCGCGTCACGCGGGAGGGCGGAGGCCTCGGTGGAGCTCGCGTGTAGCGTCAACGCCCAAGCGGTCGCGCGCGAGGTCGAGCCGCAGGAGCTGCTCCTCGACTTCCTCCGCGACGCGCTCGGGCTCACCGGGGCGAAGCGCTCGTGCGACGTCCAGGTCTGCGGCGCCTGCACGGTGCTCGTCGACGGCCTGCCGGTCAGCTCGTGCTGCTACCTCGCCGTTGACGCGAACGGGCGCGAGGTGACGACGATCGAGGGGCTCGCCGAGCAGCCGGAGTTCGAGCGGCTCGAGGACGTCTTCACCAGGCACGCGGCTCTGCAGTGCGGGTTCTGTACGCCCGGGATGTTGCTCACCATCAGCTCGCTGCTCGAGCACGGCGAGCTCGGCGAGTGCGAGGAGGAGATCAAGCACCGCCTCGCCGGCAACCTCTGCCGCTGCACCGGCTACCGCGGGATCCTGGAAGCCGTCGCCGAGCTCGCGACGCCATGACCGCGACGATCGCCGAGACGAGGACACAAATCGGGCGCTCGCACCCGCGCCGCGACGCGTACGAGAAGCTGCGCGGCCAGGCGCAGTTCGTCGGGGACCTGGTCGTCCCACGGATGCTCCACGGGAAGGTGCTGCGCAGCCCGGTCCCGCATGCGCGCATCGTCTCGATCGACACCTCGGCGGCCGAGAAGATGCCGGGCGTCGTCTGCGTCCTCGCCGGCGCTGACCTCGCCGACATCGACCCGTACTACGGGCACGCGATCAAGGACCGGCCGATCATCGCGATCGACAAGGTGCGCTTCCACGGCGAGCAGGTCGCGGCGGTCGCCGCAGAGACGGCGGCCGCCGCGGCGGCTGCGGTCGAGGCGATCGAGGTCGAGTACGAAGAGCTGCCGGTGGTCGCGAACGTCCACCAGGCGGTCGCCCCAGGGGCCACGCTCGTCACCGAGCACGAGTCGAAGCCCGGCCTCTTTCACGGTCTTGGCGAGCTCGCGCCCCGCGACGGGAACGTCTGCTACGGCTACCGGATCGACCGCGGCGAGCTCGAGGCGGTCTTCGCCCGCGCGGACATCGTCGTCGGGGGCGAGTACACGTTTCCCGCTGTCTACCAGTACGCGATGGAGACGCACACCGTGATCGCCCAGTACGAGGCCGACGAGATCACGCTCTGGGCGACGTGCCAGCACCCGTTCCTCGTACGCGCCGAGATCGCCGATCTGTTCCAGGTCCCCGTCGCGAACGTGCGGGTCCAGGTGCCCTACCTGGGCGGCGGCTTCGGCTCGAAGTCGTACACGAAGATGGAGCCGCTGACGGTCGCGCTCGCGCGCAAGGCCGGCCGCCCGGTGCGGATCCAGAACAGCGTCGGTGAGTCGATGGTGACGACGCGCCGGCACAACATGTGGTGCCGGATGCGCACCGCGGCGACGGCGGACGGCCGCCTGCTCGCGCGGGAGGTCGAATGCCTGTTCGACACGGGCGCGTACGCCGACAACGGGCCGCGGGTGGTCGCCACCGGAGGGGACGCTGCACCTGGCCCCTATCGCTGGGCCGCGTACCGTGTCGATGCGGCCTGCGTGTACACCAATCTCGCGCCGGCAGGCTCGTACCGTGCGTTCGGCGCAACGCACCTCCAGTGGATCGGCGAGTCGCAGGTGGACGAGGTCGCGCGGCGGGCCGGGCTCGACCCGCTCGACGTGCGCCGCCAGAACCTGTGCACACCGGGCGAGGAGCTGCGTGCCGGAGGAAAGCCGCTCGACGCCGATTTGATCGGCGACGTCGAGAAGGTCGCCGCGGGTGTCGGCTGGGGCGAGGAGAAGCCGCCGTTTGTCGGACGCGGCGTCTCCGTCGGGTTGCTCGCCGCCGGCGCGCAGCCGGTGTCGAGTGCGGTGTGCCGCCTCGAGGCGGACGGCCGTGTCGTCGTCCTGGTCAGCACGACTGAGATGGGGCAGGGGCCGCGCACTGCGTTCGCGCAGATCGCCGCGGAGGAGATCGGCGTCGAGCCGGACCAGGTCACCGTGCGCGGTGCCGACACGCGCTTCTCGCCCTACGACCGCTCGACCGGCGCGAGCCGCTCGACGACGATCGCCGGCCTCGCCGTCCAGCGCGCCGCGTCCGACATCCGCCGGCAGCTGGACGAGATCGCCGCAAACTCCGACATCCTGCCGAACGACCACCTGGCGCTGATGCGCCGCCATTTCGGCTTCGCGGGCGGCGAGCTGATCGGCCGCGGCGAGGTCACGCCGGTTGGCACTGGCTCGTACGCGGAGGGCCCCGTCTTCTGGGAGGTCTGCGTCGCCGCCGCGGAGGTCGAGGTCGACCCGGAGACGGGCGTCGTCAAGGTGCGCCGCACCGCGACCGCCGCCGACGTCGGTCGCGCGATCAATCCGCAGCTCGTCGAGCGCCAGGACGAGGGCGCGACGCTGCAGGGGATCGGCAACGCGTTCTCGGAGGAGATGGTCTACGAGGACGGACTACTGATGAACAACTCGCTGCTCGACTACCGCGTGCCGAGCTTCGAGGACCTCCCCGCCGAGATGACGTGCGTGATCGTGGAGAACGGCGACGGGCCCGGGCCGTACGGCGCGAAGGGCTGCGGCGAGGGCGCGCTCGCGGCGGTGCCCGCGGCGATCGTCAACGCGCTCGCCGACGCGGGTGTACCCATGAACGAGCTGCCACTGACGCCGGAGCGCGTCTGGCGGCGCATCCAGGAGCTGAAGAAGGAGGGGAAGTGGGAAGAGCAGTGAAGCGTGCAGCGGTGATCGGCACGGGGACGATGGGCCCGGGGATGGGCGCGGTGCTGGCTCGGGCCGGAATCGAGACGGCGCTCTACGACGTCAGCCCGGAGGCTCTCGAGCGCGCGAAGAGCGGCGCAGAGCTCGCCGGCCAGGTGCTCGAGCGGCTCGACGCGGCGAAGGAGGACGGAGGCTCGCTCCTGTTCGAGAGCGATCTCGGCGCCGCCCTCGAGGGTGCGGAGTTCGTGCTCGAGGCGGTGCCGGAGAAGCTCGAGCTGAAGCACGAGGTCTTCCCGCAGTTCGAGGAGCACGTCGGCGACGACGCGATCCTCGCCTCGAACACGTCCGGGATCCCGATCACGAAGATCGCGTCGGTGACGAAGTACCCCGAGCGCGTCGTCGGGATGCACTGGTCGAACCCGCCGCATCTGATCCCGATGATCGAGGTGATCCCGGGCGAGCAGACCTCGGAGCAGACGGTCGACGCGACCTCCGAGCTCGTGCGCCGCGTCGGCTACCACCCGGTCGTCGAGCGGGAGGTGGCGGGCTTCGTCGAGAACCGGATCCTCTACGCGATCCTGCGCGAGTGCCTCGACCTCGTCGACCGCGGGATCATCGATCCGGAGGGCCTCGACCTGAACGTCCGCTGGGGAATCGGCTACAAGCTCGCGGTGATCGGCCCGATGGAGCTACTCGACATGGCGGGGCTCGACATCTACAACGCCGTCGGCTCGTACCTGAACCAGGACCTCTCGACCTCGGGCGACGTCTCGTCGACGATCCGCGAGCTGATCGGCAAGGGCCGCCTGGGGATGAAGACCGGCGGCGGGATCTACGACTACACGCCGGAGCAGATCGAGGAGCTCCGGGCGAAGCGCGCGGGAAAGCTCGTCGCCGTCCGGAAGGCCCTGGAGGCCTGAGTTGCGCGTCTGGTTCCTCGACGGCGGTTCGATCGTCATCGAGCACACGCAGCTGATGTGGAACGTCCCCGGGCCGCAGGTGCGGATCCCTGTCTACAGCGTCCTCGTCGAGCACGACGACGGGCTCTTCCTCCTCGATACCGGGATCGACCTCGACCACATGAACCGCGTGCTGCCGTTCGAGCTCCCGGAGCAGACCGATGAGCAGACGATCCCGGCGCAGCTCGAGGCGTGCGGGTTCGGCCTCGGCGACGTGACGGTGCTCGTCAACTCGCACCTGCACATCGACCACGTCGGGGGCAACCAGCTCTTCAAGGAGACGCGCGTCCGCAACTTGATCCACGAGAAGGAGCTCACGCAGGCGCGCAACCACGAGCCGTTTGAGTTCTTCGGCTACTCCGACCGCTCGTGGGACTACGACGGCGCGAACATCGAGACGTTCTCGGGTGACTACGAGCCGGTGAAGGGTCTGAGGGTGCTCGAGACGCCGGGTCACACCGTGGGCCACTGCTCGTTGCTGCTCGAGGGCGCGCAGCAGCCAATGCTGCTGGCGATGGACGTCTCCTACACCGCGGCGGCCTTCGAGAAGGGCATCCAGCCGGGCTTCCACCATACCCCGGTCGACGGGGTCCGCTCGATCGCGCGCGTTAAGGAGTTGGCCGCCGAGAAGGGCGCCGAGATCTTCTTCTCGCACGACATGGAGGCGTGGCAGGGCTACAAGCACGCGCCGGAGGCCTACGAGCTCTAGGAGGAACCGATGGGCAAGCTGGACAACCGGGTCGCGGTCGTCACCGGCGCCGCGCAGGGAATCGGCAAGGCAGTCGCCGACAAGCTCACCGACGAGGGCGCGACGGTGGTCGGCGCCGACATCCAGCCCGGCGTGACGAAGCAGGCGGACGTCTCGAAGGAGGAGGACGTAAAGCGGCTCGTCGCCGAGACCGTCTCCGAGCACGGGAAGCTCGACGTGCTCGTCAACGTGGCGGCGATCGTCCCGTTCACTCCGTGGGACGAGATCGACTTCGCCGAGTGGCGGCGGATCATGGCTGTCAACCTCGACGGCACGTTCCTGACGAACCACTACGCGTCGAACGCGATGCGGGAGAACGGCTACGGGCGCATCGTCAACATCGCCTCGAACGTGATCCTCGCCGGGACGCCGAACCTGGCGCACTACGCCGCGTCGAAGGGCGGCGTGTTCGCGTTCACGCGCGCCCTTGCCCGCGAGCTTGGCCCATACGGGATCACCGTCAACTCCGTGGCGCCGGGGCTGACGGCGACCGAGGGCGTGCTGGCGAGCAAGCATGCGGAGGCCTTCGAGTTCGTCCAGATGCTGCAGTGCATCCCGCGCCGCGGAGAGGCCGTCGACATCGCGCCGGCGGTCGCCTTCCTCGCATCCGAAGAAGCCGGGTGGGTGACCGGGCAGCTGCTCGTCGCCGACGGCGGGATGTCGCACAACTGATGGGGAACCAGCCGCCGTGGGGCGGGTGCCGGTTCTTCTTCGTCGACCCGGACGGCCACCTCGTCGAGATCGAGCAAGTCGCGTGAAGGCGGTCGTTCTGCGCGCCCCCGGCGACGTCGGCGTCGACGAGGTCGCGGACCCGCGGATCCAGCAGCCCGGCGATGCGATCGTCGCTGTCCGCGCGACGGCGATCTGCGGCGCCGACCTCTTCCCCTTCCACGGGATGACGCCGGGCTTCGAGCCAGGGACGATCCTCGGCCATGAGTTCGCCGGCGAGGTCGTCGAGGTCGGGCCGGCGGTGACGTCGCTCGGGCTGGGGATGCGAGTCGTGAACGCGAGCATGATCTCCGACGGCACGTGCTCGTCCTGCCTCGCGGGCCGTGTCACCCAGTGCGAGGGGCGCTCGCTGTTCGGCTACTCGGGCGTCTACCCGCGCCTGGACGGCGGGCAGGCCGAGCTCGTCCGCGTCCCGGAGGCGGACCGCGTGCTTCGGCCGCTGCCCGACGAGGTTTCCGACGAGGCGGCGACGTTCCTCGCGGATATCCTCCCGACCGGCTACGGCGCCGTCGTGCGCGGCGGCGTGGAGGAAGGGGACACGGTGGTCGTCGTCGGCTGCGGCCCCGTCGGACTGATGGCGGTGCTCTGCGCCGCGCCACTCGCCGGACGGCTGATCGCCCTCGATGGGGTGCACGCGCGGTGTCAGCTGGCCGCGCGGCTCAGCGCCCAGGCGGTCGAGCCGGAACTCGCCGCCGACGCCGTCGCGGAGGCGACCGGCGGCCTCGGTGCGGACGTGGTGGTCGAGGCGGCCGGTTCGCCCGGTGGGCTCGACGCGGCGCTGCGGCTCGCGCGGGGACGCGGCACCGTCTCGGTGGTCGGCGCCCACTTCGAGCCGGACTATCCGCTCGACAACGCGCTGATGTTCGAACGTGAGCTGACGCTCCGCTTCTCGATCGGCGACCCGACCGCCGACGCCGGCCTGCTGCTCGAGAAGCTGGCACGCGGTGAGCTCGATCCGACTCCAGTCGTGACGCATCGGCTGCCGCTCGCCGCAGCGACCGAGGCATACCGCCTGTTCGACTCGCGCGAGGCGACGAAGGTGGTGATGACGCCGTGAGGCTCGTGCCTGCGCTCGCAGCCGCTGGCGCGCTCGCCGCCGGCTGCGGCACCGCGACGACGTTCGCGTACCGCGCTGCGACGCCGGCCCAGGCGAAGCAGCTGATGATCGACTACCTCGACTCGAAGCATCTCGACTGGCGGTGGGTCGCGTGCCTGGAGACCGGACGGTCGTTCGCCGGCGCCCCGATCGTCCGCTGCAACGTCAACTTCGGGGACCCGCACATCGAGGCGTACTGCATCGTCCTCCGGTGGGGCGAGCTCTACACCGACCACCAGGACCCGGCAATTCCGTGCCTCCGGGACAACCGTGCGCCCCCGGCGACGATCGTCACATCTTGATGAGGATCGAGGACGCCTTCGAGGTTCCAGCCTCGATCGACGAATCCTGGCGGCTCCTGAACGACGTGCCGGCGGTCCTGCCCTGCATGCCCGGGGCCGAGCTCGTCGAGGTTGTGGAAGAGAATGACTGGAAGGCGAAGCTGCACGTCAAGCTCGGCCCGATCGCGCTCCAGTTCGTCGCCGACGTAACGCGGACGCAGGTGGACGAGGCAGCTCACCGGGTCGTGCTCGCCGTCAAGGCGCGCGAGGCGAAGGGACGCGGGAGCGCCGAGGCGACGATCGAGTCGTCGCTCGCGCGGGCGGGCGATGGCACGCACGTCGCGCTCGTCACCGAGTTGGCGCTGCGCGGTGCAGTCGCGCAGTACGGGCGGGGTGTGGTCGCCGACGTCGCCACGCGCCTGACGGCGCAGTTCGCCGAGTGCATCGCGGGGAAACTTGCGGTGACCGCCGAGCAGCCGTCGCTTGCGGGCGGAGCCGAGCCCATCCGCGGGCTGCGCCTCGTTCTCGGCGCGCTCTGGCGCTCCCTGTTCAGAGGTGGAGGTGGGCGGTGAACGGCGAGCAGATCCTGGCGGCGGTCGAGTCGCAGCGCGGGGCTGCCCTCGCGACGCACCGGTTCGTCCACGAGCATGGCAGCTCTACGGCCCTGAAGATCGTCCAGGCAACGGGCGACCGGGCCGGCGAGGCAGAGTGGAGGGCGCTGGACCGCTCGATCGTCAAGGTCAACGCCAACACCGCCGCGGCGGCGGTCGGCGCGACCGGCTACAACCGGCCCGAGGATCTCGAGCTCGCAACCTCGACCGGCAACAACCGCGGGGGGAACATCCTGTACGTCAACGTCACCGACCCGTCGACCGACAGCCGCACCCTGGCCGTCGACCTGCAGGAGCCGGGCGGCGACCAGTTCGCCTTCGTGTACGACTACGTCAAGGTCGGCCTGAACGTTCCGGCCGGCTTCTCGTGGCCGGACAACGTCGCCCTCGACCACAGCGGCAACCTCTACATCACCGAGGATCCGCCGTCGAACCCGATCGGCGCCGGTGCGGACATCTGGGTCGCCGAGCCGCCGAGTGGCGGTCAGCACCAGCCCGCCGCCCCGGTCGTCCGCTTCGCGTCACTGACCGACTGCAACGCGGAGCCGACCGGCATCTACTTCGACAAGGACGGGGGCACGCTCTACGTGCACGCCCAGCACCGCGGCGGCGACGGCCTGGACAAGGACGTCGCCATTCGGCCGGCAAGCTAGCCGGAACCACTGCAGAGGCGGGGCGCCGGCGGCGGCCCCCCGCCTCGCCGCTTCCACACGTGCATTCCGGCCCAGCCGTGAGTCCCGGTGAAGGCGCGATTTCGCTCTCCTTCGGTCGCAGACACGTCACAGCTTTCGCGCTACGTTGCCTGTCATGGCAAACCCGAGCACCACACCCTGGGGAGCGGCGAGCGTGGTCGACGAGGTCCGCGTCCAGCAGCGGGCGGGAGACCGGCGCTTCGCGTCGGTCGTCCAGCTTCTCGAGGTCGGCGGCGAGCGTCTCGTCCGCTTCTCGTACACGACCGAGGGGGTGGTTCGCCGCGGCCCTGTCACCCTCCGGATGCGCGACCTGGAGCGCCTGCGCGCGGAGCTCGTCAAGCACCCGGAGCTGTCCGCGACGCTGGGCCTGACGGGAGGCGCCTAGACGAGTACGCCAGCGCGATCGCGCGCCGCGTCGAGCAGCGAGGCGAGGATCATCGCCCCGTCGCCGGAGCCGAGCAGCGGATCGACCGCATGTTCCGGGTGCGGCATCAGGCCCATCACGTTGCCCTGCTCGTTGACGACGCCGGCCACGTCGTCGACCGAGCCGTTCGGGCTCTCGCCTGCGTAGCGGAGGACGATCTGGCCGTTCTGGTCGAGCTGCTCGACGAGCGTCGGCGGGGCAAACCAGCAGCCTTCGCCGTGCTTGACGGGGATGACAAGCCGCTGGCCCCGCTCGCACCGCGAGGTGAACGGCGCCCTGGCCCGCTCGACGCGGAGCGCAACGTCACGACAGACGAACGAGAGCGACGCGTTCGGCCGGAGCGCGCCGGGCAGCAGACCGGCCTCGCACAGGATCTGGAAGCCGTTGCAGATCCCCAACACGGGGCCGCCGGCGGCTGCGAACCCCCCGACTGCGGCCATCACCGGCGAGAAACGGGCGATCGCACCGCAGCGGAGGTAGTCGCCGTACGAGAACCCGCCCGGGAGCACGACCGCGCCGGCGTCCTCTGGAAGGCGCTCCGAGGCGTGCCAGACGCGGACGGCGTCGCCGCCGAGCGCGGCGAGCGCCCACGCCGCATCGTGATCGTCGTTCGACCCGGGGAAGACGACGACTGCGACTTTCGGACGGGGCGCGTTCACCCGGCGATCTCGATCTCGTAGCTCTCGATCAGCGGGTTCGCGAGCAGCTGCTCGCACATCCGCTCGACCTCCGCCCGCGCGTGGCCGGCGTCGACGGCGTCGATCTCGAGATCGACCAGCCGGCCGACCCGCGCCCCGTCGACAGAGAAGCCGAGATGCCTGAGCGAGTCCTCGACCGCCTGCCCCTGCGGGTCGAGAATGCCCTGCTTCGGGCGGACGAGCACGGTCGCCCTCATCGGTCGCCGTCCGCGTGCAGCACGACGTCGGGGTCGCGGACGTAGTCGTCGAACGCGATCCCGGTCAGGCGCTCGAACGCCTCGATATAGCGGGACCGCGTGCCCGCGACCACGTCGTCGGGTAGGTCGGGGCCGGGCGGGGTCTTGACCCAGCCGAGCGACTCGCAGAAGTCGCGCACGTACTGCTTGTCGAAGGAGGGCTGCGACCCGCCCGGCCGGTACTCGTCGGCCGGCCAGAAGCGCGAGGAGTCCGGCGTCAGCGCCTCGTCGGCCAGTACGAGGGCGCCGGTCTCGTCGAGTCCGAACTCGAACTTCGTGTCCGCGATGACGATTCTGCGTGCAGCGGCGTGCTCGGCCGCGAACCGATACAGCGCGAGCGCTCTCTGCTCGACCTGCTCGTAGCGCTCGGTGCCCACGAGCGCGGCCGCCGCATCGGCGTCGATGTTCTCGTCGTGCCCGGTCGTTGCCTTCGTCGACGGCGTGAAGATCGGCTCGGGCAGGCGATCCGACTCGCGCAACCCGTCGGGGAGCTCGCGGCCGGAGGTCGTCCCTGTCTCGAGGTAGTCCTTCCAGCCCGACCCGGCGAGGTAACCGCGAACCACGCACTCGAGCGGCAGCATCTCGAGCCGCCGGCACTCGCTGGAGCGTCCGTCCGGACGGAGGCCGAGGAGGTGGTTCGGGCAGAGCTCCCGCGTCCGCGTGAACCAGAAGGCCGACAGCCCGGTCAGCACGCGCCCCTTGTCGGGGATCTCGGTCGGCAGGACGACGTCGAAGGTCGAGATCCGGTCGCTCGCGACGAGCAGCAGCCGCTCGTCGTCGAGCGTGAAGAGCTCGCGAACCTTTCCGCTCGCGACGTGAACGAGCGTCTCAGGCATGAACCGCCTCCTCGTGTCGGGTCAGGGCATGCAGCCGCTCGAAGACGGCGTCGAGATGGCGCGTGTAGGCGTCGAGGTCGAACGTCTCGCGCAGGTCGATCCGGCCTGCGATTCGCTCGTCGGCCTCGACGAGGGTGGGGAAGTCGAGCTCCTCGTCCCACGCGCGCAGGGCGTGCTCCTGGACGAGTCGGTAAGCCTCGTCGCGCGGCAGGCCGGCCTCGACGAGCGCGAGCAGGACGCGCTGGCTGAAGAAGAGGCCGTGGTTCGCGTCGAGGTTCGCGCGCATCCGGCCGGGTAGGACGACGAGACCCTCGATGAGCCAGGCGAACCGGTCGACCATGTAGTCGAGCGCCAGGAACGCGTCGGGGATGACCACCCGCTCGGCCGACGAATGCGAGATGTCGCGCTCGTGCCACAGGACGACGTTCTCGAGGCCGACCGTCGCTGCGGCGCGGACGACGCGGGCGAGGCCGCATATCCGCTCCGCGACGATGGGGTTGCGCTTGTGCGGCATTGCCGACGAGCCCTTCTGACCGGCACCGAAGGGCTCCTGCACCTCGCGCACCTCCGTGCGGGCGAGGTGGCGGATCTCGAGCGCGAACCGCTCGAGCGAGGAGGCGAGCAGGGCGAGCGCGGACAGGAGCTCCGCGTGTCGGTCGCGCGGCACGACCTGGGTCGAGACCGGCTCCGGCTCGAGCCCGAGACGCTCGCACGCGATCCGCTCGAGCTCGGGGTCGGTCGCCGAGTAGGTACCGACCGCGCCCGAGAGCTTTCCGAACCGCATGCCGGCGAGCGCCTGCCGTAGCCGACCGCGGTCGCGGTCGAGCTCGAATGCCCAGCCGGCCAGCTTCGCCCCGAAGGTCGTCGGCTCGGCGTGCATGCCGTGCGTCCGGCCGATGCAGAGCGTGGCGCGGTGCTCGTCGGCGCGCGCGGCGACGGCCGTGAACGCACGGTCGAGCCCGTCAAGGAGAAGTGCCCCCGCGTCCCGGACCTGCAGCGCCAGCCCGGTGTCGACGACGTCGGACGAGGTCAGCCCGTAATGCAGCCAGCGACCTTCCTCGCCGAGCTCGGCCTGGACGGCGTCCACGAACGCGGCGAGGTCGTGGCCCGTCGTGCGCTCGAGCTCGGCAACCCGTTCAGTCGCCGGCGCATGCGCACACTCCCGCACCGTGCGCGCGGCGTCAGCGGGGACGACCCCGAGCTCCGCCCACGCCTCGAGCGCGGCGAGCTCGACCTCGAGCCAGGCCCCGAGCTTCCTCTCGTCCGACCACACCTGGGCCATCGCCGGGCGGGAGTAGCGGGCGATCACTCAGCTGATCGTAGCGTTCGGCTCCGACACCGCCGAGAGGATCCTGGCCGCGAGGACTGCTGCGTTCTTCGCGTTGTCGACGCCGACGCAGGCGACCGGCACGCCGGGCGGCATCTGCACGATCGAGAGCAGCGCGTCGAGACCGTCGAGAACGCCCTTCGACGAGCGGAGCGGCACGCCGATCACGGGCAGGTCGGTATGGGCGGCGACGACACCCGGCAGCGCGGCGGCGAGCCCGGCGCCGCAGATCAGGACCTTGAGGCCGCGCCCGCGTGCAGAGGCGGCGTACTCGGCGACGGCGAGCGGATCGCGGTGCGCCGACCGCACCTCGAACTCGTGCGCGATCCCCCGCCCGGCGAGCTCGTCGACCGCCTCCTGCATGCGCTCGCGGTCGGACTCAGAGCCGACGAGTATCCCGACGACAGGGCTAGCCGACGGCACGGCTTGCCTCCGCTGCTCCGATGTCGCCCCGGTAGCGCGACCCGGCGAACGTGATCGCCGCAGCGCCCTCGTACCCGAGTGCCCGCGCCTGCTCGAGGTCGTCGCCGACGCCGGTCACGTTCAGGATCCTGCCACCGCTCGTCACCAGCTCGCGGTCCCGGCGTGCGGTGCCGGCCTGGAAGACGAGCGCGCCGAGCGCCTCCGCGTCGTCGATCCCCGCGATCGGCGAGCCGGCGTCGCCCGACTCCGGGTATCCCGCGGCGGCGAGGACGATCGTGACCGCGGCCTGCGCTCCCGTCGCCAACGTGACCCCGCGCAGGTCGCCGCCTGCCGCCGCCAACAGCGCCCCGAGCAGGTCGCCCTCGACCCGGGGAAGGATCGCCTGCGTCTCCGGGTCGCCGAAGCGGCAGTTGAACTCGAGCACGCGCGGGCCGTCGTCGGTCAGCATCAGGCCGGCGTAGAGCAGGCCGACGAAGGGCGCCCGCCGGCGGGCCAGCTCCTCGAGCACCGGCCGGTGCACCTGCTCGACGAGGTTCTCGACCTCGCGCTGCCCGAGCGACGGGACTGGGGAGAAAGCGCCCATGCCGCCGGTGTTCGGCCCGGTGTCGCCGTCGCCCGCGCGCTTGTAGTCGCGTGCCGCCGCGAGCGGAACCGCCCGGTTGCCGTCTGTCAGCGCGAAGACCGACAGCTCGTCGCCATCGAGCAACTCCTCGATCACCATCTCGTCGCCGAGCGCGGAGGCCGCGCGCAGGCCCGCGTCGACCTCGTCCTCCGTCCGGCACACGAACACTCCCTTGCCGGCCGCGAGGCCGTCGGCCTTGATCACGCAGGGTGGCCGGGCGATCGCCAGCTGGGGGGCCGTGGGCACCCCGGCGGCGAGCAGCACCTCCTTCGCGAAGGACTTCGACCCCTCGATACGGGCGGCTGCAGCGCTCGGTCCGAACGCGGCGACGCCCGCGTAGCGCAGTTGGTCCGCAAGGCCGGCGACGAGCGGTCCCTCGGGGCCGATCACGGCGAGGTCGACCTCGAGCGCTCGGGCCAGCTCGAGCAGCCCGTCGCTGTCCTCGGCGCGCACCGGGTGGCACGTCCCGAGTGCTGCGATGCCGGGGTTCCCGGGCGCGGCGTGGAGCTCGGTCAGCATCGAGCTCTGGCTCAGCTTCCAGGCAAGCGCATGCTCGCGTCCGCCCGAGCCCACGATCAGCACCCGCACGCGCCGAGTCTACGAGACCGCTTCGGGTGTTTGAGGCCTGCGGCCGGTGCGCGCATGGAGAGAAACGTGCAGCCGGGACCCGATCAGTGCAAGCGGCAGACCCAGAGCCGCGCCACCTGAGTCGAAGTCACGCTTTCGACACAGGCGCGTCTCCCACCCGTGCGCTCGGGGCCGGTAGTGTTCGTGCTGGGGACATCGCACCCCCCAGGGGAGGGGCCACGGCCTCTGAGTGACGGCTGCCCGCGGCAGGGCTACGCTTCGGCGGTGGCGGTTGGTGATTCGCCGAGCGCGGCGCCGCCGTACAGCACGGCGGGGGTCGAGGTCGTCCGCCTGCCGGGCGGGGAGGCCGAGCGCGATCTGCTCGCCGTCGAGGAGCCGCTCGAGATCCGCATCGGCGGGTCGCCGGTCGCGGTGACGATGCGCACGCCCGGGCACGACGAGGAGCTCGCGCTCGGGTTCTGCCTCTCCGAAGGGCTCAGGCCGAGCGCCGCGCGGCTGCCGGACGACCTGGCAGCGAACGTCGTCGAGGTCGAGGCGCCCGGATTCGACCCGGAACGCCTCCGGCGGAGCTTCTACACGTCGTCGTCCTGCGGGGTCTGCGGTAAGGGCGCGCTCGAGGCCGTCGCGGTCGACGCCGCGCGGGTCGAGGGCAGGCTGGCGATGCCGGCCCGTCTGGTCGCCGAGCTCCCCGAGCGCCTCCGCAACGCGCAACCGGCGTTCGCCGTCACCGGCGGATTGCACGCGACCGGCCTCTTCGACGCGGCCGGCGAGCTCCTCTGCCTGCGCGAGGACGTCGGCCGGCACAACGCGTTCGACAAGGTCGTCGGCTGGGCGTTCACAGAGGGCCGCCTACCGCTCGCCGACAGCGCCCTCTGCGTCAGCGGCAGGCTCTCGTTCGAGCTCGTCCAGAAGGCGGCGGTCGCCGGCTGCCCGATCCTCGTCGCCGTCGGCGCGCCGTCGAGCCTGGCGGTCGAGCTCGCGACCGATCGGGGGATCACGCTGTGCGGGTTCGTCCGCGGCGGGCGGGTCAACGTCTACACGGAGCCGTGGCGGATCGAGGCCTGACGGGCGTTCTGCTCGTCGGCGGGGCGAGCACCCGGTTCGGGTCGCCGAAGGCGCTCGCCCGCCTCGAGGGCCGCACCCTCGCCGAGATCGGCTGGGAGGCGCTCTCCTTCTGCGACGAGCGGATCGCCGTCGGCAAGGCCGCCGATGGGCTCGACCTTCCCTTCCCGGTTTTCGACGACGGCACCGAGACGCGCGCTCCGATCGCAGGGGTCGTCGCCGGGCTGCGCGCGGCGGCGAACGACCTCTGCGTGATGCTCCCGGTCGACACGCCTGGCGTCCAGCAGGTCGGCCTGGCAGCGCTCGCCGCGGCATGCGCCGATGCCGCGGTGCCCCAGACCGGACCGCTCCCGGGCGCCTACCGCCGCGCGGCGCTGCCGGTCCTCGAGCGGCGTCTCGCCGCCGGTGAGCTGGCCCTTCGCGACGCACTCGACGAGCTCGACGCGCGGGTTGTCAGAATCGACCCCGCACAGCTCGCCAACGTGAACACGCCCGATGACCTCGCCGGCCTCTGAACCCGTCCTCTTCGCGAACGCCGGCGCGTACCAGCTGTTCATGGGGCGCTACAGCGATCCGCTTGCGCGCGAGTTCGTGCAGGCCGCCGGCGTCGTCGCGGGCAAGCGGGCAATCGACGTCGGCTGCGGCTCCGGCGCGCTGACCACCGTCCTCGCCGAGATCGTCGGCGCCGAGAACGTCGCCGGAGTCGATCCCTCCGAGCCTTTTGTCGAAGAGGCCCGGGCACGCGTCCCGGGAGCCGACCTCCGCGTCGGAGCGGCCGAGGCGCTTCCGTTCGAGGACGGGGCGTTCAAGGTCGCACTCTCCCAGCTCGTCTTCCACTTCGTCGACGATCCGGCGCAGGCGGTTGCCGAGATGCGGAGGGTGACGAGGACAGGTGGCCGCGTCGCCGCCTGCGTCTGGGACATGACCGGCGGGATGAGGCTGCTGCGCTCGTACTGGGATGCAGCCCGCGAGGCCGGCGCGACCGGGCCGGACGAAATCGAGCGGTTCGGCGGGCAGCCGGGGCAGCTCGCGGCGCTCTGGCGGGAAGCAGGCCTTCGCCAGGTCGCCGGCGACGCGCTGACCGTCTCGGCGGACTACCGCTCCTTCGACGAGCTCTGGCAATCGCTGCTCGGCGCCGCGGGGCCCGTCGGCGCCCACTTCGCCTCGCTCGACGAGGAGAACAGGGCGGCGGTCGCCGCAGCGCTCCACCGCCGCGTCGGCTCGCCCGAGGGCGGCTTCACCCTTTCCGCTCGCGCCTGGTACGCGGCGGGCACCGTGTGATGGAGCAGCGCGTCAGCCTCGTCACGCTCGGCGTCCGCGACCTCCGCGGCGCCCGTGCCTTCTACGAGGCGCTCGGCTGGAGGACGAACGCGGCCCCAGACGACGACGTCGTCTTCTTCCAGGCGGGCGGGATGATCGTCGCGCTCTGGGGCCGCGCGGAGCTCGCCGAGGACAGCGGCGTCGAGGACTCGGGCGGTTGGGGCGGGATCGCGCTCGCGCACAACGTGCGCTCGCCCCGCGAGGTCGACGCGGTCCTCGCCGAGGCCGAGTCGGCGGGCGCGACCGTCACCCGTCCCGGCGCCGAGACCTTCTGGGGCGGCTACTCGGGTGCGTTCACCGATCCCGACGGCCACGCGTGGGAGGTCGCGCACAACCCGCACTGGACACTGGCCGAGGACGGCTCGGTCAGCCTCTGACCAGGACGCGCTCGCGCTCGGCGCCGGTGCCAACCCAGGAGACCTCGACGTCGAGCTCGTGCTCGACGAACTCGACGTACCGGCGCGCGGCGTCCGGCAGCTCGCTGTCGAGCGGTTCCTCCCACCCGGCCAGCGCCTCGTACACGGGGCGGGCAGCGTGGAAGTCGCTCTGGTGCGCGGGGAACTCGCCCGTCCGTGTCCCGTCACGCAGCTCGTACCGGGTGCAGACGGGCAGTTCGGCGAACGCGGACAACACGTCCAGCTTCGTCAGCGCGATCGAGGTGATCCCGTTCAGGCGCACCGCATAGCGCAGTGCGACGAGGTCGAGCCAGCCGCAGCGCCGCTCGCGCCCGGTGACCGTTCCGAACTCGCCGCCGAGCTCGCGCACGCGATCCTGGTCGGGCCCGTCGATCTCCGTCGGGAACGGCCCGGCGCCGACGCGCGTCACGTAGGCCTTCGCTACCCCGATCACAGACTCGATCCGCGTCGGCCCGATTCCGATCCCCGTGCACGCGCCGCCCGCGATCGTCGGCGAGGACGTGACGAACGGGTAGGTGCCGTGGTCGATGTCGAGCAGCGTCCCGTGCGCTCCTTCGAGCAGCACGCGCTTGCCGTTGCGGAGCGCTTGGTCGACGAGCAGCGACGTGTCGGCGAGGTAGGGCCGCAGCCGACGCGCGTACCTCTCGTACTGCGCCGCGAGCTCCTCGAGCTCGATGGGCTCGACCCCGTAGAGGCGCTCGAGCCAGGCGTTCTTCTCGGTCAGCGCGACCTCGATCTTCTGGCGGAGGATCTTCGGGTCGAACAGGTCCTGGAGCCGGATCCCGAGCCGGTAGGCCTTGTCCGCGTACGCGGGGCCGATCCCGCGGCGCGTCGTCCCGATCTGCAGCTTGCCGAGCCGCCGCTCGCTCGCCTGGTCGATCGCCAGATGCCAGGCCATGATCACGTGCGCTTCGCCGGAGAGGCGGACCTGCTTCGTCGAGAGGCCGCGCCGCTCGAAGTCGTCGAGCTCCTCGATGAAGACTCCCGGATCGACGACGCAGCCGGCACCGATCACGCATTCCTTGCCCCAGAGGATGCCCGATGGCATGTGCCGGAGCTTGTAGGTCTCGCCGCCGGCGACGATCGTGTGCCCCGCGTTCGGGCCGCCGTTGTAGCGGCAGACGAGGTCGGACTCCTGGGCGAGCAGGTCGACGATCTTCCCCTTGCCCTCGTCGCCCCACTGCGCGCCGACGATCACGGTCGCGGGCATGGCCCGCAGTATGCCTCTCGGGTCAGCCGAGCTCGCCCAGCCACCTCGGCGGCGGCAGGCCCGAGGCCTTCAGCCCGCGCAGCACCGCCTAGCGCCAGGCCGTCACAGCTCGACCGAACGATCGCAACGCCGTGCGCTCGAACCGCCGGAATCCCGTTCGCGCGCTGGCCGTTGCCTGATTCGACGCCCTCTGGTCCGCGTCACTTTCGGTGCGGAAGGCGCGATCGATCGCGTCTCGCGGCGCAGGCGCGCTCAGCCGGACCTGGAGGCACCATCCCGAGCGGCCGAGTAGGCGCGAACGAGGAGGCCGTGGCTCGTTCGAAGGTCGGGCGGGGCGATGATCCCGAGGACTCGAGCCCGCGACTCGACGGCCCGGAGGTTCCGGCAGTACTGTGCGATCTCGCCCAGGTACGCCCGGTCGCCGTGGGCCAGCCAGCCGTCGACCGCCCCGGTCAGCGTACGGACGCGAAGGACGGAGGCTCGCATCGGCCACGACATCGACGAGAGGTAGCGCTGGAGCGAGGTCGGCCGCGGGTCGGCGCCGTTCGCGACCGAGCCCGTCGTCGCCGCGCGGCGACGAGGACTGCGGAGGCGGCGCGCCGGGCCAGCCGCAAGTCCGACACGCTCGTTGCAGATGCCGCTAGCGGGCGGCAACCGCACGGAGCCGTGAGATTCGCCGCACGCGAATCCGGTGGCCGCGGCAGCACGCGGTGAAGCCGACGTCGGCCTCGCGCCGCAGCGTCCCCTCGACGACCGTCGCCTCGATCTCGATGAAGCGGCGGTCGTCCCGGCAGCGCTCGCACGGCGCCGCGTATGTGGTCGCCTCGGCACCGAGCCAGATGACTTGATGGTCGTCGAGATTCGTCATGCAGAGGAAGCCATGTCGGCGAACTTCGCGAAGCGGCGCAGGAACGAGAGCTTGACCATGTCGGTCGGCCCGTTCCGGTGCTTCGCCAGGTGGACTTCCGCGAGGCCTTGCTGGTCGGACTCCTCGCCGTTGTAGTACTCGTCGCGGTAGATGAAGCACACGAGGTCGGCGTCCTGCTCGATCGATCCCGACTCGCGCAGGTCGGACAGGATCGGCCGCTTGTCGTGCCGCTGCTCGACCGCGCGCGAGAGCTGCGAGACCGCGATGATCGGGACGTCGAGGTCGCGCGCCAGCACCTTCAGCGACCGCGAGATCTGCGAGACCTCCTGGACGCGGTTCTCGGCCGAGACGCCGGAGGTCATCAGCTGCAGGTAGTCGATGATGATCAGGCCGAGGTTCGGCTGGCGCATCTTCAGCCGCCGCGCCTTCGAGCGGATCTCCATCAGCGTGATCGAGCCCGTGTCGTCGACATAGATCGGCGCCTTCGCGAGCTTGTCGCAGGCTGCGGTCAGCCGCGGCCAGTCCTCCTGGGCGAGCTTGCCGGTGCGAAGCCGCTGCGACTCGACCTTCGCCTCCGAGCACATCAGCCGCTGGGTGACCTCGTGCTTCGACATCTCGAGGGTGAACAGGGCGACGGGCACGTCCTGGCGTACCGCGAGGTTGGCGGCGACGCAGAGGCCGAGGGCGGACTTGCCCATGCTCGGGCGGGCGGCGACGACGATCAGGTTGCCGGGCTGGAACCCGGAGGTGAGGTGATCGAGCTCCCTGAACCCGGAGGCCATGCCGGTGACGTCGGCGCCCGCCTCGTACAGCGCGGTGATGCGCTCGAACGACTCCTTGAGCAGCTCCTCGATGTGGCTGAACTCGCCGACGGCGCGCTCCTGGGAGAGGTCGAAGACGACCTGCTCGGCCCGGTCGACGAGCTCCTCCGCGGCCATCCCCTCGCGCTCGAAGCCGAGCCGGGCGATCTCCTGGCCGGCCCGCACCAATCCGCGCAGCGTCGCCATCTCGCGGACGATGCGGGCGTAATGGCCGGCGTTCGAGGAGGCGGGGACGAGGGCCGCGAGCTCGTTGATGCGCGCCCGGCCGCCGATCTCGTCCAGCTCGCCGCGCCGCTCGAGCTCGTCGGCGAGCGTGATCGCATCGACGGGCTCGCCCTTCGCGTACAGGTCGAGCGCCGCCTTGTAGATCGCGGCGTGGCTCGCCCGGTAGAAATCGCTCGCCGAGAGGACTTCGCTGACCGCCCCGATCGCACCGGGGGAGAGCATCATCGCACCGAGGACCGACTCCTCAGCATCGAGATTCTGCGGCGGGACCGGGGCGGTCGGCGAAGCCTCGGCAATTTGGTACATGCGGGACAAAGAAACCACCTCCGGACGTGCCCGAATAGGGCTTGGACAACCCGCCTGTGCACACGCACAAAGCGCTGCTTGAGCAGGCAGAACGGAACACATGTTCCCGGTCCGAGCGGACGGAGCGGTGGAAGAAAAGGCCGCTCGTAGCGGCCTTTTCGTGCGGATTTCCCCAGGCTTCACAGGGCCTGTGGAGAGATCGTTACGGAGTCGGCGCGGGTCCCTCCGCGGCCGGGCTCTGCGCCTCGGCGGGTGGGGTCTCCGGGGTCAGTCCCTCGTCGACCGTGCCTTCAGGGACCGACCTCTCCGGGGTCAGTCCCGCGTGTTCTGCGGCCTCCTCCACCGTCGGCTCCTCCGGCGGCAGCTCGCCGCCCTCGGGGACGACGAGCGTCGTCACTTCGACGGTGACGTCGGTGAAGAGCTCGACCGGCACCGCGTAGCGGCCCACCTTCTTGATCGGCTCGGTGAGGTCGATCTTGCGGCGGTCGACGCGGATCTTCGCCACCTTCCAGAGCTCGTCGGCGAGGTCGGTCG
The DNA here is from genome assembly GCA_046735055.1 of Actinomycetota bacterium. Classification (GTDB taxonomy): domain Bacteria; phylum Actinomycetota; class Thermoleophilia; order Gaiellales; family Gaiellaceae; genus DATBLE01. The sequence goes on from JBKPSO010000057.1 coordinate 32,006, forward strand.
GCGTGACGGAGCCGAAGAGCGAGCCCGTCGGGCCCGCCTTGACGTCGAAGCGCAGCTCGGTGCGCTCGAGGACCCCCGCGAGCTCGCGCGCCTGCTCGAACGTGCTTGCCTCCTGGCGCGCGCGCACCGCGGCGCGTTTCTCGAGCTCGGCGACACGGGCCGGCGAGGTTGGCTCGGCGAGCCGCCGCGGGATCAGGAAGTTGCGCGCGTAGCCGCGCGCGACGTCGACGACCTCGCCGCGCAGGCCGACCTTGTCGACATCCTGGAGGAGGATGACCTCCATCAGTTACCGGAGACGTAGGGCAGGAGCGCCATCTCGCGCGCCCTCTTGACCGCGATCCCGACCTGCACCTGGTGGCGCCGGCAGGCGCCGGTGATCCGCCGCGAGCGGATCTTCCCCTTCTCCGAGATGTAGCGGCGGAGCTGGGCGATGTTCTTGTAGTCGACCTCCTCCACCTTCTCGCGGCAGAAGTGGCAGTTCCGGCGGCGCGGCTGCTGGCTCGCCGGCGGCCGCCGACGGGTGCTCGTCCGCTCTTCTCCTCGCTGCTTCGGCTGTGCCATTGCTCTCCTTCTAGAACGGAATGTCGTCGTCGGCCGATGAGGCCGGGAAGTCGGCGCTCTCGCCCGCCGCGCCCGCGGGCACGAACTGCGGGGCATCGCCGCCGGCGTCGCCGCGGCCGCCCAGGAACTGGACGCTCTCGGCGACGATCTCCACGGCCTGGCGCTTGCCGGACCCGTCCGTCGCCTCCCACTCGCGCCACTCGAGCCGGCCGTCGATCGCGACCGGGCGACCCTTCGAGAGGTACTGCGCGCAGCTCTCCGCCTGGTTCCCCCAGACCGTGACGTCGAAGTAGTTCGG
>JBKPSO010000058.1:0-5329 GCA_046735055.1 Actinomycetota bacterium
AGCTCGAGCCACTCGTCGATGCCGTACTTCGAGCCCTCGCGGCCGATGCCCGACTCCTTCACCCCGCCGAACGGGGCGACCTCGGTCGAGATGAACCCGGTGTTGACGCCGACGATCCCGTACTCGAGGCCCTCGGAAACACGCCAGACGCGGCCGACGTCGCGCGAGTAGAAGTACGACGCAAGGCCGTACGGGGTGTCGTTCGCGATCCGGATCGCCTCGTCCTCGGTCGAGAAGCGCGCGATCCCGGCAACCGGGCCGAAGGTCTCTTCGTTGCTCATCGCCGCCTCGTCGTCGACGCCCGTGATCACGGTCGGCTGGAAGAACGTGTGCCCGAGCTCGTGGCGGGAGCCGCCGGAGAGCAGCTCGCCCCCTCGCTCGAGCGCGTCCGCGACGTGACGCTCGACCTTCTCGACGGCGGCGTCCTCGATCAGCGGCCCGACCTTTGCGTCCGGATCCGTCCCGATCCCGACGGTCAGCTTCGTCACCGCGCCGACGAGCCCGTCGACGAACGCGTCGTAGATCCCGTCCTGGACGAGGATGCGGTTTGCGGAGATACAGGTCTGCCCGGAGTTGCGGAACTTGCAGACGATCGCACCGGCGATCGCCTCGTCGAGCTCCGCGTCGTCGAAGACGATGAAGGGCGCGTTGCCGCCGAGCTCGAGCGAGACCTTCTTCAGCCCACGCGCGCACTGCGCCATCAGCAGCTTCCCGACCTCGGTCGATCCTGTGAAGCCGAGCTTGCGCACTGCCGGGTTCGCGGTCATCTCCCCCCCGATCTCGGGGGCGCCTGCCACGTCGGTGGTGACGATCGTGAACACACCGTCCGGGAGCCCTGCCTCCTCGGCAAGCGCTCCGATGGCGAGCGCCGACAGGGGGGTCTGCTCGGCCGGCTTCAGCACCATCGTGCAGCCGGCCGCGAGCGCCGGCGCAGCCTTACGGGTGACCATCGCCGACGGGAAGTTCCAGGGCGTGATCCCCGCCGTGACCCCGACCGGTTGCTTGAGGACGAGGATGCGGCGGTCCGAGAGCGGCTGTGGGATCGTGTCGCCGTAGACGCGCTTCCCCTCCTCGCCGAACCACTCGAGGAAGGAGGCCGCGTACTTGATCTCGGCGTACGACTCGAAGAGCGGCTTGCCCTGCTCGAGCGTCAGGAGCAGTGCGAGGTCGTCCTCGTTCTCGAGCATCAGGTCGGCGAAGCGGCGCATGATCCGACCGCGGTCTCCCGCCGTTCGGCCACGCCAGCCGGGGAGGGCCGCCCCAGCGGCCGCGAGCGCCTGCCGCGTCTCCGCCCCACCCATCCGCGCAACCTCGGCGAGCACCTCCCCCGTCGCCGGGTTCGTGACGGCGAACGTGTCACCCTCGTCGGCGGTGACGAGAAGCTCGGGCCGACGCAGGGAGAGATCCGATGCGGTCTCGGTCACTGCCCTGAGTCTAAGCAGTCGCGCAAGTCGTGCGGCGTCAAGGTGCGCCGCCCGAGCTCCTCGGCGCTCGGCACGCAGTCGCGAACCGCGCGGAGCACCGTCTCGGGCGAGTCCGAGAACGGGCTGAGGATCTTCGTGCCCTTCAGCAGGACGCGGCCGGGGAGCGGCGCGGCGACCGCGTTCAGGTGCGCCGGGCCGTAGCCCTTCGCGCGCAGGAGCTCGTTCGCCTCGTCGATCATGTTTTCAGTCTCTCCCGGAGCAGCTCGTTGACGACCTTCGGGTTCGCCTTGCCACCCGTCTCCTTCATCACCTGGCCGACGAAGAAGCCGAGCAGGCCCTCCTTGCCGCCCTGGTACGCCTCGACCTGGCCGGGGTTGGCGGCGAGGATCGCCTCGATCACCGGCTCGAGCTCCGAGGTGTCCGACACAGCGCGTTCGGCGAGATACCCGTCGGCGGTGAAGCCTTCGTCCGCGCTCGCGGCCACGGCCCGCTGGAGCGCCTCGCGGGTCAGCTCCTTCGCCGCCTGCGCGACCTTCGCCAGCTCGGCCAGGTTCGCACCGGCCGGGACCGGCTGGTTCATCGCGAAGTTGAACGCCTCCCGCGCGGGAACGCCGGCGGCGACGAGTCCGGCGTACGCCGCGTCGCGGTCGGTGGTGACGAGCGCCCAAGCGTCGTCGGCGCCGAGCTGCTCGGCGCGGGCGCGGATCAGGTCGGCCGGCAGCTCGGGCAGCTCGTCGCGCAGCCGGGCGACAAGCACGGGATCCGGCACGAGCGGCACCAGGTCGGGCTCGGGGAAGTAGCGGTAGTCGTCTGCCTCCTCCTTCGTCCGGTGCGGCGTGAGCGTGTCGGTGTCCGGCTCGTAGTCGTAGGTGTGCTGCTCGACCTTTTCGCCGGACTCGTACAGCTCCACCTGCTCGCGGATCGCAGCCTCGATTCCGCGCCCGATGAACCGGAACGAGTTCATGTTCTTCAGCTCCCAGCGCGTGCGCAGCTCGTCGGACCCTGCGGGGCGGACGGAGACGTTCGCGTCGCAGCGAAGCGTCCCTTCCTCCATGCGGGCGTCGGAGATCCCGAGCGAGACGATCGTCTGGCGAAGCAGCTGCAGAAAGCGCTCCGCCTGCTCGGCAGAGTGGATGTGCGGCTGCGTGACGATCTCGACGAGCGGCGTGCCCGCCCGGTTGAAGTCGATCAGCGAGCGCTGCGCGCCGACCTTGCGGCCGGTGCCGCCGCCGACGTGAACGGTCTTCGCCGCGTCCTCCTCCAGGTGCGCGCGGACGAAGCCGACCTCGAAGCTTTCAGTGCCAGGCACTGTTAACGCCCCGCCGACGCAGAGCGGCTGGTCGTACTGGGAGATCTGGTAGCCCTTCGGGTTGTCCGGGTAGAAGTAGTTCTTCCGTGAGAAAACCGCCTCCTCGGCGATCTCGGAGCCGAGCGCGAGGCCGAGCTTGATCGTCCACTCGACGGCGGTGCGGTTCGAGACGGGGAGCGCCCCCGGGTGCGCGAGGCAGACGGGGCACGTATGCGTGTTCTCCGGCGCGCCGAACCCGGTCTTGCAGCGGCAGAACATCTTCGTCCGCGTCTTCAGGTGGACGTGGATCTCGAGCCCGACGACCGCCTCCCACGCGCTCATCGCAGCCGCTCCGGCACGGTGTCGAAGCCGATCGCGCGCTCGAGCGCATGCCCGGCGCGGAAGAGCATGTTCTCGGAGAGCTGCGGGCCGACGAGCTGTAGCCCGACGGGTAGCCCCTCCGAGAGGCCGCACGGGATCGAGAGGCCAGGGAGCCCGGCGACGCAGGACGGAATCGTCAGCAGGTCGGAGGCGTACATCGCGAGCGGGTCGTCCGCGCGCTCGCCGATCGGAAATGCGACCGTCGGCGAGGTCGCGGAGACGATCAGGTCGAAGCGCTCGAACACCTCGGCGTGCTCGCGGATGATCACCGTCCGCACCTGCTGCGCCTTGCCGTAGAAGGCCTCGTAGTAGCCGGCGGAGAGCGCGTAGGTGCCGAGCATGATCCGGCGCTTCGGCTCGTCGCCGAAGCCCTCGTCGCGCGTCCACTCGTAGACCTCCGTCAGGTCGTCCCCCCCAAAGCCTTTCCCTGCGTGTTCGCGGCCTTGGCCCGCGAACGCTGCCGCACCAGCGCGGTAGCCGTAGCGCACGCCGTCGTAGCGAGCGAGGTTCGACGACGCCTCGGCGGGGGCGATCAGGTAGTAGCAGGGCAGGCCGTACTCGACCGAGCGCGGCAGCGAGCACTCGTCGATCTCGGCGCCGAGCTCGACGCAGAGCTCGGCCGCCCGCGCGACCGCGTCGCGGACGCCCGGCTCGATCCCGGCGGCGTCCCGCATCTCGACCGGGATGCCGACGCGGAGGCCCTTCAAGTCCTCCGCGTCCGGAAGCTCGACCGCCGGCACCTCGACCGTCGTCGAGTCGGCCGGATCGCGCCCCGCGATGATCGAGTAGAGCCGCGCGCAGTCGCGCACGGTCTTCGCCACCGGCCCCACCTGGTCGAGCGAAGAGGCGAAGGCGACGATCCCGTAGCGGCTGACGGTTCCGTAGGTCGGCCGCAGCCCGACGTTCCCGCAGAGTGCGGAGGGCTGCTTGATCGAGCCGCCGGTGTCGGAGCCGAGCGCCCACGGCGCCATCCCCGACGAGACGGCAGCGGCCGAGCCGCCCCCCGAGCCGCCGGGCACCCGCGTCGGATCCCAGGGATTGTGCGAGGGCCCGTAGGCGGAGTTCTCGGTCGACGAGCCCATCGCGAACTCGTCGGTGTTCGTCTTGCCGAGCAGCGAGAGGCCGGCACCCTTCACACGCGCCGCGACGGTCGAGTCGTACACCGGGACGTAGCCCGCAAGGATCTTCGACCCGGCGGTCGTCTCGACTCCGAGCGTGCCGATCACGTCCTTGAGCGCGATCGGGAGCGAGTCGCCGCTCGGCTCGTCGAGCGTGCGGAGATAACAGTGGAGCTCCGGGTCGCGCTCGGCGATCGCCTCGAGGTAGGCCGCGTGCAGCTCGGCGGCCGAGACCTCCTTGCTTCCGAGCAGGCCGAGCCCCTCCTCGGCGGTCAGGCGCAGCGTGTCGATCACTCGACGCCCTCGTAGTGCTCGAGCGACATCTCCTCGATCAACTCGGGCGTGTCGCCGTACAGCACCGCCTGGGTGTAATCCTCGCCGGCAAAGGCACGCACGGCGTCGAGATCCTCCCAGACGGTGACCATCAGGAACTCGCGCGAGTCGCCGTGGGGCACCCCTGCGTGGTAGGCGCGCAATCCGGGCGCGGCGGCGACCTCGGGGAGCACCTCGTCGCGCAGGCGCTGCTCGAGCGCCCCGACGAGCCCCGGTTTCGCGCGCGCGCGAAAGACGCGGACGATCCGGCTCATACCGGCGGCACCGCGAAGAACCCGCCGTCGGTGTCCGGCGCGTTCGCGAGCGCCTCCTGGCGCGACAAGCACGGCGCCGGCTCGTCCTCGGCGAGCACGTTGACGAGATCGAGCGGGTGCGAGGTCGGCGGCACGCCCTCGAGGTCGAGCTCGGAAACCTTGCCGACCGCCTCCAGGATCGCGCTCAGCTGGCCGCCGAAGCGCTCGATCTCCTCCTCGGTCAATGCCAGCCGCGCCAGCTTCGCGACGTGTAGTACCTGGTTTCGACTGATCTCCACGACAACAATCCTCCCAAAACGAAGGGCCCCCTTTCGGGGGCCCTTGTAATCGGTTCCGAAAGGGAAGCTCTAGAGCGGAACGACGTTCGCCGCCTGCAGGCCCTTCTGGCCTTGCACGACCTCGAACTCGACCTTCTGACCCTCGGTCAGCGTCTTGTAGCCCTCGGACTGAATCGCGCTGAAGTGGACGAAGACGTCCTCGCCCTCACTCCGCTCGATGAATCCGTAGCCCTTCTCGTTCGAGAACCACTTC
>JBKPSO010000059.1:0-11559 GCA_046735055.1 Actinomycetota bacterium
TCCCCAAGCACTTGAACGGAAGCGGCGCCGGTGCGACAACCCTGCTCCAGGCATTCCGGTAGGGCCTCGCCGCTCAATGCGGCCGCGAGATAACCCGCGACGAAGGCGTCGCCGGCCCCCACCGGGTCAACGGCCGAGACCCGATGTCCCTGAGCTTCGACGGTATCGTCGTGGCCGAAGGCAATCGCGCCTTCGGCGCCGCGCTTGATCACGACCGTCCGGACACCCGACCCGAGTGCCCATTCCGCGCCGCTACGGACGTTCGAGTTGCCCGCGAGGACGGCGAGTTCCTCCTCGGTGGCGAACAGGACGTTCACCCTGGGAACGAGGACGCGGAGCACGCGACCCGCCTCCTCGTCGGCCCACAGCCGTCGGCGGAGATTGACGTCAAATGAGACCTCGACGCCCGCCGTGGACGCGAGTTCCAGGGCGCGCTCGACGGCGGCCGCCGCGGTCGCGGACAGGGCCGGGGTGATGCCGGTGACGTGAAGGACGCGCGCTGATCCGACCCAATCTGCGTCCACGTCGCCGGGTCCCAACGCCGAGCCCGCCGAACCGCGGCGCGCGTAAGCGACGTTGATCCGTTGCTCGTGGTGCCTGTCACGCACGAGGACACCGGTCCAGCCGTCTTCCTCGACGATCGCGCGGGAGATGTCCACTCTCTCGGCGCGCAGGCGGTCGAGGATGGCCAGGCCGAGGGCGTCGTCGCCGACGCGGCCGCACCAGGCCGCCCTCAGTCCCAACCGCGCGACGCCGATCGCGACGTTGGACTCGGCGCCTGCGATCGAGCGCACGAAGGTGTGCGCCTGCCGTAGCGGGCTCGCCGGCTCGGTCACGAACAGAGCCATGGTCTCGCCGAGCGCCACCAGGTCGAACCCTTTGTGCTCCGCCATGACCTCTAGAAGGTTCCGAAGCGCTCGTAGGCTTCGAGCGGCAACGTACCGGCGCGAACGGCTTCCCTGATCTCGCTCTCCGTTGCCACCTTCGCCTCGGCCTGTTCGAGGACTTCGAGCAACGCACCCTGGGGGACGACGACGATGCCGTCCGCGTCGGCGACGACGTAGTCGCCGCGGGCGATCTGGACAGCGCCTATGGTCACCGCCACGTCACCGTGGGCGACAAGCTCCCAGCGGTAAGTACAGTCCTGCGGAGTCGTATAGCGCGCAAAGACGGGGTAGTCCTCCTCGAGGATCAAATCGATGTCGCGGCATCCTCCATCGATGACGGCTCCGGCGCAGCCGCGCGCCTTGAGCGACGTAACCGAAAGCTCTCCGAGGTGTGCGGAGCCGCGGTCGTTGGTCTGATAGACGGCCACGTAGCCAGTCGGCACGTGCCCCAGCATGTCGAGCACTCTGCGAACTGAGGTGTCGTAATCCTGATTCGGGTGCGGCCGCCCTTCGATCGGATAGGCGGGCCCGGCCAGCTTCATCCCCGGTCGGAGCGAGGTGATGTCTGGAGGCAACGTCTGGTGGAGGAAGCCCATTCGGTCGAGTACGTCAGTGATCGCGCCGGTGTAGAGCGCGACGGATCGGCTTTCGAGCTCGTACAGATCGACGGACGACACGGCATTCAAAGACTAAAGGGCTTGACGAGGCGGCTGATGTATAGGCGCCGGCGTCGTCTGCGGAGACTCGTTTGCGCAGGCCAGGAGCCCGCCTCGTTCGACTACAGTCGGAGCAGGGCGGGCGCGAGGCGACGCAATACCTCGAGGTCGAGCTCGCCCGACGGGAGCGTCTGAATGCAAACGTGGTCGGCGCCGGCATCGAGGTGCGCTTTCACGCGCTCGCGGATTACGTCCTCGTCGCCCCACGCGACGATCGCGTCACGAAGCCGTTCGCTGCCGCCGTCGTCGAGGTCCGCCTCCTCGAAGCCGAGCCGGAGCATGCTGTTCCGGTAGTTCGGCGCGGCCATGTAGAAGGCGACATGCTCGCGCGCGAGCTCGCGCGCCCGCGACTGGTCGTCCGTGAGGATCACGGCCTGCTCCGGGGCGAGCAGCTTGTCGGCTCCGAGCCGTTCCCTCGAATGTGCGGTGTGCTCGACCGGGACGAAGTACGGGTGCGCGCCGTCGGTGCGGTCGCGGGCGAGGTCGAGCATCTTCGGGCCGAGGGCGGCGAGCACCACCGGCACCCGCTCCGAGGGCTCGGGGCCGCGGTAGAGCGCTGCGTCGATTCCGTCGAGATAGGCGCGCATCGCCGCGAGCGGCGGGCCGTATGTCTGCTCGCGAAGCTCGACGGCGTGCTGGTGGCTGACGCCGAGCCCGAGCACGAAGCGTCCGGGGAAGGCCTCGCCGAGCGTGGCGGCGCCCGCGTTCGTCGCGGTGGGATCGCGGGCGTAGATGTTCGTGATCCCCGTCGCGACCACGATGTCCTTCGTCCAGCTGAGGGCGAGCGCCGACGCGGAGAGGTTCTCCCTCGAGAACGCCTCCCCGACCCAGATTGCGGAGTAACCGAGCGCTTCGACCTCGGGCAGCGCCTCTCGGAGCTCGGCGACGGGCCGGTTGGCGACGCCGGAGCTCCACACTCCGACCCGGCCGAGACGCTCCAGGGCGGTGCTCACACGGCCACTGTACTGCGCACTGCGCCTCCGAGTAGGCTTGCCGCGAGATGGCGCTGAAAGGGCTCAGCGGCAAGGTCGCGGTCGTCACGGGCGCCGCCGGAGGCATCGGGGAAGGCACCGCGAGGCGGCTCGCCGAGGAGGGCGCGAGCGTCGTCGTCGTCGACATCCAGGGCGAGCGCGCGCAGGCTGTGGCCGACTCGTTGGGCGGATCGGCGATCGCCGTCGACGCGGATGTCTCCGTCGAGGAAGGCGTCGAGCGCTACACGAGCGAGGCGCTGGAGCGCTTCGGATGCATCGACCTCTACCACCTGAACGCTGCCATCTCGGGCTCGTTCGCGCCCTTCGCCGAGGTCACGACCGAGGACTGGGACCGGACGATCGCGGTCGACCTGACCAGCGTCTTCCTCGGGCTGCGTGCTGCGCTGCGGCAGTACGAAGCGCAGGGCAGCGGCGGCGCGATCGTGACGACGTCGTCGATGGCGGGGCTGCAGGGCAGCGACGCCCTCGTCCCGTACACGGCCGCGAAGCACGCCGTGATCGGCCTGACGCGGTGCGCCGCTCTCGCGGGCGCGCCGCTGGGCGTACGGGTCAACTGCGTCGCACCGGGGATGATCATGACCCCGCTCTGGAACGACTTCACGCGCGCGATCGGCGAGGAGAACGCTGCGGCAGCCCAGCGGGTCCTCGAGGGCGCCGCGATCCCGCTCGGGCGATTCGGGACGCCCGAGGAGGCCGGCGGGCTCGTCGCCTTCCTGCTCAGCGACGACGCCTCGTACGTCTCGGGCGACATCATCCCCCTCGCCGGCGGTGCTAACGCGGACAACTTCGTCAGGGGCGCCGTCCGCGCAGCGGCACTGTCCCAGCCGTCCCAGTAACCGGGACACGGCGTTGACAGCTCGAACGCGGCGCGTTTAGGGTGGCCGCACTGTACGTCGAGCCGCGGTGCGACCTCGTGGAGGGACCGCGACCTCGGGTGCCGGACGCTCCGGCTCTTCCATGGGGCGCAACGTGGAGGCAAAAGGAGGGACCCTTGCGCCCACGCAGCATCACCCAGTCCGCCAACCGCCGACTCGCGGTCGTCGCTTTCGCCCTCGCCGCTGTGGTCGCGGTTGCCGTCACGGCCGCTGCCACAGCCTCGCCCACGAAGTCGCACGCCGCGCCGCCGCCGTCCGTCCTCGACTACCAGCTCTACGTCGGCGGAAAGGGAAAGGCGAATTCGAAGCTCGCGCCGGTCACGATCGGCTTCATCAACGGCCAGGGCGGCCCGGTGCAGTTCAACTTCCCGCAGGCAACCCACGTCATCGAAGCGGGGGTGAAGATGGTGAACGCCGAGCTCGGCGGCGTCCACGGGCACCCGCTCAAGCTCAGCGAGTGCTTCTGGACTCAGGCGGAAGAGGAAGGGCTCCGGTGCGGCCAGCAGATGGTCAACGACAAGGTGAAGACCATCATCTTCGGCTTCGTCACCATCGGCAACCAGTCGATCTATGCGACCGTCAAGGGCACGATCCCGATCACCGGCGTCATCACCTCCAACGCGGCCGACCCGACGGCGAAGAACGCCTACTTCCTGAACGGGAGCCAGACGACCGGAATCGGTGCCTTCGGCACCTACACGCGAAGGGCTTACCCGAAGGTGAAGACCGCTGCCGTCGTCTACCCGACCGACCCGGGCGCCATCACGGCTGCGGCCGGCGTCAAGACAGGCCTCCAGCAGGCGGGGGTGAAGGTGACGATGATCGGGGTTCCGCCGCTCGCGACCGACCTGATCGGGCCGGCGACGCAGGCGAGCTCGGCCGACATGATCGTCGCCGCGCTCGGCTTCCCCACGTGCACGCCGTTCGCGAGAGCCATCGACCAGATCCACTACACGAAGCCGATTCTCTCGACGCCGATCTGCACGTTCATTCCCCGGGCGGCGTACGCGAGCGGCGACATCCCGCAGTGGACGTACGGCCTCGTCCAGACGCTCGTGAACAAGCCGGGGCCGCAGTCGAAGCTCTACCTCAAGAAGGGCCTCCAGTACGGGACGACCGTGCCGAACATGCTCTGGGTCTTCTCGGAGGGTGCGTGGGAGACGTTGCTCGCGACGGTGAAGATCATGAACCAGATCCCGCACGCGAAGCTCAACTCCGCGACCATCGGCGCAGGATTCAAAGCCTTCCGGGGCCCGACCGTCCTCGGGCCGCCGCACATCGCGTGCGGACAGATCTCCAAGGCGGAGCCGGCTGCGTGCGGCAACGAGACCAACTTCTACAAGTACACGGGCAAGGGCAAGTGGAAGCTCGTCGCGTCCTGGCTGAAGCCGCCTGGGGCGACGTAGGGAAGAAGACCGAACAGTCGGTGGGCCCGGGTTTCCCGGGCCCACCGACCTCCGGATGAGGGACGTCCTCCTCTACGCTGCGCTGGGACTCGGCGGCGGCGCACTCATTGCCAGCATCGCGCTCGGTGTCGTCCTCATCTACCGGGGCTCGGGTGTCATGAACATCGCCACCGGGGCGATCGCGATGCTGGCCGCGTACATCTTCTGGGCGCTCAGAACCGGCTACTTCGGTTTTCACCTCTCGTCCCCGCCGGCCTTCGTCCTGACGCTCGCCTGCATGGCTGTCTTCGGCGTCCTGATCGAGCTTGCCATCTTCCGCCCACTCCGGAACACGGCTCCGCTCGCCAAGCTGGCCGCGTCGCTCGGCCTGCTGCTCGTGCTCGAGGCGGGAGTGATCGTGATCTTCGGCAACAGCTTGAAGCCGGCGCCGTCCATTCTGCCTTCCGACACGGTCACGATCTTCGACCGCGTCGTGCCGAAGGACCGTTTCCTGCTCGCGGGGATCGTGATCCTCGTCGCGGCGCTGCTGACGGCGCTGTTCCGCTGGACGCCCTTCGGCCTGTCGACGAGGGCGGCGTCGGAGAACGAGGTCTCGGCGATGCTCGTCGGCCTCTCCCCGAGCCGTCTGGCGATCATGAACACCGTCCTCGCCTGCGTCGTCGCGGGAGGGCTCGGAGTGCTTGTCGCGCCGCTCATCGCGCTCGACGCCCAGACGCTCGCGTTCCAGGTCGTACCTGCGCTCGGTGCCGCCCTCCTCGCCGGGTTCACCTCGTTCTTCATCGCGTGCTTCGCCGGCCTCGCGATCGGCGCGGTCCAGTCGCTCCTCGTCTACTGGGCGACGCAGAGCTGGTTCCCGACCGACGCGGGCGGCTCCCCGATCCGGGGGCTGCCCGAGCTGTTCGTCTTCCTCGTGATCGTGCTCGCGCTGTTCCTGCGAGGGGCGAGCCTGCCCGGCCGGGGCGAGCTCGTGGAGAAGCGACTTCCGGCCGTCCCGCGGCCGGAGCGCCTCCTCAGGCCGGCGACGATCGCCGCGATCGTCGGCGGGGTCTGTCTCATCGTGTTCCCGTACGACTTCCGGCAGGCTCTAATCAACTCACTGCTCGGCATCGTGATCTGCCTCTCGCTCGTCGTCATCGTCGGCTTCGTCGGCCAGATTTCGGTCGTGCAGCTCGCGCTGGCCGGCGTCGCAGGCTTCACGATGTCGCACCTCACGACCGACGTCGGCGGTATCTGGGCGAAGTTCCCGATCTCGCTCTTGATCGGCGCCTCGGTCGCCACGATCGTCGGCCTCGTCGTCGCCGTCTCGGCCCTGCGCGTACGCGGGGTCAGTCTGGCCGTCGTCACGCTCGCGGCCGCGGTCGCGCTCGAGCAGTTCGGGTTCCTGAATGTGCGCTGGGGCGGCGGTTTCACGGGCTCGCCGGTCACTCAGCCGAAGATCGGCGGGCTGGATCTGGCTCCCGATGCATCCTTCAGAGGCCTCGACGACAAGATTCCGAGCCCGGTGTTCGGCTTCGTCGTCCTCGCCGCCGTCATCCTCCTCGGCCTGCTCGTCGCCAACGTGCGGCGCTCGAGCCTGGGGCAGCGGATGCTGGCCGTGCGCTCGAACGAGCGCGCCGCGGCGGCGGTCGGGATCAACGTCCGCAACGTCAAGCTCGCGGGCTTCGGCATCGCCGCGTTCGTCGCCGGGATGGCCGGTGCGCTCTACGCGTACAACTTCGGCTCGGTCAGCTACAGCCGCTTCGGGGCTCTGGCCGCGCTGGGCCTGATCGCGTTCGCCTACTTCGGCGGCATCACGATGGTCTCCGGCGCCGTGATCGCGGGCATCGGCGCGACGGAAGGCCTCTTCCCGCATGCCTTCGGCAAGTGGTTCGGCCTGTCCGGTAACTGGGCGCTCCTGGTCGGCGGCTTCGCGCTGATCGTCACCCTGCTCGTCAACCCCGAGGGCATCGCCGGCACGGCCTGGAAGAAGAAGCAACAGAAGAAGAAGCGGCTCGCTGCCGGCCAGGTGCCGACGCGCCGATTGGTGCCACGCGTTTCCCGCGCAGCCGGGAAGGAGGCCCCGTGACGGCCGTCCTCGCCGCGAAGGGGATCTCCGTCTCCTTCGGCGGCCTGCGCGCGCTCGACGAGGTCGACCTCGAGGTCGGCGAGGGCCAGCTGGTCGGCCTGATCGGCCCGAACGGGGCGGGGAAGACCACCTTCATCGACGCGATCTCCGGCTTCGTGCCGTACCGTGGGAGCGTCGAGCTCGACGGGGAGGCGCTGGACGGCCTGCGCGCCCACGTCCGCGCGCGGCGCGGGCTGGCGCGAACCTGGCAGTCGATCGAGCTGTTCGACGACCTGACGGTCGGAGAGAACCTCGCGGTCGCCTCGTACCGCCCGTCCACCTGGGCGACGGTGAAGGAGGTGCTCTCGCGGCCCGTCACCTCGACGGACGCCGTCGGGGAGGCGGTGTCGCTGCTCGGTCTCGAGGCGAAGGTCAACGAGATGCCCGCCGACCTCTCGCAGGGGCAGCGGAAGCTGGTCGGGGTCGCCAGGACGCTCGCGGCGCGGCCGCGCCTCCTCTGCCTGGACGAGCCCGCTGCGGGGCTCGACTCGCGCGAGAGCGAGGAGCTCGGACGCCGCCTCAGGGAGGTGGCCGGCGCCGGCCAGGCGATGCTGCTCGTCGATCACGACATGGGGCTCGTGCTCTCGATCTCGGACTACGTGGTCGTGCTCGAGTTCGGGAAGGTGATCGCCCACGGCACGCCCGAGGTCGTCCGACGGGACCCGCGGGTGATCGAGGCGTACCTCGGCAGTGCGGCGGCCGAGGTCGAGGCGGAGATCGCTCCCCAGTGAGCGGCGCGATCCTCACGCTCGAAGGCCTGACGGCCGGATATGACCGGGCGGCCGTCATCCGCGACATCGACCTGACGGTGGGCGCCGGGGAAGTCGTCGCCCTGCTGGGCGCGAACGGGGCCGGCAAGACGACGACCCTGAGGGTGATCTCCGGGCTCGTCCGACCCATGCGGGGCCGCATCACCTTCGCCGGCGAGGATCTCGCGCGCGTCTCGCCGACCGGCCGGGCGCGGCGTGGGATTGCCCACGTACCGGAGGGCCGAGGCATCTTCTTCGGCTTGACCGTCGCCGAGCACTTCCGGCTTGCCCGGCGAAGCGGCGAGGTCGACGAGGAGCTCGCGTACGAGCACTTCCCGCTCCTCCGCGAGCTGAAGTCGAGGCGCGCGGGACTGCTCTCGGGCGGCGAGCAGCAGATGCTCGCCGTCGGCCGCGCGCTCGCCCGCAAGCCCCGGTTGCTCCTCCTGGACGAGCTCAGCCTCGGGCTGGCGCCGGTGATCGTCGAGGTCCTGCTGCCGGTCGTGCGGGAGCATGCACAGACGACCGGGTGTGCCGTGCTGGTCGTCGAGCAGCACGTGCATCTCGCGCTCGAGGTCGCCGACCGCGGGTACGTGCTCTCCCACGGCGGGATCGTGCTCGAGAACAGCGCGGAGGCCCTGCGGGCCGACCGCCAGCTCCTGACCGCGAGCTACCTCGGCGAGCAGCAGGTGCCGGTCGGCGAGGTGAGCGTGAACGGCGGGGAGGGTAAGGTCGTGCCATGAGCGTCGCGGCGAGGGCCCAGACGAAGCTGACCGTCCTCAGCCCGGAGGGCTATCCGCCGAAGGTCGACGCGCGCGGGATGGCGCCTGCGCTGGAGACCCTCCAGGGCAAGAAGGTGTTCCTGATCGACGTCGGGTTCGAGAACTCGGATCAGTTCATCAAGCAGTTGCACGGCTGGCTGGAGGAACACGAGCCGTCGATCCGGACCGAGGTGGTGCGCTGGCGCGACCAGCACCAGCCGGATCCCGAGCTGTGCGAGCGGATCGCGGCGGAAGGGGACGCGGCGATCATCGGCGTCGGCACCTGACCGGGCTGCGCGCCGGAGGTCTCCGGCCACATGATCGACCTGGAGTCGAAGTACGGAGTACCGACGGTGGCGGTCCACGTCCACGTGTTCGCCCGCCTGGTCGACAGCACCGCGCGCACGAACGGGATGCCCCGCGCCCGGCAGGCATTCGTCCCGGCGCCGATGTTCAACCAGTCGCCGGCGGTGCTGCGCGGCTATGTCCAGGGCGACGATGCGGTCCACGGAGGGCCGTTCATGCGTCGCGTGTTCGGCCTGCTGACCCGGCCGCTGGCGGACGAAGATCTCCGAGGCACGAGCTGGGACCGCTCGACCCTGCGCGTGCTCGAGCCGGACACCGAGGAGAACCTGCAGCAGCTGTTCCGAGACAACCACTGGACGGACTACTTGCCGATCGTGCTGCCGACCGAGGAGCGGGTGGAGGCGATGCTGGCGGGGACGAGCCGCGGCGCGGACGAGGTGGTCGGGAAGCACCGGCCGACGATCGGGATGGAGCTCTGGGAGTCGACGGTCGAGAAGGTGGCCGTGAACGCGGTGATGGCGGGCGCCGCCCCCGAGCACTTCCCGGTGATCCTGGCGGCCTGCGCCAGCGGTGACACGGGCCGCCAGAGCAGCATGTCCTCGATGGGCAACATGGTCGTCGTCAACGGGCCGATCAGAAACGAGATCGGGATGAACTCGGGGATCGGCGCGCTCGGCCCGTACAACCACGCCAACTCGGTGATCGGCAGGGCGTTCGGGCTCGCGTCCCAGAACCTCCAGGGCGGCTCGGTGCCCGGCGTCTCCTACGGCGGCTCGCAGGGCTGCAACCTCTCCTACAACTGCTGCACCTTTGCCGAGAACCAGGAGCGGAGCCCCTTTCGGCCGTTCCACGTCCACCGCGGCCACCGGCCCGAGGAGAGCACCGTCACCGTCTTCTACGTCTGGGGCAGCGTCTGGTCCGAGCACCTGCGCACCTACTGGCCGGAGAAGCTGACGGCGATGATGTCCGGGCTCGAGCCGCTCGAAGGGGCGCTGTTCGTGCTCGACCCGATCGTCGCCCGCGAGTTCTGCGATCGCGGCCTCGACTCGCAGGAGAAGATCGCCCAGTGGGTCTTCGAGAACGTGCGGATCCCCGCCCGCCGCTACTGGGACCACATCATGCTCAACATGGTCCACGAGCTGGTGGAGGGCGGGGTCGAGCCGTGGGCGAGCCTCTCGAAGGCCGAGCCCGACGAGCTGATCCCACTCTTCCAGCCCTTCGGCGTGAACGTCGTCGTCGCCGGCGGCGAGACGAACGGGCACTTCAGTATCTTCCAGGGAGCGCAGATGCCGCCGGCGTTCCGGTCCGATCCGACCTTGCCGCTCGTCGCACCGATCGATCCCTGGCGCTGATGGCCACCGCCGTCGGAATGAAGTCAACCGTGCTCAACCCGGAGGGCTACCCGCCGCAGGTCGACGCACGCGGGATGGCCCCGGCGCTCGAGACGCTGCAGGGCAAGCGGGTGTTCCTGGTCGACGTCGGCTTCGAGAACTCGGACAACTTCATGCGCGAGCTGCACGGCTGGCTCGCCGAGCACGAGCCGGGGATCCGGACGGAGGTCGTTCGCATGCGCGACCAGCACCAGCCCGATCCGGAGCTGTACGGGCGGATCGCGGCGGAGGGGGACGCCGCGATCATCGGCGTCGGCACCTGACCGGGCTGTGCGCCGGAGGTCTCCGGCCATATGATCGCGATGGAGTCGGAGCACGGGATCCCGACCGTGGCCGTGCACGTGAAGGTGTTCGCAGCGCTCGTCGAGTCCGTGGCGAGGGCAAAGGGGATGCCGCGGGCGCGGCAGGCGTTCGTCCCGGTGCCGATGTTCAACCAGCCGCCTGCGGTGCTGCGCGGCTACGTCGAGGGCGACGATCCCGTCCACGGAGCGCCGTTCATGGAGCGGGTGTTCGACCTGCTCACCCGGCCGCTCTCCGACGAAGACCTCCGTGGTAGCGGCTGGGACCGCTCGACGCCCCGGCTGCTCGAACCGGACACGGAGGAGAACCTGCACGAGCTCTTCCGCGAGAACCACTGGACTGACTACCTGCCGATCGTGCTGCCGACCGAGGAGCGCGTGGAGGCGATGCTGGCCGGAACGAGTCGTTCGCCCGACGAGTTCGTCGGCAAGCACCGGCCGACGATCGGGGTGGAGTACTGGGAGTCGACCGTCGAGAAAGTGGCCGTCAACGCGGTGATGGCGGGTGCCGCCCCGGAGCACTTCCCCGTGATCCTCGCGCTGGCCTCGACCGGCGACAGCGGCCGGCAGAGCAGCATGGCCTCGATGGGCAACCTCGTGCTGGTGAACGGGCCGATCCGGAACGAGATCGGGATGAACTCCGGGATCGGCGCGCTCGGCCCCTACAACTACGCCAACTCGGCGATCGGCCGGGCGTTCGGGCTCCTTTCCCAGAACCTCCAGGGCGGTTCCGTCCCGGGCCTGTCGTACAACGGCTCGCAGGGCTGCAACCTCTCCTACAACTGCGGCACGTTCGCCGAGAACGAGGAGGCGAGCCCGTGGGAGCCCTATCACGTCCAGCACGGCTTCGAGCCGGGGGATAGCACGGTGACGGTCTTCTACGTCTGGGGCAACGTCTGGTCCGAGCACCTGCGCACGTACTGGGAGGAGAAGCTGAAGGCGATGCTCGTCGGGCTCGAGCCGTCCATGGGCGTGACGTTCGTCCTCGACCCGATCGTCGCGCGGGAGTTCGTCGAGCGTGGCTTCGACACGAAGGAGAAGCTCGCCGAGTGGGTGCACGAGAACGCGAGGATCCC
>JBKPSO010000060.1:0-16786 GCA_046735055.1 Actinomycetota bacterium
GTCGGCGATCGCGAGCTTGCCCGCGGGGACGTCGGGCAGGAGGTCGAGGATCCGCTCGATGTCGTCCTCGTCGTCGTCCGCCTCCCGCGGCGAGAGAAGGAAGATCTCCGGCTCGATGCGCTCGAGCGCTGCCGTGAGCGACTCGTCGTCGTGGACGTCGACGACGATCTCGAGCCCGAGTTGGGTCGCGCGCTCGTGCAGCTCCTCGAGGTGCTCCTCCTCGTCGTGCTCCTCGACGACGATCAGGCAGGCGTCGGCGCCGGCGTCTCGCGCCGCCTCCGGCGAGGCGTCGACGCGAAACAGGATCGGCAGACCGGTCGCTTCGCGGATGCCTTCGATCGGTGCACTGACGGCGAGCCCTTCAGCACCGTCGCCCTCGGCCGCGCTCGCGGACGAAGCGTCGCGCACGAGCGCGACGATCGAGATGCCGTCTCCCTCCGAGATTGCCTGGCTGAGGCGCCGCGCCCCGGTCACTGGCGGGGATCGTACTGCGGGCTCGCTCGGTTCACGTGCCGATCGGGTGCCAGACGGTCTTCAGCTCGAGGAAGGCCGCGATCTCCCAGGGGCTCTGGGTCCTCGACGCGCCTTTGACGACGCGCTTGACGTTCTCGGCGGCGAGCCGCTCGAGCTCCGGGGCGAGGCCGTCGGCGCCTGTGACGTCGATCGCGTTCACGTCCATGTGGCCGGCGAGCCAGGGGGCGAGCTCGGCGCGGTCGCCGGTGAGGAGGTTGACGACTCCGCCGGGGACATCGGAGGTGGCGAGCGCCTCGGCGAGCTCGATCGCCGCGAGCGGATGCTGCTCGGACGCGATGACGACGGCCGCGTTCCCTCCCACGATCGCCGGGACGAGCCTGGAGACGAGGCCCTCGAGCGCGGGCTCCCCCGGGGCGAGGATCCCGACCACTCCCGTCGGCTCCGGGATCGTGAAGTTGAAGTACGGCCCGGCGACCGGGTTCGTCCCGCCGAGCACCTGCGCGAGCTTGTCCGCCCAGCCGGCGTACCAGACGACGCGGTCGATCGCAGTGTCGACCTCCTGCGGGCCGGAGCAATGCTGCGCGAGGTCGGCGTGGCGCGACTCCATCGTCTCGGCGACGCGGTAGAGGACCTGGCCGCGGTTGTAGGCGGTCGCGCCGGCCCACGTCGGGAAGGCGGTGCGGGCAGCACGGACGGCATCGCGAAGGTCCTTGCGGGAGGCGCGCGCGACGTTCTGGCCTTCCGCGAGGTACGTGCGGCCGGACTCTGAGCGCAGGAACGCGCCGCCGACGTAAAGCTTGTAGGTCTTCTTGATCGGGAGGCGGCTCATGCGTGGCGCCCCGCTTTGGCGCGGCTCTTCTGGACATGTCTGCCTCGGCGGGCGGCGGCGAACCCAGCCTCCTCCCCACTGCGAGCGTACTCAGAATCGAGTGCCGTGTCAGTGCCGCGGGTGTGACGAAAGTGCGCCAACGTCACTCGAACTCCAGGTACGGCTCGAGGCCGTGGCGGCCGCCCTCGCGCCCGAAGCCGGACTCCTTGTAGCCGCCGAACGGCGAGGCAGGGTCGAAGCGGTTGTACGTGTTCGCCCAGACCACGCCCGCGCGGAGTCGCTCCGCCATCCAGAGGATCCGCGAGCCCTTCTCGGTCCACACGCCGGCGGACAACCCGTACGGCGTGTTGTTCGCCTTCTCGACCGCCTCGGCCGGCGTCCGGAACGTCAAGACGGACAGCACCGGCCCGAAGATCTCCTCCTGCGCGATCCGGTAGCTCTGCGCCACGTCCGTGAAGACGGTCGGCGCGAACCAATACCCGCGCTCCGGCAGCTTGCACGGCGGCTGGTAGATCTCGGCGCCCTCCTCCTCGCCCGACGCGACTAGCTCGCGAATCTTCTCGAGCTGGGCCCGCGAGTTGATCGCGCCCACGTCGGTGTTCTTGTCGAGCGGGTCGCCGACGCGCAGGGTGCCCATCCGCCGCTTCAGCTTCTTGACGACGTCCTCGTAGATCGACTCCTGGACGAAGAGGCGCGAGCCCGCGCAGCACACGTGGCCCTGGTTGAAGTAGATCCCGTTGACGATCCCCTCGACCGCTTGGTCGAGCGCGCAGTCGTCGAAGACGATGTTCGCCGCCTTGCCGCCAAGCTCGAGGGTGAGCTTCTTCCCGCTCCCGGCCAACTCGCGCTGGATCGCCTTGCCGACCTCGGTGGACCCGGTGAACGCGATCTTGTCGACCGCGCCCTTGACGATCTCCGCGCCCGCGCGCCCGTCCCCCGTGACGATGTTAACCACGCCGGGCGGCAGCTCCGCCTGGCGGACGACCTCGCAGAAGAGCAGGGCCGTCAGCGGCGTCGTCTCGGCGGGCTTCAGCACGACGGTATTCCCCGCCGCCAAAGCCGGCGCGATCTTCCATGCGAGCATCAGCAGCGGGAAGTTCCAGGGGATGATCTGCCCGGCGACGCCGACGGGCCGCGGCCGCCGGTTCGGGAACGCGTACTCGAGCTTGTCCGCCCAGCCCGCGTAGTAGAAGAAATGCGCCGCCGCGAGCGGCAGGTCGACGTCGCGCGACTCCTTGATCGGCTTGCCGCCGTTCAGCGACTCGAGCACCGCGAACTCGCGCGAGCGCTCCTGGAGGACCCGCGCGATTCGGAAGAGGTACTTCGCCCGCTCGGAGCCGGGCAACGCCGACCAGCCGTTCTCGAACGCCGCGCGCGCGGCCGCGATCGCCGCGTGCACCTCCTCCGGCGTCGCCTCGCCGACATCGGCGAGCGGCTCCTCGTTGGCCGGCGCGATCGTCGTGTAGCTCGCCCGCGGCTCTAGCCACTCACCGCCTACGAAGTGTCCGTAGCGCTCCTCGATCCGGACGATGTCGCGCGCCTCCGGCGCGGGCGCATAGTCCCAGCCCGAGGGCACCGGGACCCTGATCTTGCCCCGCTCGACCTCACCCATGTCGTTGCACCTCGCTCCCCATGATCACCGCCTGGCCAGCGCACGGCCGGCGCGGATCAGCGCGCGAGCCTCGGCGAGCCGCAGCTGGCTCGCCGGGAAGGCCGCGCGTGACCGCAGCGGTCGCCATCCACCCCGCCAGCGCCGAGCGCGTGGCGCGACTCCCGCATACGGCTTCTCTCCGGAGCACGGCCGAGGGCCAACGGCCCCCGCCGGCGAGACGAGGACGAGCGATGCCGCGATCGCTGCGAGCCACGATCTAGTCAATGGTGAAGTAGTCCGGGCTCTGGTAGCGGCCCGTCCGCTCCTTGCGGATCTGCATCAGAACGTCGTTCAGCAGCGTTGATGCTCCAATCCGGTAGAGGTCCGGCGTCAGCCAGTCGGCGCCCAGGGTCTCGTACAGCTGCACGAGGTACTGCACAGCCTGCTTCGCCTGGCGGATGCCCCCCGCCGGCTTCATTCCGACCATTCGTCCCGTCTCCTCGTGCACGTCGCGAATCGCCTCGAGCATGCAGAGCGTGACCGGCAGCGTCGCCGCGCCCGAGAGCTTTCCAGTCGAGGTCTTGATGAAGTCCGCGCCCGCCGCCATCGCCAGCAGCGACGCCCGCCGCACGTTGTCGTAGGTGCCGAGCTCCGCGACCTCGAGGATCACCTTCAGGTGCGCCTCACTGCAGGCCTGCTTGACCTGGACGATCTCGTCGTAGACTTTCGCGTAGCGCCCGGAGAGGAACGCGCCGCGGTCGATCACCATGTCGACCTCGTCCGCACCCATCGCGACGACCTCCTCGGTCTCGCGCACCTTGACGTCGAGGGGCGACTGGCCTGACGGGAACGCAGTCGCGACCGAGGCGACCTTGACGCCGGTCCCGCGCAGCCGCTCGACCGCCGCCGGCACGAGGTTCGGGTAGACGCAGAGCGCGGCGCAGGACGGAATCGTCGGGTCGGTCGGGTCCGGGCGCACCGCCTTCGTCGCGAGCGCGTGCACCTTGCCGGGCGTGTCCGCGCCCTCGAGGGTCGTCAGGTCGGTCATCCGGATCGCGAGCTCGAGCGCGAACAGCTTCGACTCGCGCTTGATCGACCGCTTGCCGAGCGCGTCGGCGCGCCCCTCGAGCGCAACCGCGTCGACGGAGCCGATCCGCGGCAGCCGCGGCTCGAGCGGGAGCTCGAAACCCCTGGCGAGCACCGGAGCCTTCGCCATGCGTTGAGTCTAGCCCCCGAAAACGGCGACAGGCCCTGCGGGCCTGCCTCCTTCCGTCGCTCCTACTGCAGCGCCGGGCGGCGAGGATACTGGCCGGACGCCACGTTGTCAGCTCCGCACCCGGAACGCCGCAGGTACAGGCTTCAGCCTGTCCCCGGGTGTGAGGTGGGGACGACGGCACTACGCCGGGAGGATGGGATGGTTTGCCCGGATCAGGTTCTCCGGGTCGTATGCCCGCTTCACCTCGCACAGCCGGCGGTAGGCGTGCGGCGCGTAGAACCGCACCGGATCGGTGCGGTGCTCGGTGAAGTTGAGGTACCCGCGGCCGTTGAATCCCGACGCCGAAGGTGAGGTAGTCGGCATCGAAGGTGGCAAGGGCGCCGTTGCCGGGCTTCGGCCGCAGGAGCGCGCCGCCGAGGTGGCGAATCTCTGACGACACGAGCGGCGAACCGGAACCCGGACCGGCGGCGTCGACGAAGCGGTCGATCGCCTCGGCGCCGAACTTGCCGAGCATGTGGCCAGCGCCCGTGTACGGGAGGGGGTTCGGCGGGTCCATGTGCAGCTCGGACAGGCCGACCCGCTCGACCATCGCGAAGGTGTCCAGACCGGCCCGAGGTCGCGGATCGGGCGCATCATGTCGGCGCCGGTCGCCTCGTCGCCCATGTAGACGCCCTCGACGACGACGAACGTGCCGCTGTGCAGCGGCTCCGGAATCTCCTCGATCGGCGGGAACTGGAGGATCCGGCCGACCGACGTCATCTCCTCCGGCACGGTCTCCGTCCACTCGCGCCACGCATGCAGCACCTCGGACGAGCGCTCCCACGGGAAGAAGAGGACGCCGGCATGGATATCGGGAATCGAGTAGAGCTGCACCTCGAGCGCGGTGACGATTCCGAAGTTGCCGCCGCGGCCGTGCAGCGCCCAGAAGAGGTCGGGCTCGTTGTCGTGGTCGACGCGGCGTGGGGCACAGTCGGCCGTGACGAGCTCGATCGCGGTGACGCTGTTCGTCGACAGGCCGAGCTTGCGCGCGTACCAGCCGAGGCCGCCGCCGAGTGAGTAGCCGGTGATGCCGACGTCCGGGGTCGACCCGCGCAGCGCGGCGAGGCCGTGCTCGGACGCGACCGGGACGATGTTGCCCCACTTTGCGCCCGAGCGCACCCGCGCGATCCGGCGCTCGTCGTCGATCTCCACGCCTGCGGCGCGTCGGTCTTGACGAGGAGGACGTCGTCCAGCGCGCCGAGCGGCTCGGCGTTGTGACCGGTGCGCTGCGGGGTCACCTGCATGCCATGCGCCCGGGCGAACTCGACGATCGCGATCACGTCCTGCTCGTCCGCAGGGAGGGCGACGAGCGCCGGCTCCTGCCGGACGGTCAGATTCAAGGCCTGGGTGGCAGCGTCCCAACCGGCCCGCTCCGACTCGATCACGACGCCCTTGACCTGTCGGCGCAGCGCTTGAGGGCAGGAACAGAGCGACGCGGCCGGGCGAGGCGATGGGGGTATGTGCGGTTGCCTGGCTCTCGATTCCTCCTCGAGTTGACTGCGCCGCCGCGGTCGCGCCGGGAATCGAGGCAGCAGGCGTCCGCGGGTGCGGCTAACCACACATCTCTGCCCAGGCGCCCGGAGCGGCTCACGCCCTCGCGGGCAAAGTCGGCACAGAATCGGCACAGACGCGTGCGCAGGTCGCCGGTAGCCTCGACGGTAGGGGTAAGGGGCAGCACCCCCGCCCTTGGGTGGGGGTGCGGCGGGCCCTTTGGATGGGAGTACGTGGGGCTCTTTGGGTGGGGGTGCGGCGGCCCTTTGCGTGGGGTGCGGCGGTGAGTCGGCGGTGCGAGGCCCTACGCGCGCAGGAAGGCGAGCACCGCGAGGACGCGGCGGTGGTGCTCGGAGCCCGCGCTGAGACCGAGCTTCGCGAAGATCGACGTGACGTGCTTCTCGACCGCGCGCTCGGTGACGACCAGGCGCTCCGCAATCGCGATGTTCGAGAGCCCCTCGGCCATCAGCTCGAGCACCTCCCGCTCACGCGGGGTGAGCTGGTCTATCGGGTCGTCCTGGCGATGCCGGCCGACAAGCTGGGAGACGACCGACGGATCGAGCGCCGAGCCGCCTTCGCCGACTCGTTCGACTGCCGCTACGAACTCGGGGATGTCCGCGACGCGATCCTTGAGCAGGTAGCCGACGCCCTCGGCGCTCTCGGAGAGGAGCTCGAGCGCGTAGGCCGGCTCGAGGTACTGCGAGAGGACGAGCACAGAGGTCTCCGGATGGTTCTCCCGGATCTCCTTCGCCGCGCGCAGCCCCTCGTCGGTCTGGGTGGGCGGCATCCGGATGTCGACGATCGCGACGTCCGGCTTGTACGAGCGCACCTTCAGCATCAGGTCGTCGGCGGTGCCCGCCTGGCCGACGACCTCGAAGCCCGCGTCTTCGAGCAGCCGGGCGATCCCCTCGCGCAGGAGCACGGAGTCTTCGGCGACCACGACGCGCATCCGCGTACCGTTCGACGCAGGCGGCTCGCTTCTTCCGCCGTCGACGCGGAGCGCCGGAAAGTCCTCGCGCAGGCCCTCGGCCGCCACCTGGTAGATCCGTTCCGGGGCCCGGAGCCCCTTGAGGCTGTGCTCGCCGAGGTCGCGGGCGTCCACGCCGGCGAGCTGCCGCGTCCGCGCGGAGAGGAGGATCTGGCCACCGTGCCCGGCGAATGCGATGCGGGCAACGCGGTGCACGTCGAGGCCGACGTAGCTCGAGCCCTGGATCGCCGGCTCGCCCGAGTGGAGGCCCATCCGTACCTCGACCGCGGTGCCCTTCGGCCACTCGTGCGCGGCGAGCGCGTGCTGTGCTCTGACTGCCGTCTCGAGCGCCTGGCCCGCATCGGCGAAGACGAACAGGAACTCGTCGCCGCGGCAGTCGAGCTCCGTCCCGTCCGCATCGCCGACTGCCTCGCGGAGGAGCCGCCGATGGTCCTCGAGCACGCCGAAATAGGCATCGCCGAGCTGCCCGACCAGCTCCGTGGAGCCCTGGATGTCGGTGAAGAGAAAGGTGACCGTTCCGGTCGGGAGCGCCATTGCGGCCAGCTTACGACGCTGTGACCGGGATCACCGCCCGTACCCGCGTTCCGCTGCCCGCCGCGCTCTCGACGTCGAGCCTGCCGTCGAGCGCTTCAACCCGGTCGGCGAGCCCCCGCAGGCCCGAGCCGAGCGCCGGATCGGCACCGCCGACGCCGTCGTCGGCGACCTCGACGACGACCCGGCCGTCGTTCCGCTCCGCGCGCACCCGGACTGCGGTCGCCTGGGCGTACTTGGCGACGTTCGTCAGCGCCTCCGCGACGACGTAGTACGCGGCCGCCTCGACCGGTCCCGGCAGACGCCCGTCGAGGCTGGTCGACAGCTCGACCGGGAGAGGCGTCCGGGCGGCGAGCGCCTCGAGGGCGGCCGGCAGCCCGCGGTCGGTGAGGACGGCCGGGTGGATGCCGCGGGCGAGCTCGCGGAGCTCCGCGAGCGCGTGCGTCAGCTCCTCACCGGCGACATTGAGGATCTGATCGGCGCCCTCCGGATCGTCCCGGAGCCTCGCCTGGGCGAGCCTGAGCGCAAGCGACAGCGAGACGAGTCGTTGCTGGGCGCCGTCGTGGAGGTTCCGCTCGAGCCGCTGGCGCGCGTCGTCCGCCGCCTCCACGATTCGCGACCGCGAGGCGCGCAGCTCGGCCTCCTGCGCCTTGCGCTCGGTGATGTCCGTCCCGCAGACGACGAACTTGCCGCTCTGCTCTCCGAGTGGGCGCAGCCACCACGCGACGATCCGCCAGTTGCCGGTCCGGCCGATCCACGCGGTCTCGTGCTCGACGCTGACGCCGCTCTCGACCTGCTCCGCGAACCCCTCCTTGATCTCCTCGACGAGCTCCGGCGGCGCGACGAGATCCCAGAAGGGCTTGCCGATCACGTCCGCGTCCTCGTACCCGGTGAGCTCGCGGAACGCGTAGTTGACACCTTCTGATGCGACGACACCATCCTCGTGAACGATCATCAGCAGACTCGGCGTCGCCCGGCCGACCGCGGTGAGGAAATCCCGCTGCGTCTCGAGCTCCCTGCGCTTGGCGACGAGCTCGGTCAGATCCTGCCCGCAGATCAGAAAACGCAGATTTCCGTCGCCGTCGAAGACGCGCAGGACAGTGGCGCGAATCACCAGGCGCCGGCCGTCGACCGCCTGCCACTCGGACTCGCCGGTGAGCTGATCCGCGCCGGCGTTCATCTGCCAGCAGAAGCCCTGTGCGGCGGGCCTGTTCTCCTCCGGGAGGAAGACGTCCCACCATTTCCTCCCCCGCACCTTGTCGTTGTCCTTCATCCCGAAGAGTCGCTCGGTGTGGTCGTTGAAGCGCACGATCCGTCCCTCGGGATCGACGAGCAGGAAGATCACGGGTGCGACGTTGACGAGCGCGCGCGTGAACTCCTGCTCGCGCTGGATCGAGGCGAGGCGCCGCGCCGCCTCCTGCCCGAGCCGGATCCGGTCTGTGAAGTCGCGGACGATCACGACGACCTCGTCGTCGCCGCTCGGCACGAGGCGAGCCTCGAAATCGCGCGGCTCCCCGTCGATCGTCAGCCAGTACTCGATCGTCTGGACGCCCCGCGACTGCGCCGTCAGCGCGTCGAGGAACGTCTCGGAGACGTCCGGGGGCAGTACGTCCCGCACGGTCAGGCCGATCAGCCGCTCGCGAGGCACGACGAGAGCGGACGTCTCGCCCTTCACCTCGAGATACGTGCCGTCGCGGGCGATCCGGAACATCAGGTCGGGAAGCGCGTCGAGGAGGGCGCGGCTGCGAGCCTCGCTGCGCCGGAGCGCCTGCAGCCCGCGGTCCTTCTGGATCGCGAGCCGCGCGGTCGAGACGACCTCGTCGAGTAGCGCCTGCTGGTGCCGCAGGGCGGCATCGTGGACGAGTGCGGCCAGCGGACGGCGGTCCTCGGTGTCGATCCGCGTCGTGACGCGGCGCGCCGTGTCGAGCACGAGCGCGGTCGGGTTACCGCACGCGTCGACGTAGCCGCCGGTCTCGTCGAGCCAGGTCAGAAACTCGAGCGTCGGGTCGCCGAGCACGCTGCGAAACCCCGCCTGGGCCTCCTCGGGCGTCGGCTCGTCCGGGACCTCGCGAAGCAGCCGCGGGCCGGGCCGGGACAACCGAGTCTGCAGGAGGCCGGCGAGGAAGAAGAGCGGCACCAGACCGAACGCCGTGAAGGCCACGGCCCCGAGCACGTTTCCGGCCGAGTTCGAGAACGAGCTGACGAGGAAGAGCGCGGTGACGAGCGCCGCCGCGAGGCCGCCCGAGAAGTAGATCGGGCCGCGGACGCGGCGCTCGGCCGGCGTCGCCCGCCGCCAGCGACGGGCGATCAGCACGATGACCCCGAGGAAGATCACGAAGCCGAGCACCGTGAACACGGCCTGCAGCACGTTCGAGAACTGCGGCTCGTCGGAGATCAGGAACGGGTTGTCGGGACACCCCTTGCACTCGTCGAATTTCCGACTGAAGACGGCGGGGAGTGCGCCGGCGAGGAATGCGGTCAGCCAGAGACCCGTGATCAACCGTCGCTCGAGGGCGGATCCCAGCCTGCCCTCCGGGTAGGCGAGCATCAGATGGACGAACGCGCCGAGGAACAGACTGCCGAAGATGGCCGCGAGCCCCAGCGCCCAACGGGAGTTGCTCTCCCAGAAGGAGTCGATGAGCCAGAGGAAGCCGACGAGCGTGAGCAGCAGCCCGGTGCCGTTCTTCGGCCTGATGGTCTTCGCGATCAGACCGCTGATCGCGAAGACGAGACCGATCAGGGGCAGGATGATCGCCATCGCGATCGGTTTCGACTCGTGGTCCGAGTGCGCCGTCGTCACCGCGCCGGCCACCGCGAGGCCGACGATCGCCGGGTAGACGCCGAGCCAGAGCCTGGAGGGGGCGAGCTTCACTTCACGAGCGCTGCGACCGCGGCCCCCGAGAGCTCGTTCTTGGGGAGGAATCCGCGTGCGCCGCTGCCGTCGACGAGCGGGCCGTAGTCGGTCAGCTCGCGGCTCGAGACGAGGACGACGCTGGGGCCGCCTCCGTTCGACGTCAGACGCCTGGTCACCTCGAAGCCGTCGATGTCCGGTAGCTGCACGTCGAGCAGCACGACGTCCGGGTGCAGCCGCTCGACCGCCTTGATCGCCGACAGCCCGTCCGTCGCCTCGCCCACGACCTCGAACCCTTCCGCCTCGAGGAGCGCGTGCGCGTTGGAACGAAAACTCGGGTGGTCGTCGACGATCAGAACGGTCGTCACGGGCTTCATGGTGGCACAGCGCCGCCGAACCGGCCATACGGCTAGCCACACCATTGAGCGCACGCGACTGGCCGCAGACGGGGCAAATAAGCACAAAATCGGCGCAGACGCGTACGTTCTGCCCATGTATCCTCGCCGGTAGGGGAACGGGGTCGACCCCCACCCAAGGGTGGGGGTAGGGGCCTCCGCGACGCTCGAACCGGCCCTTGGCCCCCGCATGAGCTAGATCCCGAGCCGCTCGAGCATCGCCTCGTCGCGGCGCCAGCGCGGACGCACCTTCACCTGCAGGTCGAGGAAGACGGTGCGGCCGAGCAGGGCCTCGATCTCGGGACGCGCCTCGGTCCCGATCCGTCGCACCATCGAGCCCCCCTTGCCGACGAGGATCTGCTTCTGCGACTCGGTCTCCACGTAGAGCGCTGCGCGCACGACCTTCTCCTCCAGCTCCTCGACCTCGACCGTGATCGCGTGCGGCACCTCCTCGCGGGTGAGACGAAGCGCCTTTTCGCGGACGAGCTCGGCGATCTGGGCCTCCGGCGAGAGGTCCGTGCGCTGGTCGCAGGGGTAGTAGAGCGGCCCCTCCGGAAGCAGATCGACGAGCTCCTCGTGAAGCCCAGCCATCCCGTCGCCTGTCTTCGCGCTCACCGGGTGCAGCGCGTGGAACTCGCCCAGCTCGGCGGCGGTCTGCATCTGCGAGGCGATGTGACCGGGCTTCAATCGGTCGACCTTGTTGACGGCGATCACGACCGGCACGTCGAGGCCGAATACCCGGCCGGCGATGAAGCGGTCACCGGCGCCGATCCGGTCTCGGGCGTCGACGACGAAGAGCACGGCGTCGACGTCCTCGAACGAGGCGTCGACCGTCCGCTGCATGTGCTCGGTCAGCGGGTCGCGCGGGCGCTGGAAGCCCGGCAGGTCGGCGAGCACGAGCTGGTAGTCCTCGCCGTTTGCGATCCCGAAGATGCGACGCCGCGTCGTCTGCGGCTTGTCGGAGACGATCGCGACCTTGCCGCCGCAGAGCGCGTTGACGAGCGTCGACTTGCCGACGTTCGGCCGCCCGGCGACGGCGACGAAGCCCGATCTCAAAGCACGAACGTGTCCGGCAGCAGCTCGTCGGGCGTGTGTTCGACGAGCTCCCCGTCGTTGTTCGCGTACACGACGCGGTCGACCTTGAACTCGACGTGCCACTGGCGACAGCCGCCGCACGGCGAGGCATTGATCACGATCAGGTCGAAGTCGCCGGGCTCGTAGCCGGCCGTAACGGCGGCGACGTATGCGCTCTTCTCGCCGCAGACGCCGAGCGGGTAGGCGGCGTTCTCGACGTTCACGCCATCGAAGAGCGTCCCGTCGCGGGCGCGCAGGACGGCGCCGACGCGGAAGTTCGAGTACGGCGCGTAGGCCCGCTTCGCGAGCTCGAGCGTCCGCTCGTACAGCTCTCTGTCGGTATCGTCGATCACGAGAAGACCTGGAAGACGAACAGGGTCACGCCGGCCCCGAGGAGGCCGCCGTAGACGACCTCGAGCGTCGAGTGGATGCCGGTCTCGATCCGGCTGTAGGCGACGAGCGACGCCACGCCGAGCACGATCATCGAAACGAGGAAGCGGTGCTCGCTCGGGTCGAGCATCTGGGTCACCGCCATCCAGGCCGCGAACGCAACCGCCGCGTGTCCGGAGGGAAGCCCGCCGCGGAGCGGCGTGCCGCGACCGGTGAGCGCTTTCGTCGCAATCACGAGGAAGACGACGATCGCAAGCGCGATGATCGTCAGCTTCGCGGGAGCGTCGCGGAGGCGGTCGACGAGGTTGTCGCCGGACTCCTGCACCTGGCCGGAGAAGACGAGGTAGCCGACGGCAACCGCGTTGATCGAGGCAATCAGGACCGCACCGGCGGCGATGTCCTTCGCCAGCTTCGCCAACGGGTCGAACGAGCTGGTCGCGACGTCGATCGCCGCCTCGATCGCGGAGTTGATCATTTCGGCGATCAGGACGAAAGCAATCGAGATCAGCAGGACGATCAACTCGATCCGCGAGACGCCGAGCACGAGCGCGAGCACCAGGACGACGAGGGCCGCGGCGAAGTGCAGGCGCATGTTCCGATGCGTCCGGAGGACGTGGATGATCCCCTCGACCGCGTAGTTGAAGCTCTCGATCAGCGAGATCGGCCGGCGGCCGCGGCCGGG
Organism: Actinomycetota bacterium; assembly: GCA_046735055.1. Lineage (GTDB taxonomy): Bacteria > Actinomycetota > Thermoleophilia > Gaiellales > Gaiellaceae > DATBLE01. The sequence continues at coordinate 12,552 of JBKPSO010000060.1, forward strand.
CAGGAGCACGCCCTGGCCGCTGCCGTTGCCGCGCAGGCGCTCCCGCAGCGAGGGTCGGCGCACATTCACGCCGCGTACGCCTCCTCGCGCGCCTCCATCTCCGCCCCATGCTCGTAGCCGAGCAGGTGGAGCAGGCCGTGCGCGAGTGGGCGCCGCCACGCGTCGCCGACGACGGCGGGACAGAGGACGACGTCGCCGAGCTGGCGCGGCACCTCCGGCGGAAGCGGCGCGCGCCCGTCGATCGGGAACGAGAGCACGTCGGTCGCCTCGTCGATTCCGAGGTGCTCGCGCTTCAGCACGCGGCTTTCGTCCGGGGCGACGAAGGCGATGCCGAGCTCGGCGTCCTCGATCCCCTCACCCGCGAGGACCCGGCGGGCAAGCTCGGCGGCAGCGTCACCCTCGACGTCGATCCCGCTACGGTTCGAGACCTCGACCTCGATCACCGGCGGCGCTGCGTACCCGTCGCCTCTGCGTGCTCCCGGTAGGCCTCGACGATCCGCTGGACGAGCTTGTGGCGGACGACGTCGGCGTGACTGAAGGTGACGAAGGCGATGCCGTCGATCGTGCCGAGGACGTTCTGCACCGAGATCAATCCCGACGCCTGGTCCTGCGGCAGGTCGATCTGGGTGACGTCGCCGGTGACGACCACCTTCGAGCCGAAGCCAAGCCGTGTCAGGAACATCTGCATCTGCTCTGGGGTCGTATTCTGCGCCTCGTCGAGGATGATGAAGGAGTCGTTCAGCGTCCGGCCACGCATGAACGCGAGCGGGGCGACCTCGATCGCCCCCCTCTCCATGTAGGTCGTCAGGCGATCGGCATCGAGCATGTCGTAGAGCGCGTCGTAGAGCGGGCGCAGGTACGGGTCGACCTTCGCAAGCAGGTCGCCGGGGAGGAAGCCGAGCCGCTCGCCGGCCTCGACCGCCGGCCGCGTGAGAATGATCCGTCCGACCTCTCGTTCGGACAGCGCTGCGACCGCGAGGGCCATCGCCAGGTAGGTCTTGCCGGTGCCCGCGGGTCCGATCGCAAACGTGATCGTGTGATTCCGGATCGCGTCGACGTAGTGCTTCTGGTTGACCGTCTTCGGCGCGATCTTCTTGCCGCGGTGGCGCCACACGACGTCCTCGAAGACGTCGCGGATGTCCTCGGCCTGGTCGAGCGCGCCCAGCACCGCGTCGACCGTGCTCGGGCCGATCTCGTGACCGCCCTCGACGAGCTCGACGAGCTCGTCGACGACCGCCCTGGCCTCGGCGACGCGCGTGTCGTCGCCCTCGAGGGTCAGCTGGTTGCCGCGGAGGCGGATCGTGCAGTGGAGCCGCTCGCGGAGCGCTCCGAGCACGCCGTCGCCGACGCCGGCGAGCTCGGCCGCGACGTCGTTCGAGATCGAGAGAACTTCCTGCAACGCTCGACAGTCTAGGCGCGAGAGTCGCCGACGGCTGGGGGCGGGCCGTACCGCGGGTCGCCCGCCGTCACCATCGCGGCACTCGTGCCCGACACGCCCGTGACGGTTTCGAGACTAGGATCGCCGTGGGGAGGAGGCTGGGCACACCGGGAGCCGCCAGAACGGCCATTGCCCAAAAGAGACGTGTTCCAGCGGGTCAGATCGGCCGCGCCTCGGTCGTCAGCTCGCTCGGAGGAGCGTCGCCCGTGTTCACCGTCTCCCGCGGCTCGATCAGGAGGACATGCGCCTCCTCCTCCGCCCGGGGCCGGTGCTCGACGCCGGGCGGCACGACGAAGAGCTCGCCCGTCTCCAGCAACACCGTCCGGTCGCGTAGATCGATCGCCAGCTGTCCGTCGAGCACGAGGAAGAGGTCGTCTGTCTCGGGATGGCTGTGCCAGACGAACTCGCCGCGTACCTTGACGAGCATCACGTTGTAGTCGTTCAAGGTCGCGACGACCCGCGGCGCGAAGTGATCCGAGAAGAGCGCGAGCTTCTCGCGCAGGTTCACCTTCTCCGGAGCCATGGTCAGGCCAGCTTCTCGCGCACGATCTGGCTGACCGCCGAACCGTCAGCCCGTCCCGCGATCTGCGGCATCACGTCGGCCATCACGCGGCCGAGGTCGCGCATGCTGGTCGCGCCGACCTCGGCGATCGCGTCGTCGACGATCCCCTCGAGCTCCTCCTCGGAGAGCGGTTCCGGCATGAACTCCTCGAGCACGGCGAGCTCGGCCTCCTCCGCCAGAGCCTGCTCCTCGCGGCCGGCGGCGCGGAACGCCTCCGCCGACTCGAGGCGGCGCTTGCGCTCGCGCTGCAGCACCTGCAACTCCTCGTCGTCGTGCAGCGGCCGCTGGAGCTCCTTCTCGGCCGAGCGCAGGCTGGAGAGAATCAGCCGCAGCGCGTCGCGCCGTTCGTTGTCGCGCGCCTTGATCGCCGCCGTCAGCTCGGACTCGAGACGCGCGATCAGACTCATGCCGGGAGACCCCTGAGCGACCCGCCGAGGATGTGCCAGTGCAGGTGGAACACCGTCTGTCCCGCGCCCCGGCCGCAGAAGAGCATCAGGCGGTACTCCTCGAGCCCCGCCTTCTTCGCCGTCTCGGCGACGAAGTCGAGCATCCGCTTCGCCGCGTCCGCCGAGAGCTCGCTGATGTCGCGGAAGGTCTCGATATGGCGGTCGGGGATGACGAGCAGATGGACGTCGGCCTTCGGGTTGATGTCCTCGATCGCGAGCAGCCCCTCGGCGCGGTTGACGACGGCTGCGGGGAGCTCGCCGCGGTGGATCTTGCAGAAGATGCAATCGGGGACGCTCACGCGGCCAGGATCCCCTCCTCCGTCACGGTGCGTCCTCGTACTCGCACCAGTTCGCCGACCGGCGCGTCGACCAGCCACGGCGAGTAGTCGTCGCCGTAGCCGCGCCCGGGCCGGTCGACGAGGACGACGTCCTCGGCACCGACCTTCTCGCGCCAGCGGCGCAGGCACGCCTCCTGCGAGAGCGCGCGGAGCCGCGCGCTCCGCTCCTTCTTCACCGGCTTCGGCACGGTGTCCGCCGCCTCGGTCGCGGTTCCGGGCCGCGGGGAGTACGGAAACACGTGCACCTTCGTCGCGCCGGCCTCCTCGACGACACGCAGCGTGTTCGCGAACGCGCCCTCGTCCTCGGCGGGGAAGCCGACGATCACGTCGGTCGTCAGGTTGAAGTCGCCGGCGAGCGCTACGCGACGGAGGTACGTGCGGGAGTCGTAACGCCGCGCCATCGCGCGCAGCACACCGTCGTCGCCGGACTGGAGCGGCACGTGCAGGTGCCGGGAGACGGTCGGCGTCTCGCGCAGCGCGGTGAGTAGCTCCTCGTTCAGGTGGTTGACCTCGATCGACGAGAGCCGGAGGCGCGCGAGCCCGGGCGTCGCCCCCACATCCCGAACGAGGCGCGGGAGGTCGTAGCGCGCCTCGCGATCGCGGTAGCAGCCGAGGTTGATTCCGGTGAGGACGACCTCGAGGTGCCCCTGCTCGACGCGGCGCCGAGCCTCGGCGAGGACAGCTGCGGCAACGCGGCTCCGCGAGCGGCCGCGCACGAGCGGAATCACGCAGAAGTTGCACGAGAAGCTGCAGCCGTCCTGCACCTTCACGAACGCACGCACTCGGTCGAGCCGCGCCTCGCCCTGGACGCAGCCGACGGCGCCGACTTCGCCGGCGACGAAGCCCGGCGTCTCCTCGCTCGAGCGCGCCACGACGACCACGTTCGCCGGGAGGCCGGCGAAGGCGTCCGCGGAGAGGTTCGCCCCGCAACCGGTCACGTACACCCGGCCGTGGGTGCGGGCCGCGCGCGAGGCCGCGTGGCGCGACTTGCGCAGGGCCTCATGCGTGACGCAACAGGTGTTGATCACAGCAACGTCGGCGCCGCCCGACGGCGGGGAGTGGCCCTCCGCGAGCAGGCGCTCGCGCAACGCATGCGCGTCGGCGTGCGAGACCTTGCAGCCGAGGAAGTCGACCGAGAAGGTCGCCATCGCGAGACCTTACTGCGTCCGGATGTGCAGGTCGCCTGCCCAGCCCTCGGCCTCGCGCCTCGCCTGGCGACGGTAGCCGCGGAACTCCGGCACTTCCGAGACGAGGTAGCCGGAAGTAATAAGGCGTGTGCAGTCGAGGCGCTCGGCGATCGGGCCGTCGAGGTCGAGCGCGACGTTGACGACTGCGCAATCGACGGCCGGCAGCCGGTCGGTCAGCGCATCACCGGCGCGCGCCTCGACCGAGACGCCGTTCGTCGCCGCGTTCCGGACGGTCGCCTCGATCGCCTGCGGATCGACATCGAG
>JBKPSO010000061.1:0-20064 GCA_046735055.1 Actinomycetota bacterium
CCCACAGGCAGCGCAGCGGCGTGGCCCCGCGCGGCGGCTCATAGGGCAACGCAGTGCCGGCCCCCGGCCGCGCGCGCCGCGGCCCCACAGGGAGCTCGCCGCGGCCGGCATGGTGCCGCCGCTCGGCCTCGCCCGACCTGCACGGCGAGCGCGCGAGCTACGGTGAGGCGATGGACCTCGACGCACTCCAGGACTTCCTCGCCGCGCGCGGCGAGCCCGGCTACCGCGCGGCGCAGATCTGGCGGTGGGCGGCTGGCGGCGCGCCCGGCTACGACGCGATGACGAACGTCCCCGCAGATCTCCGTGCACAGCTCGGCGAGCACGTCCCGTTCTCGACGCTCGCGGTGGTCACGGAGTCCGAGTCGCGTGACGGCACGATCAAGACGCTCTTCCATACGCGCGACGGCAAGTCGGTCGAAGCCGTGCTGATGCGCTATCGCGACGGGCGTCGCTCGCTCTGCGTCTCGTCGCAATCGGGCTGCCCGCTGACGTGCACGTTCTGCGCGACCGGCCAGATGCGATTCGGCCGCAACCTGACTGCGTCGGAGATCCTCGATCAGGCCCTGTACTTCCGGCGGATCGAGGCGATCGACCACTGCGCCTTCATGGGGATGGGCGAGCCGATGCTGAACCTCGACGCCGTGGTCGCGGCGGCACGCCGCCTTCCCGAGGCCGGCATCACGCACCGCCGGGCGACGATCTCGACCGTCGGTTGGCTTCCCGGCCTCCGCCGCTTCGTCGACGAGGTCGACGAGCCGATCCGCCTCGCGCTCTCGCTGCACGCGGCCGAACCGACGCTCCGCTCGCGACTGATGCCGGTAAACGACCGCTACCCGCTCGAAGAGGTGATCGCCGAATGCCGGCGCTATGTCGAGAAGCGACGGCGCAAGGTGTTCGTCGAGTATGTGATGCTCGCCGGCGTGAACGACCGCGTCGAGCAGGCAGCGGCGCTCGCCCGGCTGCTCGACCCGAAGGCGTTCAAGGTCAACCTGATCCCCTACAACCCGACCGGCGCCTACGAGGGTTCGTCCCGCGCGGCGATCGCTGCCTTCAAGACCGTGCTCGACCGCGCCCGCATCCCGGCAACTGTGCGACTGACGCGGGGCCGGGACATCGCGGCCGCCTGCGGGCAGCTCGCGGGCCGGAGCGGGGCGGCGCTGGCTGTCTAGCGCCCGCAGCGAGCAGGATCAGCAACGCCGTCGCCGGACCCAGTATGGCTCCCGCGGCGAGACGCGTCTACCCGTAGAGCGGCGTAGAGGCGACCCAGGCGCGATCCGAGACGAGCCGCCCGGCCTCCTCGAGCTGCCCCCGCGCGAGCAGTGCCGCAACCGGGTAGCAGAGATCGGCGCCGACGATCGGGAAGAGGCGCAGCCCCTCCTCGCTCTTCGGCTCGGGCAGGGCCGGTACTGCCTCGACGAATCCGCATAGCTTCCAGAGCGCGCGCCACTGCATGCCGGGAGGATCGGCGCCAGGTGCGCCGGGGTCAATGGGCCATCCGGCTCAACTTTCGACCCGCGGGGCCTAGTCGGCGCGCGCGACCTTCGTCGCGGCGAACGTCCTCAGGCGGCGGCGCTCCCAGGCAGCTCGGGCGGGAACCCCGCCAGGATCCACTCTGCGTCGAGCGGACGGATCCGGTAGGGCCGGCCGCCGACGAGGACGAAGTCACGTGTGCGCGGGTCCATCGGCAGGCGCGCCTCGGCGGGGTAGAAGAGGTTGTGCCGATCGATCAGCTCGTTGACCGCGTCGAAGCGCCAGCGCTTCGCCGCTCTCCGCCAGTCGCGCGCGAAGCCCTGCGGATCCCCGCGGCGGCGCGCGACGAGCTCCGTCCAGGCCGCGCGGAGCGACTCCTCGTGCGCGGCCGTCTCCTGCTCGATCTCGCGCAGCCGCCGCGAGTGCGCGGGCGGCCCGGCGAGCGAGAGCGCGTACCGGTCGGCCGCGAGCGAGAAGTTCCGTAGCCTGCGCTCGAGCGGCCGGCCGCGGACGGGGCTGCCCTTCAGGTCCTCGTCGAGCCGGTCGGCGAGCCGCTGCTCGAGCACCGTGTTCTCCCGGGGAGCGTGCTCACCCAGGATCTGCTCCCGCTCGCGCCGGTTCATCGCTAGACGCCCTTCGGGGCCTCGACCGCGGCGGGCGCCTGCTCCGACAGGTCCGGATGATCCTCGAAGAGGTAGCGCACGACCGCGCGCTTCGCCGCCTTCACCTCGTCGAGCCGTCCGACCGGGCGACTGTGCGGAGCCGTGTGCACCACTTCCGGGTTGGCCGCCGCCTCGTGCGCGATCGCGAGCAGTGCCTCGCAGAACTCGTCCAGCCGCTCCTTCGGCTCGGTCTCGGTCGGCTCGATCATCAGCGCCTCGGGGACGATCAGCGGGAAGTAGATCGTCGGCGGATGGAAGCCGTAGTCCATCAGTCGCTTCGCCACGTCGAGTGCTGAGACGCCGTACTCCTTCTTCAGGCTCCGGGCCGAGAGCACGAACTCGTGCATGCACAGCCGGTCGAACGGGAGGTCGTAGGCCTCCTGCAGGCGCGCGAGCAGGTAGTTCGCGTTCAGCACGGCCGCCTCTGACATCTCGCGGAGCTGCGGGCCGTACCGACGGATGAAAGCGTATGAGCGGACGAAGACGCCGAACGGGCCGGTGAACGCGCGCACCTTCCCGATCGACTTCGGCCGGTCGTAGTCGAGGCCGAAGGTCCCGTCGTCGCGCTGGATCACCGCGGGCACCGGGAGGAAGGGCTCGAGGGCTTCCGTCACGGCGATCGGACCACCGCCCGGACCGCCGCCGCCGTGCGGCTGCGAGAACGTCTTGTGCAGGTTGATGTGGACGACGTCGAAGCCCATGTCACCCGGCCGCGAGATGCCGCAGACGGCGTTCAGGTTCGCGCCGTCGTAGTACATGAGCGCTCCCGCGCCGTGGAAGATCCGCTCGATCTCCTCGATGTTCTCGTCGAACAGGCCGAGCGTCGAGGGGTTGGTCAGCATCAGGCCGGCTGTCCGCGGTCCGACCTTGCCGCGCAGGTCCTCGACGTCGATGTTGCCGCGCGGGTCTGTCTTCACCCCGACGAGCTCGTACCCGGACATCGTCACACTGGCGGGGTTCGTGCCGTGGGCGGTGTCCGGGACCACGATCTCGCGGCGCTGCTCGGCCTCGCCGCGCTCGGCGAAGTACGCACGGAAGAGCATCAGTCCCGTGAGCTCGCCCTGGCTGCCGGCCGCCGGCTGGAGCGAGACCGCGTGTAGCCCGCACACCTCGGCGAGGATCCCCTGCAGCCGCCACTCGAGCTCGAGCGCACCCTGGGACCCCTCCTCCTCCTGGTGCGGGTGGAGGTCGCGGAAGCCCGCGATCAGGGCGGCCCGCTCGTTGACGCGCGGGTTGTACTTCATCGTGCAGGAGCCGAGCGGGTAGAAGCCGGTGTCGATTCCGAAGTTGCGCGTCGTCAACTCGGTGAAGTGGCGGACGAGCTCCGGCTCGGAGATCTCGGGCAGCCGCGGCGGCTCCTTGCGGGCGAGCTCGGCCGGGACCTCGGGGACAGAGAGGTCGTAGCGGGGAAGCGTGGACGCGCGGCGCCCTGGGCGCGAGCGCTCGTAGATCAGCTTCGTCACTGGCGCCCGCTCCGGCGCCGGCAGAGCCGGCACCTCACCTCTGCTCCTCGTCGAGCTCGGTCAAGCCCATGCTCACGTCACCTCCGAGAGCACCTGCGCGAGCCGGTCGACGTCGGCGGGTGTCCGCTTCTCCGTGACCGCGACGAGGAGCACGTCGTCCAGCCCCTCGTAGTCGCGGCCGAGTGCGTACCCCGGGTGGACGCCCAGCTCCCGCGACGCGCGCACGACCTCGCGGCCGCTCCGTCCGACCCGGACGGCAAACTCCTTGAATGTTGCCCGTTCCGGAAACGCAAGCTCCGCGCCGACCGCCGCGAGACGCTCCTTCGCGTACTCCGCCAGCGCCATGCAGGTCTCGCCCACCTCCCTGAGCCCCTGGGGGCCGAGCCACGTCAGGTGGACGAGGCCGCCGAGGGCAAGGAGCGTCTGGTTCGTGGTGATGTTCGACGTTGCCTTCTCGCGGCGGATGTGCTGCTCCCGCGTCGCCAGGGTGAGCACGAATCCGCGTGCGCCCTTCGTGTCGGTCGTCTCGCCGACGATGCGTCCGGGCATCCGCCGGATGTAGTCGCCCCGACACGCGACGAACCCGTAGTGCGGGCCTCCGTACGACGGGGGGTTCCCGGCGCTCTGGCCCTCGCCGATCGCGAGCGCGCAGCCGTAGTTGCCGGGAGCCTCCAGCACGCCGAGCGAGATCGGGTCGACGTGCGCGATGGGGAGCGCGCCGGCGTCGTTCGCCGCGGCGGTGAGGTCGGGCGCGGGCTCGAGGCAGCCGAAGAAGTTCGGCTGCTGGAAGATCACCGCCGCCGCATCCTCGGCGGCCGCGGCGACCTCGCTCGGGTCGGTCGTCCCGCCGCGGTGCGGCACCTCGACGACCTCGAGGCCGAAGCCGGGCGCGTAGGTCTTCACGACCTGGCGGACCTGCGGGTTCGTCGCCTCGGTGAGGACGACCTTCGAGCGTCCGGTCGCGTGCTTGGCCATGAAGCAGGCGTCGGCGGCGACCGTCGTGCCGTCGTAGCCGGAGGCGTTCGAGACGTCCATGCCGGTCAGCTCACAGATCGCGGTCTGGTACTCGAAGATCGCCTGCAGCACTCCCTGGCTCATCTCCGGCTGGTACGGCGTGTAGGCGGTGAGGAACTCGCCGCGGGAGAGAATCGTGTTCACGACCGCGGAGACGTAGTGGTCGTAGATACCGGCTCCGAGGAAAGAGAGCTCGCGCCCAGAGTGCGCGTTCCGCCCGGCGAGCTCCTCGAGATGGGCGACGAGCTCGATCTCACTGAGCGGCGGCTCGAGCTCGAGGCGCGCTCTGTACCTAACCCCCTCGGGGATATCTCTGAAGAGCTCCTCGATGGAGGAGACGCCGATCGCCGCGAGCATCTCCTCGCGGTCGGCGTCGGTCAGCGACAGAAAGGCCACGAGCTCAGAGAGACGCGAGGTGTGCCCGGTAGGCCTCGGCGTCCATCAGCCCGTCGGCCTCGCCCGGGTCGGCGACGCGGATCTTGACCAGCCAGCCGTCGCCGTAGGGATCGGCGTTGACGGTCTCCGGCTCCTCGACGACCTTCGGGTTCACCTCCAGCACCTCGCCGGACATCGGCGCGATCAGGTCGGACACCGCCTTCACGGACTCGACCTCGCCGTAGGCGCCGTCCTTCGCCAGCGCGGCGCCGACGTCCGGCGGCTCGTAGTGGACGAGCTCGCCGAGCGCGTCCTGGCCGTACCAGGTGATCCCAAGCGTCGCGGTATCGCCCTCGATCCAGGCCCAGTCGTGCTCGGGGTGGTAGCGAAGCTCGTCGGGGTAGCTCTCGGCTGCCACAGCGCGTCACTCCTCTCGTCGGTAGATCGGCTTCTCGACGACGCGGGCGCGGCGATGGCGCCCACGGACATCGATCGTCAGCTCCGTCCCGGGGGCAGCGAGCGCGGCCCGGACATAGCCCATCCCGATGCCCTGGTCGAGCATCGGCGAATGCGTCCCGGACGTGACCTCGCCGCCCTCGAGGATCGGCATCCCCTGCCGGGGAACGGCGCGCTCCTCCATGACGAAAGCCGCGAGCCGGCGTTCCGGCCCGGCCTCCTTGACGCGGCGCAGCTCCGCGACGCCGGTGAAGTCCTTGTCGAGCGCGCACACCCAGCCGAGCCCGGCGGAGATCGCATCGGTGTCCGGGCCGATGTCGTTTCCGTGCAGCGGGTAGCAGACCTCAAGCCGGAGGCTGTCGCGCGCGCCGAGCCCGCACGGCGTCACGCCACGCCCGAGCACGGCGTCCCAGAGCTCGCCGGCGTCGTCGGCCATCACCATCAGCTCGACGCCCTCCTCGCCGGTGTAGCCGGTGCGGTTGACCATGCACGTGATCCCGGCGACCTCAGCCTCGGCGAACGTGAACGCGGGCGCAGGCGGCAGCTCCAGCCGCTCGAGCGCGCGCGGGCCCTGAACGGCAATCAGGCCGTACTCGTCGGAGATGTCGCGGACGTCCGAGCCCTGGACCTCGCGCTCCTTCAGCCAGGTGTGGTCCGCCTCGCGGTTCGAGGCGTTGACGATCAGCAGGAACCGGAACGGATCGAGCTCGTAGGCGATCAGGTCGTCGACGATCCCGCCCCGCTCGTTCGTAAGCAGCGTGTACTGCGCGCCGCCCGCCCCGATGCGCTCGAGGTCGTTCGAGAGCAGCCCCTGCAGCAGTTCGCGCGCATGCGGACCCTCGACCTCCAGCTCGCCCATGTGCGAGACGTCGAACGCGCCGGAGTCCTCGCGCACTGCCCGGTGCTCCTGGATCACCCCCTCGTACTGCACCGGCATCTCCCAGCCGGCGAACGGCACCATCCGCGCCCCGAGGGCGACATGGCGGTCGTGCAGCGGGGTGCGGCGGAGCGTCTGCACCGCGGCGGATGCTACTCCCGGTGTGCGGTCGGCCGGAGCTCTAGCCGTCGCGCAGGAAGGACGGCACGTCGAGCACCTCGGCCGGGACGTCGAACCCATCGCCGCGCTCCCGTGCGACCGGCGGCTCGGACACGGTCACCCTCTGGCGCTCCGGACGGCGCTGGCGCTTCTGGCGCTGACCGAAACCCGTCGCGATCACGGTGACGCGAACCTCGTCGCCCATCGCCGGGTCGATCACCGCGCCGAAGATCACCATCGCGTTCGCGTCGGCGGCCTCGGTGACGACCTCGGCGGCCTCGTTGACCTCGAAGAGGCCGACATCAGGGCCGGCGGTGACGTTGAGCAGGATCCCCGTCGCGCCCTCGATCGACGATTCCAGCAGCGGCGAGGAGACGGCGACACGGGCGGCCTCGGCGGCACGGTTCTCACCGGAGGCGCTGCCGATCCCCATGAGCGCCGAGCCCGCCTCACGCATGATCGTGCGCACGTCGGCGAAGTCGAGGTTCACGAGCCCGGGAACGGTGATCAGGTCGGTGATCCCCTGCACGCCCTGCCGGAGCACGTCGTCGGCGAGGCGGAAGGCCTCGACGACCGACGTCTTGCGCTCGACGACCTGGAGCAGGCGATCGTTCTCGATCACGATCAGCGTGTCGACCCAGTCGCGGAGCTGGTTGATCCCGACCTCCGCGCGCTCCGACCGGACGCGGCCCTCGAACGCGAACGGCTTCGTCACGACGCCCACCGTGAGCGCACCGATGTCCTGGCCGATCTCGGCGACGGTCGGCGCAGCGCCGGTGCCGGTGCCGCCGCCCTCGCCGGCGGTGACGAAGAGCATGTCCGCGCCTTTGAGCGCGTCCTTCAGCTCGTCGCGGCTCTCGTGGGCGGCCGCCCGACCGACCTCCGGGTCGGCGCCGGCGCCGAGTCCGCGCGTGACCTTCGAGCCGATGTGGATCTTGACGTCGGCGTCGCTCATCAGGAGCGCCTGGGCATCGGTGTTGACTGCGATGAACTCGACGCCGGTGAGGCCGGCCTCGATCATCCGGTTGACGGCGTTCGTGCCGCCGCCCCCGACGCCGATCACCTTCAGGACGGCGAGGTAGCTTCCGGTCTGATCTCGTGTGCTCATTGGCTAGACCTCGATGTCTACTTCAGGATTGGGGCGAAAAGACCTTCTTGTCCCAGCAGGGTAGGGGCAGCGGACTCCGATGTCAACGCGGTTTGCAGGGAAGAACCCTCGACCTCAACCTGCAACTTGAGAGTTGTAGCCTGCGACCGGCCGCTCGGGCACGCTGATATCGACGTAGGCGGCCCCGGCCGTCAAGGGGATCAACTGCTTCGCGATCGAGAGCTTCAGGCGCAGGTCGCCGCTGTCCCCGAGACGCACCTCGGTGCCGGAGGCGAGGACGAGGGTCAGCTCGCCGTCGCCGCTCAGCACCTGACGCACGTCGGCGCCGACGCGCAGCGGTCGGAGCGGCGCGACCGCGGCCACCCCCCGCGCCCCTGGACCGGCAAGCGTCGAGTTGACAGTGATGTCGACAGAACGCGGCACCCAGATTCGCGGCAGGCGCGGATACGGGGGCTCGAGCTTCCGGAGCACCCGGGCGCTCGCGGACACGAGCCACGCGTCGGCCCCCTGTCGCAGAACGGCGACGGGGCGCTCGAGCCGCACCCGCACCTTCAGCGTGTGCGGAAACGCGCGGTCGAACCGCGCGTCGGCGACCTCCGCGACGCTCGCGAGCCGCCGGGCCGCCTGCCGCACGTCGAACGCGACGAGGCTCTCGCCCCGGTACTCGTCGAGCGTCGAGCGGATCTCGGCTGCGACGCTAGGCGGGGCTCCCTCGACCTCGATGCGCTTCAGCGCGAAGAGCGCGGTCTCCCGCGCGGTGAAGTAGGCGCCGACGGCCGCGCCGACGAGCAGGAGCGCGGCGAGGATCACGGCGGCCGGCCGGTGCCGGGGCGGCGGCAGGGGAGGGAGCGCGGGCGCGTCCACGAGCCAAGCTCGGTTCGCCGTGGGCCGGGGACCTCCTGCGCGCGCCCACCTCGACGGGTCAGGCTGAAGCCTGACCCTGCCGCTCGACGGGCTGCAGCTCGAGGTCCCCCAGCAGCTCGACCTCGCGCTCGAGCACGACCCCGAACTGCTCGTGCGCCCGGCGGCGCGCCTCGGCCATCAGCGCGAGCGCCTCCCGTGCGGTCGCGCCGCCGGCGTTCTCGATGAAGTTCGCGTGCCGCGGGGAGATCAGGGCGCTGCCGATCCGGTGCCCCTTCAGGCCGCAGGCCTCGATCATCCGGCCGGCTCCGAGGTCGTGGTCCGGGTTCTTGAAGACGCTGCCGAAGGTGCGCTTGTTCGTCGGCTGCGTCTCCTTGCGGCGGGCCTGCATGTCCGCAACTGTCACGCGGAGATCAGCCGCGGGCCGCGGCGTCAACCGGAACTCGACGGCGGCCACGACCTGGCCCGGCTCGAGCGCGGAGCGGCGGTAGGCGAGATCGAGCTCCTCGTTCGTGCGCCAGCGCGGGCCGCCGGCGTCGACGACGAGGGCGCGCACGAGGATCTGCTTCCACTCGCCGCCGTAGGCGCCGGCGTTCATTCGCACGCCTCCGCCGGCGGTCCCCGGGATCGCACAGGCGAACTCGAAGCCGCCCAGGCCGGCGGCGCGGGCGCAGTGGAGGCAGACCGCGTTTGGCGCGCCGCCCCCGGCGACGAGCAGATCGTCGCGGATCTCGACCGCCGCCAGCTCACCGTCCAGCCGAACGACGAGCGCCTCCACACCCTCGTCGGCCGCGAGCAGGTTCGACCCGAGTCCGACAGGCCGGACCGCCAGGTCGCGCTCGGCCGCCCACGCGAGCGCCTCCTCCAGCTCCGCCAGGGAGCCCGGCCGCGCGAACGCCCGCGCCCCGCCGCCGATCCCCACCGTCGTCAGCCGCTCGAGCCGGACGCCCTCCTCGATCCTCACGTCAGCTCCTCGAGGATCAACTGCGCCGCGCGCTCGACGTCCCCCGCACCGACGGTCAGGACGAGGTCCCCGGCTCGCGCGCGTCGCGCAAGGAACCTCGCGCCGTCCTCGAGCTGCGGCGTCCATCCGGGCGCGAATCCCGGCCGGGCCGCCGAGAGCGCGTCGACGACGAGCTTGCCGGTCACGCCCTCGACGGCCTGCTCGCGAGCCGGGTACACGTCCGCGACCGCAACCACGTCCGCTGCGGCGAGCTCGCGCCCGAGTTCCCCCGCGACGTGCCGCGTCCGCGAGAAGAGGTGCGGCTGGAACAGGACGAGCACGCGCCCGTTCGTTCGCTCGCGCGCGGTCGCGAGCGCTGCCGCCACCTTAGCGGGGTTGTGGGCATAGTCGTCGTAGACCGAGACCCCGCCGGCCTCGCCGACGAGCTCGAACCGGCGCCCGACGCCCGCAAAGCGTGCAAGCGCCGCCTCGGCCTCCGCGCGCGGCACCCCCGCGAGCTCGAGCGCGGCGAGTGCCGCGGCCGCGTTCCGCCGGTTGTGCTCGCCGGGGACGCCGAGTTCGAGGTCGGCCGCTGCGAGTTCCCACCCGCGGACCGACTCGGGCACCTCGGCGAGCCACTGCTCGAAGAGCTCCGCGACCTCGGCGGTCGAGCCGAACTCGGCATGGTGGTCGAGGTCGAGGTTCGTGACCACCGCGATCCGCGGCCGGAGCGCCGCGACCGACCGGTCGGACTCGTCGCCCTCGACGACGAGCCACCCCTCGCCCGCGCCCGCGTTCGCGCCGAGCTGCGGCACATGGCCGCCGACGATCCAGCTCGGGTCGCGGCCGGTCTCGCGCAGTGCGAAGGCGATCATCGCGGCGGTCGTCGTCTTCCCATGGGCACCGGCAACGACGATCGAGTCGCGCAGCGAGACGAGCCCGGCGAGCAGGTCAGCCCGGGGCCGGCCCTCGACTGCCGGGTACGCGCTCGAGACGAAGACCTCCCAGCCCCCGGGCGCCTTGGGCTCGGCGGAAACACGCACTTCGATCCCCGCCGCACGCACCCCCTTGAGGTACGGCGTCTCGTTGCGGTCCCAGCCGCCGACCTCAGCGCCCCACGCCTGCGCCAGCAACCCGTACGCGGAGAGCCCGGCCCCGCCGATCCCTACGAGCCAGATCCGCCGTCCCTCGAGCGGCCTCCCACTATGAGCGCTGCGCAAGCGCGATCAGCTCCTTCGCGATCTCGGCAGCGGCGTCCGGCCGGGCGGCCCGCCGCATCGCCTCGCCCATCGAGGCGAGGCGCGCGTCGTCGGCGAGCAGCTCCCGGACGACGCCGGGGACGCCCGCCAGCTCGGCCTCGGGGACGACGACCGCCCCTCCGACCGCCTCGAAGTAGCCCGCGTTCTTCGTCTGGTGGTCGGCGGTCACGTTCGGGGAGGGGACGAGCACGGCGGGCTTCCCCGCGGCCGCCACCTCCCACACCGATCCGCCTGCGCGCGCGAGGACGAGGTCCGCCGCCGTGAGCGCCCCGGCAAAGTCGTCCGTCCAGGGGAGCAACCGGTAGTCGGGCCGAAGCTCCCGGGCCGCGAGTTGCCCCGCGTAGCGTTCACCGCAGAGGTGCAGCACGGCCGGGCCGTCGGCCGCCCAGGCCTCGAGCGCGAGCTCGTTCAGCGCCTGCGCGCCCTGGCTCCCGCCGAAGACGAGCAGCACGTGCCCCTCCGGGGGGAGACCGAATCGACGGCGCGCCTCGTCCCCCGGCACCTCTTCCACGGGTCTCACCGGCCGCCCGACGACGCGGTACTTCCCACCGCCGCGCCCCGGCACCGGGTACGCGAGGAAGACGCGGCGCGCGAACGGCGCCGCGAGCCGGTTGGCGAGCCCGAGGTGGGCGTCCGCCTCGGTCACCGCCGCCGGGATTCGCCGGCGCCAGGCGGCGTAGACCATCGGTCCCGCGACGTAGCCCCCTCCGCCGAGGACGACCTGCGGCCGCCGAGCGGCGAGGATCCGCGCGCACGCGCGGGGCGCGCGCCCGGCGAGCAGTACCGCCCGCAGCTGGGCGATGCCGGGCCGGCGAGGCAGTCCGGAGATCCGGAACGGATCAAACTCGAAGCCCGCCTCGGGCACGAGCCTCGCCTCGATCCGGTCAGGCGAGCCGGCGAAGCTGACGCTGACGCCGCGTTCGCGCAACGCTTCCGCGATCGCGAGCGACGGCAGGACGTGACCGGCCGTCCCGCCGGCTGCGATCACGCACCGGAACTGCGAGCTCGAGGCCATCGCTGCGCCCGATGTTAAGGAGGATGCCGACGGAGGCGAGCACGACGACGATGCTGGTCCCTCCATAGGACACCAGGGGCAGCGGGATGCCGGTCAACGGCGCGAGCCCGACGACCGCAGCCAGGTTGAGCGCCGCCTGGCCGCACACGAGCGTCGTGATCCCGACCGCGAGCGCCTTCCCGAACGGGTCGTGGCAGCGAAGCGCGATCCGCAGTCCCGCCCAGCCGAACGCCGCATAGGCGGCGATCACGAGCGTGACGCCTACGAGACCGAGCTCCTCGCCGATGATCGCGAAGATCATGTCTGTGTGCGCCTCCGGGAGGTAGAAGACCTTCTGGACGCCTTGCCCTAGCCCGACGCCGAACACCCCGCCGGAGCCGAGGCCGATCATCGCCTGGACGGTCTGGAAGCCCGCACCCTGCGCGTCGTGCCACGGGTCGAGGAAGCCGAAGATGCGGGTGCGCCGGTAGGGCTCGAGCCAGATCGACAGGACGACGACGGCGCCGACGATCGCGCTCGCCGCGCCGAGCATCCGCACGGGCGCGCCCGCGACGAGCAGCATCGCCCCGATGGTCAGGCAGATCGCGATCACCGTCCCGAGGTCTGGCTCTGCGAGGACGAGCGCGCAGAAGACGGCGGCGACGAGGCCGATCGGCTTCGTCAGCTCGCCGAGCGTCCGTGGTACGGGGCGGCGGGCCAGGTAGAGCGCCGTCCAGATGCAGAGCGAGAGCTTCGCGAGCTCGGAAGGCTGGAACGTCGCCGGGCCGAGCTCGATCCAGCGTCGCGCCCCGTTGACGTCGTGTCCGGCGACGAGAGCGAAGAAGAGCAGGAACAGCGCGCCGAGCAGGAGCGACGGCGCCAGGTGGCGCAGGCGCCGGTAGTTCCAGCGTCGCGCGAGCACGAGGGCCACGAGGCCGACCAGCGCGAACAGCCCCTGGCGCTTCAGGAAGTAGATCGAGTTTCCCCCGCCGATCGCCGCCGACGCCGACGTCGCGCTGTAGACCATCACCATCCCGAAAGCGACGAGGGCGAGCGTGACTAGGACAAGGACGTTCGACTCCAGGTGTCCGCGCTTCACCCGGACAGGTTCTGCACCAGCCTCCTGAACTCCTCGCCCCGGTGCTCGAAGTCCCGGAACTGGTCGTAGCTCGCGCACGCGGGCGAGAGCAGGACGACCTCTCCGGGACGTGCGGCCTCGGCCGCGGCGGCGACCGCGGCGGCGAGATCGCCACACTGGACGTAGGGCACGCCTGCGCGCTCCAGCGCCTCGGCAATCTCCCCGGCCGTCTCTCCGATCAGGTAGGCGCGACCGTGCACTTCGCGTGCGAGCTCGTCGAAGGGCTCGCCTTTCCGTGAGCCGCCGAGGATCACGTGCAGCGGCTCGTCGTATGCGGCGAGCGCCCGGCGCGCGGCGGCAGTGTTCGTCGCCTTCGAGTCGTCGACGAAGCGAACGCCGTGCCGCTCGTGCACGAGCTTGAGCCGGTGGGCGACTCCGGGGAACGTGCGCAGCGCCACGGCGATCGCGTCGTCCGGCAGCCCGACGGCGCGGGCCGCGGCCGTCGCGGCGGCAGCGTTCTCGCGGTTGTGCGCACCGGGGAGTCCGGGCTCGGCCGGGAGCGGGTCTCCGGCGGCGAACTCGACGCGCCGTCCCTCGCCCGGGACGTCGTCGAAGCCGTGTGGTACGACCGCCGAGTCCTCGGGAGTCTGGTTCTCGAAGGCGCGAAGCTTTGCGTCGCGGTACGCCTCGAAGCTGCCGTGGCGATCCAGGTGGTCGGGCTCGAGGTTGATCAGCACGGCCACGCGCGGCCGGAGCTCGTGCACGTCCTCCAGCTGGAAGCTCGAGAGCTCACACACGATCCAGGCCTCGGGCAGTGCGTCGACGCCCGCGATCGCGCGGCCGACGTTCCCGGCGACGGCCACCTCACGGCCGGCGGCCCGGAACATCGCCCCGAGCCACTCGACGGTCGTCGTCTTTCCGTTCGTGCCCGTGACGCCGAGGATCGGGTTCGGCAGGAAGCGCGCTGCGAGCTCGACCTCGCTCCAGATCGGCATCAGCGCGGCGCGGACGAGCGGGTTGTCGCGCGGCACCCCGGGGCTCTTGACCAGCACATCCGCCCCCTCGAGCAGCGACACGTCCTCGTCGTTCCCCAGCGTGCGATCCACCTGCACGACCTCGACGCCGTGCCGTTCGAGCAGCGCAGCCGCAGCCTGCCCCGAGCGGGCCATGCCGAGGACGACGACGCGCTTCATCCCTTCAGGACGCGACGCAACTCGGGCTCCACCGCGTCCCCGACCGCTGTGTCGACCGAGCGATCCGGCAGCGGCAGGATCGCCGGCTCGCCGATCAGGAAGAAGGCGCGCGGGTCGCGGGCCTGACGCTCGAGCCGCTCGAGCCGCTCGGCCGAGGGGTCGACGACGATCACATCCTCGTCGCCGGCGCGGACGAGTGCGTCGCAAAGCAGCCCTCCGTCCAGCACCAGGACCGTCATCCGCCTCCGCGGAAGAAGCGAAAGTAGTAGCGGTAGTAGAGCGCGAACCCACACGCGCAGAGGATCGCGGTGAAGATCCAGAAGCGGACCATGATCTTTGTCTCGGACCACGCCTTCATCTCGAAGTGGTGGTGGATCGGGGTCATCAGGAAGACGCGTCGGCCCCAGTACTTGAAGCTCCCGACCTGGACGATCACCGAGAGCGCCTCGATCAGGAAGATCCCGCCGACGAGGACGAGCAGGAACTCGGTCTTCGTCATGATCGCGAACCCGGCGAGCGCGCCACCGATCGCCATCGAGCCCGTGTCGCCCATGAAGACCTCGGCGGGAAAGGCGTTGTACCAGAGGAACCCGACCGTCGCCCCGATCAGCGCGGCACCGATGATCGAGAGGTCGAGGTAGATCGACGAGCGGTGCCCCGGCACGCCGGAGCGGATGTACGCGATCACGGTCATCGCGGTGAACGTGAAGACGGCGATGATCCCCGTGCCGGCCGCGAGCCCGTCGATCCCGTCCGTCAGGTTCACGCCGTTCGCGGCGCCGGCGATGATCAAGAACAGGAACGGGTACCAGGCCCAGGAGAGCGGAATCTTCGCGTCGACGACCGGCAGATAGAGGTCGGTCGAGAAGTGCCGGTGGTGCGCGACCCAGCCGACGACCGCGGTGATCAGCGCGAGCAGCAGCAGCTTCCACCGGGCGCTGAGCCCGAGCGACCGTCGGTGCGTGAGCTTGATGAAGTCGTCGAGGAACCCGATCGCGCCGCAGCTGACCATGACGAAGAACACGGTCAGCGCGGGCGTCGAGTACTTCGCGAGGATCAGGTAGGGTACGGCGGCCGCGAAGACGACGAGCAGGCCGCCCATTGTCGGCGTCCCCTGCTTGACGAAGTGGCCCGCGGGGCCTTCCTCGCGGATCGGCTGCCCGTACTCGCGCAGGCGCAGGAAGCGGATGAAGCGCGGCCCGGCGGCGATCGAGATCACCATCGCGACGATCCCGGCGATCAGCACGTCGGCCATCAGGCGTTCACCGTCGTCAGCGCTTCGGCGATGCGTTCGAGCTCCAGGACCCTCGCCCCCTTGAGGAGGACGCAGTCGCCCGGCCGGAGCAGCCTCTCGAGTACGGCCAGGGCTTCGTGGCGGGTCGCGACCCAGCGCCCTCCGTACGCGCGCGCGTTCGGGCCGACCGCAATCACCTCGTCGATCCCGATCTCCTCGATCGCGCGCGCGACCTCGGCGTGCGCTTCGTCGGCGTAGCGGCCGAGCTCCGCCATCTCGCCGAGGACCGCGACCGTGCGCCGCCCGGCGGCGAGCGAGACGAGGTGCTCGAGGGCGGCACGCACCGAGACCGGGTTCGCGTTCCAGGCGTCGTTGACGAGGACGCCGCCGCCCGGCAGCGGCAGCTCCTGATTGCGCCACTCGGAGAACTCGACGCGGAGGCGCCTGGGCAGAGCGAGGTCCAACGCGTGCGCGGTCGCGAGCGCGGTCACCCCGTTCGCGGCGAGGTGCCGGGCGGTGAAGTCGACCTCGACCGTGCCAAGGCTGGTCTCCAAGAGCGGCGGCTCGAACGAGACGAGCGTCACGTCCTCGCCCACCCGGACGACCTCGAGATCGTCCCGCTCGACCGGGAATCCGGCGGGGACGACAGCCGCCCCGCCCGCCGGGAGCGCCTCGACGAGCTCGCCCTTCGCCCGCGCGACCCCGGCGAGGTCGCCGACCTTCTCGAGGTGTGCCGGGCCGATGTTCGTGATCACGCCCACGTGCGGGCGCGCGAATGCGCAGAGCTCGGCGATCTGGCCGAAGCCGCGCATCGCAAGCTCGAGGATGCAGAGCTCGGTGTCCGGCTCGACGCGCCCGATCGTCAGCGGCACCCCGATCTCCGCGTTGTAGCTGCGCTCGGCGGCGACCGTCCGCCGCTGCGGCGAGCAGATCGCGGCAAGGATGTCCTTCGTCGAGGTCTTGCCCATCGAACCGGTGATCGCGACGAAGCGCGCCTTGCTCCGCTCGCGCACGCGACCGGCGAGCGCCGCGAGCGCAGCGTGCGCGTCGTCCGGCACGAGCGTCGCCGCAGCCCCGTGCGCAAGCGCGTCCTCGACGAAGCCGACGCCGCCGCCCACCGCGACGAAGAGGTCACCGGGCTGGATCCGCCGGGAGTCCGTCTGGAGTCCGGTCACCTCCTCCGCGCCCGGCGCGGCGACGAGCTGCCCCGGAGCGAGCCCCGCGACCTCGGCGAGCGAGAGCGGGATCACGCGGTCGCCCGCAGCGCGCGCAGCGCCTCGCTCGCGACCTCGCGATCGTCGAACGGGATCACGCGGCCCGCGATCTCCTGACTTCGCTCGTGACCCTTGCCTGCGATCACGACGACATCGCCGGGCTCGGCAAGCTCGATCGCGCGGACGATCGCCGCACGCCGGTCGAGCTCGACCTCCGGCTCGTCGGCCATTCCCGCAAGCACCGCCTCGGCGATCACCGCCGGATCCTCGCTGCGTGGGTTGTCGGATGTGAGGATCGGAACGTCCGCGAACTCGGAGGCGATCCGCCCCATCAGCGGTCGCTTGCCGGCGTCGCGATCGCCGCCGCAGCCGAAGACGCAGAGCACGCGTCCGGCGGCGAGCTCCCGGGCGGCACGGAGGACGTTCTCGAGCGCCCCGGGCTTGTGTGAGTAGTCGACCACGACCGTGAACGGCTGTCCCTCGTCGAGCGTCTCGAACCGTCCCGGGACGCCGCCGACCGACTCGATTCCGGTCGTGACTGCGTCGTCGGCGATCCCGAGCAGCCGCCCGGCGGCGATCGTCCCGAGCACGTTTTCGACGTTGAAGCGGCCCAGGAGGCGTGTGCGGAGCGAAATCCCCCCGGCCGTCAGGGTGGTCACGGCGGCCGAAAGGTCGAGGCTCTCGGGACGGATCTCGGCCTCGTCGCCGAAGCCGAACGTGACGAGCGGCCTACCGGCGGCGCGCAGCTCCTCTGCGAGCCGGCGTCCGTAATCGTCACCGACGTTGACCGCCGCCGGAGGCGCGTCGTCGGCGAAGAAGAGCCGCCGCTTCGCCTTGAAGTAGTCCTCCATCGTCGGGTGGAAGTCCAGGTGATCCTGGCTCAGGTTCGTAAAGACGAGAGCCGCAAAGCGCACACGGTCGAGGCGGCGGAGCGCCGAGCCGTGCGAGGTCGCCTCGATCGCGCAGCTGCGGTCGCCGGCGTCCAGCATCTCCCGGAAGAGGCGCTGGAGGTCGATCCCCTCGGCGGTCGTCCTCGTCGCCGGGCGGCGTTCCCCGTCGACGCGCGTCTCGACCGTCCCGAGCAGCCCGGGACGGCGGCCGGCGGCGGCCAGCACCGCGTAGATGAGGAACGCGGTCGTCGTCTTCCCGCTCGTCCCCGTGACGCCCGCCACGGCGAGCTCCTCCGTCGGCCGCCCGAAGAACTCGTCGGCGGCGACCGCCATCGCGGCGCGCGAGTCGGCGACAACGAGCTGCGGCACCGGCAGGTCGAGCGGCCGCTCGACGACCAGCGCGACGGCACCGTTCTCGACGGCCGCGGGGGCGAAGTCGTGCCCGTCGAGGCGCATGCCCCGGACGCAGAAGAAGAGCGCCCCCGGGGTGGCGGCGCGGGCGTCGTAGGCAAGGTCTCGGATCTCCGTCGGCGCGAGCGCGACCACCTGCGCCGGCGCGAGCGCGGCGATCAGGCGCTCGATATCCACGACGGCCGAGTCTAACAGGGCGGTCTGGCGCCACCCGGCGCCCGATTCGTCACCAAAGTGGCCCGATAGCGGGTCTTTTCTCCAATCGACACTGGCGCGCGGACGCGAACAAAAACTATGCTCGCCGCGGGGAGGAGGCTGGGTACACCAAGAGCAGGCGCACTAGCCGGCTTGCGGCGCGCCGGCGGTGGCCGTCGGGAGCGTCGCGGTGTCGTCGGGGGGCACCTCCAGGTACTGCAGCGCAAACCGCGCGATGTCGCGGAAGGCGGGCGCCGCGACCAGGCCGCCGAAGATCTGCCCGTGCGGCTCGTTGATCGACACGAGCACCACGAGCCGCGGCGAGCTCGCCGGCACGATCCCCACAAACGACGCGACGTACCTCGTGTCCGAGTAGCCGCCGCTCGGGTCGGGCTTCGCCGCGGTGCCGGTCTTACCGGCGACGAGGTATCCGGGGACGGCGGCTTCCTCGCCCGTTCCCCCGGAGACCACGCCCTGCAGCATGCTGATCAGCTCGCGCGAGACCGCCGCCGACAGCACGCGTCGTCGAGTAGGGCGCTTCAGGTGCCGCCCGCGCACGCGCTCGACGAGGTGCGGCTGGACCCACACGCCGCGGTTCGCGAGCGCGCCGTAGAGGGCGGCCATCTGGATCGGCGTCACGGCGATCCCCTGACCGATCGGAACGTTCCCGATCGTCGAGCCCGACCAGCGTTCGCGCGGGAGGACGATCCCGGGGCTCTCGCCCGGGAAGTCGATCCCGGTCGGGCGGCCGAAGCCGAACCGTGTGATCCACGCGCTCAGCCGCTTCGACCCGAGCAGCTGAGCGAGCATGACCGTCCCCACGTTCGACGAGCGGGCCAGCATCTCGGCGACGGTCATCGTCTCGGTCGGCCGCGGCTCGGCCTCGTCGATCTCGCGGTCGGCGACCTTGATGCTCGGCGGCAGCGTGAGGCTCGAGTTCGGGTTGACGACGCCGTCGGTGAGCGCCGCCGCGTAGGTGACGACCTTGAACGTCGAGCCGGGCTCGTAGGTGTCCGTGACCGCGCGGTTCCGCTGCATCGAGCTGGGCACGTGCGAGAAGTCGTTCGCGTCGAACCCGGGCGCAACCGCCATCGCCAGGATGCCGCCGGTCCGCGGGTCGAGGACGATCGCGGTGCCGTCGAGAGCAGCCCACTTCGCGACCGTCAGCCGCAGCACCGACTCGACCTTCGCCTGCAACGTGTGGTCGAGCGTGAGGAACACGTCCCGGCCCGGCTGCTCCGGTGTCGAGCTGACGACGTCGATCGTCCGCCCGAACGGATCCCGAACGATCGTCTCCTTCCCGGGCCGCCCGGCGAGATTGCGGTCGAGGCCGAGCTCGAGCCCGGCGAGGCCGTTGTTGTCGACGCCGGCGTAGCCGAGCACCTGTGCGGCCACGGTGTGCTGCGGGTAGAAGCGGCGCTCCTCAGGGTAGAAGTCGAGCCCCGCGAGCCCGCGCCGCTGCAGCGCCGAGGCGCGCTCGGGGTCGGCCTTCCGCTCGACATAGACGAAGCTCTGCTTCTTGTCGAGCAGCTGCGGATAGATGCTGTTCGGGTCGAGGTTCAACGCCCGGCCCGCCTCGAGGGCGACCTTCTGCGCGTTCCGGATCTGGCGTGGATCGGCGTAGACCGTGGTCGCCTGCTCGCCGATCGCGAGCTGGACGCCCATCCGATCGTAGATCGTGCCGCGCCCGGCGGGCGTCGTCACCGTCTGGTGGTGCTGCTGCGCCGCAAGACGCTCGAGCGCCGGCGCGCGCACGACCTGCAGCCAGACTGCGCGCCCGAAGGTGACGACCGCCACGAGCGTGAGCACCGCGAGGAGCAGGCGAATGCGCCGGTTCGCCAGCCGGGGGCGCATGCTACGGCGCCAGGTCGAGGTAGACCGTTTCGCCCGGATCGGCCGGGACGACCCCGAGGTCTTTCCGCGCCTGTGCCTGGATCCGCGCGACCGCGAGCTCGCTTGACAGGGTCGACGCGAGTTGCGCGTTGTCCGCGCGCAGCCGCGCGCGGTCGCGGCCGAGGTGGTCGAGCCGGATGTTCATCCGCAGCACGACGACGTTCATGAAGACGACGCCCGCGAGCAGGACGCCGATCAGCACGATCCAGACGATACCGCGAGCGACCCGCGGCTGGGCGCTACGCGGGCGGGGGCGGACGACGGGCTCGGCCGGCGCCGCGACCCGCGCCTGAGGCGCAATTGCCGCCACTACTC
>JBKPSO010000062.1:0-9476 GCA_046735055.1 Actinomycetota bacterium
TCTCGTCCTCCTTCGTTCTGAGGTCCAGGTGACCTGTCGCAGCAAACGCTGCCGCTACGCGCTGAGCGGTCGCTGAGCGATTGCTTGGACCCCGGTCGAGCTGCGGGTCAGGAACGAGGAACGAGCGGCCGCCCGGGAGCAGCCGCTCGAGGGCCGCCCATGCCCCAGAGGTGCTCGCCGCTCTCGGTGAGCAGCGACGGGACGCCGCGCACGCCCGCCGCCTCCGCCTCGCGGCGACTATTAGACTCGTGCCGAGATGCGGGTCGCAGTGGCCCAGCTGGAGCCGAAGCTCGCCGAGAAGGAACGGAATCTCCACGCGTGCCTGGCGCGGCTGGAGGAGGCGGCGGGCGCGGGCGCGGAGCTGCTCGTCCTGCCGGAGTGTGCGATCCCCGGGTACATGTTCGACAGCGCGGAGGAGGCGCTGCCGTACGCGGAGGAGATCCCGGGCCCGTCGACCGAGGCGTTCGAGCGCGAGTGCCGGCGCCTCGGCATCCACGCGATCTGCGGGCTGCTCGAGCGCGACGGCGACATCCTCCACAACGCCGCGGTCCTGGTCGGGCCGGACGGCCTGATCGGCTCCTACCGCAAGACGCACCTGCCCTTCCTCGGGATCGACCGCTTCGTCGTGCCGGGCGACGAGCTGAAGGTCTTCGACACGGTGCTCGGCCGGATCGGCCTCATCATCTGCTACGACCTCCGCTTCCCCGAGGTCACGCGCACGCTCGCGTTGAGGGGAGCGGACATGGTCGCGCTGCCGACGAACTTCCCGATGGCGGCGAAGGTGCAGACCGAGCTGATCACGGTCGCGCGGGCCGCCGAGAACCGGATCTACCTGCTCGCCGCCAACCGGGTCGGCAAGGAGCGCTGGGGCGAGTTCTGCGGCTGGAGCCAGATCGTCGACCCGTACGGGACGCGTCTGGCCGAGGCGGGAGAGACGGAGGAGACCCTGCTCGTCGCGGAGGTCGACGTCGAGAAGGCGAGGGACAAGGACTACGTCGTTCCCGGAGAGTACGAGCTGTACCTCTTCGGCCACCGCCGCCCGGAGCTGTACGGGGCGCTGATCGAGGAGCAGAGCGCGGTCGAAGTCTGAGACGAGAGAGGAGCGAGCGATGGCCAAGGTGGAGGAGACCTTCACGTGGGAGGCGCTGCACGAGCAGGACGGGCTGAAGGTGTCGAAGAGCCCGTGGGGGCCCGACGACGAGATCGGCCGGCTGAACTGGATCACGCCGGAAACGAACCACGCGATCCTCGAGCAGCTCGGCGGCTCACACCTCTTCGACCTGAACGTCGAGTACTTCATCGGCATGCCGTCGTGGTCCGCGGCGGGGGACCCTCCGTACGGGATCTGGATGACCCACACGCCCCAGGGCTCGATCAACGACAACCTCACCGGGCTCGGAGCAGCGACCCATGAGAGGTACTCGTACTGCGGCGACTCGATCCACCTGTACACGCACTGCGGGACTCACGTCGACACGCTCAACCATCTCGGTCACGACGGGATGTTCTGGAACGGCTGGACGGCGGACAGGGACCTCGGTAGCCGGATGTGGAACAAGGGCGGGCTCGAGAAATACCCGCCGATCATTGCCCGTGGAGTTCTCCTCGACGTCGCCGGGATGCACGGCGTCGACCAGCTCGAGGCCGGCTACCAGATCACGCCGCAGGACCTCCAGGACACGATCGCGAAGCAGGGCATCGAGCTGCGCAAGATGGACGTCGTTCTGGTGCGAACGGGCCGGATGCGCGCCTGGCCGGACTTCGACGGATATCTCCAGCGCTCGCCGGGAATCAACCTGCCCGCGGCGAAGTGGCTCTGCGAGGAGGCCGGCGCGATGTGCATCGCAGGCGACACGATCGGTCTCGAGGTGATGCCCTGGGACGAGCCCGACGCGTTCCTGCCTGTGCACTGCTACATGTTCGCGACCGCGGGCGCCCAGATCATCGAGGTCGTGGACATGGAGGAGATCGCGGCCGAGAAGCAATACGAGTTCGCGTTCCTCGGCTTCCCGATGAAGCTGCGCGGCGCGACCGGCGCGCCGATGCCCTCCTACGCGGTGCCGCTCAAGGGGTGAAGACGTCGAGCCGCAGGAGCGCTGAGACGAGCGGATAGGGAACGTCGACGACCTCCGAGATCCGGAGGTCGACGGCGACGCTCGCGAGCGCGTAGGCGGCCGGTCGCTCGAAGCCGTAGCGCTGCTCGAGGTGGTCGATCATCTCGAGCAGCGCGACGCGTGCTGCGGCGTTCAGGTCCATGCCCGCCTCGACCGGGATGCCCATGGTCGCGAACGAGGGCCGGCCGGGTCGCGGCGGCGTCTCGAAGCGCGGCAGGCGCGGCGCGGGCCCCTCGCGGAGGGCGAATCGGACGGTGACCGCGCCTGCAACCTCGATCGCCGTCCCGCAGACCTCCCCGTCGCCCTGGGCGAAGTGGAGGTCGCCGATCGAGAACAACGCACCCGGCACGTCCACCGGCAGCCAGAGCCGACTGCCGGCGACGAGCTGCCGGACGTCCATGTTCCCGCCCGTCTCGCGCGGCGGAATGGTGCGCAGGCCGTCGGCGGCCTCCGGCGGGATCGCGGTCTCCGGCAGCGGGTCGGCGACCGGCTGCCCTCGCACGCGGAGCTCCTCCTCGCGACGGCGGAACGCCTCGAGCCGCTCGTGCGAGGGCGCGACGCCGACCACGCCGGCGAACAGCTCCTCCGGCACCGCGACCCCCGGCAGCTCCGCGGAGCGGGCGACGCCGTCTGTGATCTCCCACTTGACCAGGTACGGGTCTGGGAAGAGGTCGGCGAGGAATCCGAAGCCGGGGATGAGCGCGGTCGACCCGAAGTCGTCGGACTCGTACGCGAGCAGCTCGACCTCCAGCACCTGCCCCGGCTCGGCGCCCTTGACGTACACCGGCCCGGTCAGTGGGTGACCGAGCCCCAGATCGGCGCGCCCGACGTCCTCGTGGGTGCTGTCGAGTGTGAACTGTCCGCCGAGGCCATCCTCGGTCTCGAGCCGGATCTCCTCGCCGGGCGCCACCTCGGCGATCGGCGGCAGGTCGGGATGCCAGCGGTTGTGCATCAGAGGAGCTCCGCCACGCGCACGGCTGTGGAGCGGCACGCCTCGATCTCTTCGTCGGTCCAGTGCCGGCGCGAGCCGAGCTGGTGCAACGAGACGATGCCGACCACGGCTCCATTCGCCGTTACGGGCGTCACGATCTGCGCCCCCAGGCCGCCGTAGGTCTCGCGCATATCGTGGAAGGCGAGGTCGTCATAGGCCGTCGCGCAGTCGTCCTGCACCACCTGGCGGCCGGCAGCGATCTCGAGCGCCACCGGCTGGCTCCGCAGGTCGACCGTCCGCTCGTGCATCAACGAGCCGACGCCGGGCGCGAGCGCCTCCTGCGTGACCGGGAACGCGTAGTCGCCCGGGAGGTCCTGCCGAAGCGTCACGCGGCTCGCGCCGGTGTCGTCGAGGAGCCCGCGGATGACGTCGTCGATCTCCGTCACCGGTCGAATCTATCGCCCCTCGAGTGCCTTGACGAGCGCCGTGACCGCCTCGTTGAAAGGCGCCGGTACGCCGACGTTGCGCCCGACCCGCGGGATCGCGCCGTTGATGAAGTCGACCTCGACGCGGCGGCCGGCCGTCAGGTCGAGCAGCATCGACGGCCGCGCCCCGGTGATCTCGAGCCCGAACTCGCGGACGTAGGCGACCGGGTCGTCGAAGTCGAGGTCGACACCTGACGCGCGGGCGACCGCGAACGCCTCCGCGGCGCAGGCTGCGGCCACGCTCCAGGCGTGCGCGTCGTCGATCACCTCGCCGATCGTCCACCCGAGCACGGTGCACGTCCCGCTGAAGGCGACGTTGCAGACGAGCTTCTCCCAGACGAGCCGCTCGACGTCGTCGAAGGTGCGGACGTTGAAGCCGGCCCCCCGCCAGACGTCTGCGATCGCCTCGATCCGCGGCGACACCGGGCCCTGGCGCTCGCCGAGCCGGATGAGCTCCAGCCCGTGGTGGTGGGCGTGGCCGGGCTCCACGATCGACGCACCGAAGCCGCCGGCGACACCGACGGCGACCCGGTCGTCTCCGAGCACGCGCGCAGCGATATCGGGGCCGCCGAGGCCGTTCTGGATCGAGAGCACGAGCGTGTCGGTCCCGACGAGCGGGTGCGCGGCCTCGGCCGCGGCCTCGACGTCCATCGCCTTGGTTGCGAGGATCACCAGGTCGGCCTCACCGACCTCGGCCGGATCCGTCGTCGCGCGGATCGGGACGACGCGATCGCCGCTCGCTCCCTCGACACGGAGGCCGCGCTCGCGGATCGCCTCGACGTGCTCTCGCCACCGGTCGACCGCCCAGACCTCGTGCCCGGCGCCGGCCAGCAGACCCGCGTAGACGGAGCCCATCGCGCCTGCGCCGACGACTGCGATCTTCATTGCATGGAGTACGCTGTCACAACGATGGTTGTCGCGTTCCTCGGCCCCTGGGACTTCGTGATCATCCTGGCCGTGGTGGTCTTCGTCTTCGGGACGGCGCGCTTCGGCCGGGCGTTCCGCGCGCTGAAGGCAGGCGGGCGGGAGTTCAAGCGCGGTGTCCGCGGCAAGGACGAGCTGCCGCCGCCGAGCTCGAACGGCTAGAACCGCGCCGGGTCGAACTGCGCCAGATCGTGGTCCGGCTGCTCGCCGGCGACGAGTTGCGCGACGAGCCGGCCCGTGATCGGCGCGAGCGAGACGCCCTTCATCGCGTGACCCGTCGCGACGACGACTCGGTCGAGCCATCCGATTGCAGGAAGCCCGTCCGGGAGGCACGGACGGAGGCCCGCCCACGTCTCGAGCACTGGGCGGCCCGCGAGGCCGCGGAACCAGCGCTCGCCGCCCCGCCGGATCGCGTCCACACGCGGCTGCGAGATCGAGAGGTCGAGCCCGGCGAGCTCGAGCGTCCCGGAGAGGCGCAGGCAGTCGGGCAGCGGCGTCGCGATCGTCCAGGTCTCCTGTACCCAGGCCGGGATCCTCGGGTCACCGTCCGTACGCTCGAAGTCGATGTGGTAGCCCTTGCCGCCCTCGAGCGGCAGGTCGACGAGGGTGCGGCTCCAGGCGCCGGCGGCGACGACGACCGTGTCGGCGCGGAGCTCGTCGAGCGAATGCACCTTCGTGCCGGTGCGGATCTCGACGCCGGCGTCTCCGGCCGCGCGGCCGACCGCCTCGACGAATCGCTTCGGGTCGACGCGCCCCTCGTCGGGGTAGTGGACGGCTCCGACGACCGGGCCGGCGAGCGAGGGCTCGAGCTCGCGCGTCTGGGCAGCATCGAGCACCGAGAAGTGCAGGCCGGAGCGCTCCCCCTCGCGCGCGCCGCCCTCGAGCCCCTCGGGCGTCGCGTAGACGTTGAGCGTCCCAAGGCGCTCGAAGCTCGTGCCGAGCTCCTCGCCCAGCTGCGCGTGGAGCTCCAGGCCCGGGACCGAGAGCGCCCGGATCGCCGCTGCGCCCGCTTCCCAGCGTGACGCCGCCCGCGCGAAGCGCGCGAGCCAGGGTAGCGCCGCAGGGCGGGGGCGGAGGTAGAAGGGACTGTCGCGCCTCCACATCCAGCGCAGACCGTTGCGAAGCGAGACCGGGTTGGAGATCGGGTTCGAGTGGCTCGGGCAGATGAGGCCCGCGTTGCCGGCCGAGCAGCCCGAAGCAAGCTGCGGCCCGCGTTCGAGCAGCGTCACCTGCGCTCCGCGCCGGACCAGCTCGAGCGCGCAGCACGCGCCGACGGCGCCGCCGCCGACGACGATGACATCTGGCTTCGCCACAGGAGCAGCCTAGGTTTCAGACGGCAGCCGCGCTTCGCGTCCGTTTGCGTCAAACTCCACTCGTCAGGCGGAGCCGCACCGCCGCTGGTCGAGAGAAGGGGGGCCAGGACCATGACTGTCGTTCGTCGTGTCGTCCTACTGCTGACGTTCGCGATCCTCGCCGTCGGCCCGACAAGCGCGCTCGGGCAAGGTGCATCACCCTTGTCGGAGGCCGGGCCGGGCCGCAATGATGCCGGCCACGATCGCGCCCGAGCGAACATTGATCCCGCTGGGCACCACAGCTTGCGCCAGCCGGTCACCGACCAGAACTTCTACTTCGTCATGCCCGACCGCTTCGACAACGCCGACACGGCCAACGACAACGGTGGTCTGCCACCGGGCAAGGGAGCGGGGCAGTCGGGATTCGACCCGACCGGCAAGGGCTGGTATCACGGCGGCGACCTGAAGGGCCTGACCGCCAGGCTCGACTACATCAAAGGCCTCGGGACGACGGCGATCTGGCTGACGCCGAGCTTCAAGAACAAGGCGGTGCAGCCGGAGGACAACTCCGCCGGCTACCACGGCTACTGGATCACCGACTTCACGCACATCGACCCGCACCTCGGCACGAACGATGATCTCCGCGAGCTCGTGAACGGCGCCCACGCGCGTGGGATGAAGGTCTTCTTCGACATCATCACCAACCACACCGCGGACGTGATCAAGTACAAGGAGGGCGGCCGAATGCCCTACACGTCCAAGGACCAGTCGCCGTATCGCACGGCTTCAGGGACGCCCTTCGACGACCGCGACTACGCCGGCACCAATTCCTTCCCCGCGCTCCTACCGACCGGCCAGCCGTCCTGCTCGGACCCGCCTGCGCCCTTCACCAGCTTCCCCTACCACCCGTGCGTGCCGGACGCCGAGCGGGACGTCAAGGTGCCCGCGTGGCTGAACGACGTGAGCCTCTACCACAACCGCGGCGACACGACCTTCACCGGCGAGAACTCGCAGTACGGCGACTTCTTCGGGCTCGACGACCTCTTCACGGAGAACCCCCGCGTCGTCGACGGGATGATCGACATCTACAAGACCTGGATCCGCGACTTCCGCATCGACGGCTTCCGGATGGACACGATGAAGCACGTCAACGACGAGTTCTGGCAGAAGTTCGCGCCGGAGATCCAGCGCTACGCCGAGTCGCAGGGCATCCGCGACTTCTACATGTTCGGCGAGGTCGCCGAAGACTTCAGCCGGCCGATCACCTCGCACTACATGGTCCACGACGCCGTCCAGGGCGTCCTCGACTTCCCGTTCCAGACGGCGGCGACGCACTTCGCGGCCAACTCGGCACCAACCGACGAGCTCCGTGACTTCTTCGTCGACGACGACTGGTACACCGACGCCGACTCGAACGTGTACAACCTGCCAACGTTCCTCGGCAACCACGACCGCGGTCGCATCGGCATGTACGTGCGCAACGCGAACCCGGGTGCGAGCGAGGCGGAGCTCCTGCGACGCGACGAGCTCGCGCACGAGCTCATGTACTTCTCGCGCGGCGACCCCGTCGTCTACTACGGCGACGAGCAGGGCTTCACCGGCAAGGACGGCGACCAGGACGCGCGCCAGGACATGTTCCCGTCGCAGTCCCCGCAGTACAACAACCTCAGCGATCCGATTCCTGGTGACGACGGGGCGGGCAACAACGACGACATCGGCTCCGACGCGACGCCGATGGACGACAACTTCGACCCATCGCACCCGCTCTACCGCAAGCTCGCGCAGCTGGCGGAGATCACGCGTCACAACCCGGCACTGCGCGACGGAGCGGAGCAGAGCCGCTACGCGTCGTCGTCCGCGGGGATCCTCGCGTTCTCGCGCATCGACCCCTCCTACAAGTACGAGTACGTGGTGGCGCTGAACAACGCCGAGCGTGCGGCCTCCGCGCCGGTGCCCACATTCGTGCCCAACAGCAAATGGGAGCGGATCTACGGGGACGGTCCCGAGACGCTGCGCAGCGGCAGCGACATGCACCTCGACGTCGCGGTCGGGCCGCTCTCGACCGTCGTCTACCGCTCGAAGAAGCACATCCCACGGAGCAAGGCGGCGCCGCCGATCACGCTCGAGGTGCCTGCCGATGGGCGTGACCGCCTCGAGGTTCGCGCCGACGTAACGGGCGACTCCTTCTACGAGGTGACCTTCCTCGCCAAGGTGGGAGGCGGTGCCTGGCAGGACATCGGCACCGACGACAACGCGCCGTACCGCGTCTTCCAGGACGTCTCCGACACCGAGCCGGGCACGGCGATTCAGTACCGCGCGGTCGTGCTCGACAACGCGGGTCACACTGGCTCGAGCGCAGTCGGAAGCTCGACCGTCGCGCCGCCGGCGATCACGCTCGAGGCGCCGAACGAGGGCCAGCAGGTGCGCGGTACCGTCGAGGTCCGGGCGATCGCGACCCCGGATCATGCGGACTACGTCGTCACGTTCGAGAGGTCCGTGAACGGAGGACCCTTCACGCAGATCGGCACCGACGACTCCTCGCCTGTCTACACCGCCTTCGATGACACGACGAGCCTGACGGACGGGACGCACGTGACCTACCGCGCCGTGCTGACCTATGCGCCCGGGAAGACCGTCACGAGCGCGACGCGGACGGTCACGATCGTCCAGGCGGGGGTGGCGACGGCGGTCATCCACTACAACAGGCTCGACGGCGACTACGCCGCGTGGGGGCTGCACCTGTGGGGCGACGGCCTCGCGCCCGGTGAGGCCACGGCCGAATGGACGAGCCCGACGCCGTTCGAGGGCAGCGACGCATACGGCGCGCTGCACCGGATCGGTATCGCCGACGACACGAAGAAGGTCGGCTTCATCGTCCACGGCCTGCCGCCCAACGACCCCAATATCAAGGACACGGACGCCGACCGGTTCTTCATACCGCATGCGACGCCGGAGATCTGGCTGAGACAGGGCGACCCGCGGATCTTCAGTTGCCCGGCGGCGAACGACAGCTGCGTGGTGCCTTCGGCGTAGCCCGGCCAAATCACGACGGCGGGCGATCCCCGGAGCCGTCCTAGAGCGTCCGGAGCGTCAGCCTCCCGAGCAGACCTTCGGGAAGCCGATCGCGCTGCCGACCCGGGCGGCCTTCTGCGTCAGGTCCATGAAGCGCAGCCAGTCGGGCCCCATCCGCCGCACGTCGGGGAGGAGGGCCTCGCGCAGCGTTCGCCGCATCGTCTCGACGGCACGCGCCCTCAGCTCCAGCCAGCGCTCGACCTGCGCAGCGAGCTCCCTCGGTGGCCGCAGGGCGCGCACCTCCCGGAGCTCGGCCACGACGAGCGGCAGCGCCAGCTCGATCGGGTCCGCCACCTCCGCAGGCGTGGCGATGTCGCCGGGCGGCGCGACCTTGTCGAGCTGCGGCCCGTAGACCCGGCAGATCGCGGCGACGCGCGCGAAGTACTGCTCCTTCGTCGGCGCGGCGCGGGAGTTCCCGCTGAGCGCGAGGACGATCCCGCCGGCGACCAGTCCCGCGAAGGCCAGCACGGCCGTCATGATCAGCATGCGTCTCGGTCGGTGCATCTCTCCCCCTACTAGTCTTCGCGCGTGACGCTCAAACCGGATCGCACAGTCGCAGAATTGCGCGAGCTCCGCCAGCTGACCGGCGACGAGAACGGCGCCCAGCGCGTCGCCTGGACGGAGACCTGGCAGCGGGCGCGCGAGTGGCTGCGCGGCA
>JBKPSO010000063.1:0-11653 GCA_046735055.1 Actinomycetota bacterium
CGCTCGAGCTCGGGCGCGCGCTCGGCCGCTTCACGCGCGAGCTCGCCGCCGAGCGGGAGCCGGCCGCGATCGCGCGGCTGCAGCGCGAGCACGACCTCGACGAGCTCGCCGCGCGCAACCTCCTGCAGTACCTCCGCGACGACGAGGTCCTCGAGCTCGTCGGGGTCGACGAGCAGCTCCTCGGTCGGCGGCGGGGCGTCCGCGTCGGGGAGGTGGAAGGCGATCCCGTCGTCGGACCAGATCGACTGCGCCTCGAGCCCGAGCGCGTCTCGCAGCCGGGCCGCGGCCGCCATCGCCCAGGGTGCGTGCACGCGGGCGCCGAACGGCGTCAGGACGCAGACGCGCCAGTCGCCGATCTCGTCGCGGAAGCGCTCGACGACAACGGTGCGGTCGGAGGGGATCGCGCCCGTCGCGACCTGCTGCTCCTCGAGGAACGTGAGCAGGTTCTGCGCGGCTCTGTCGTCCAGCATGTGCTGCTCCGTCAGGCGGTCGAGCGCCTTCCCGCGGGTCAGCGCAGAGAGCTCGCGCGAGGCGCGTCCGATCTGCTCGCCGAGCTCGTAGGGCCTGCCGACGCCTTCGCCCTTCCAGAAGGGCACCGCGCCGGGTAGCCCGGGCGCGGGCGAGACGAGCACGCGGTCGCGGGTGATCTCCTCGATCCGCCAGGTCGAGGCGCCGAGCAGGAAGGTCTGGCCCGCCCGCGCCTCGTAGACCATCTCCTCGTCGAGCTCGCCGACCCGGCCGCCGCCGTCGGCGAGGTGCACGCCGAAGAGGCCCCGGTCCGGGATCGTGCCCGCGTTCGTGACCGCGAGCCGCCGCGCCCCGTCGCGCCCGCGGATCCGCCCCGCAGTGCGGTCCCAGACGACCCGCGGCCGCAGCTCGGCGAACTCGTCGGACGGGTAGCGCCCGGAGAGCATGTCGAGCACGTTCTCCAGCTGGACGCGCGAGAGGTCGGCGAACGGATAGGCGCCGCGGACG
Source organism: Actinomycetota bacterium (assembly GCA_046735055.1). GTDB lineage: Bacteria > Actinomycetota > Thermoleophilia > Gaiellales > Gaiellaceae > DATBLE01. Next base: position 976 of record JBKPSO010000063.1, read on the forward strand.
AGGTCGTGGAGCTCGCCGAGCTCGATCTCCGCGTCGGCGCAGATCGCGACGATCTGCTGGGCAAGGACGTCGAGCGGGTTGCGGGGAATCACCGTCTCCTCGATCTCGCCGGCGAGCATCCGCTCGGCGACGACGGCGGACTCGAGCAGGTCCGCCCGGAACTTCGGGAAGATGCGCCCCTTCGAGACCGCCCCGAGCTCGTGCCCGGCGCGGCCGATGCGCTGCAGGCCCCGCGCCACCGACTTCGGCGACTCGACCTGCACGACGAGGTCGACCGCGCCCATGTCGATCCCGAGCTCGAGTGACGAGGTCGCGACCAGACACGGGATCTCCCCGCGCTTGAGCAGCTCCTCGACCTCGACCCGTTGCTCGCGCGAAAGCGAGCCGTGATGTGCCCGGGCAATCTCCGCCGTGTTGTTTTCAGAATCCGCGGCCAGCTCGTTCAGCCGCAGCGCGAGCCGCTCGGCGAGCCGGCGGTTGTTGACGAAGACGATCGTCGAGCGGTGCTCCTCGACGAGGCGCAGGAGCTCGGGGTAGATCGACGGCCAGATCGAGGTCGCGTTGCCCTCGCCGCCGCCGAGCAGCGGGTCGGTGGCGCCTCCGGTGCCGCCGGGCTCGCGCATGTCCTCGACCGGGACGACGACGCGGAGGTCGAGCTCCTTGCGCGTGCCGGCGTCGACGATCCGGATCGGCCGCGCGCCCGCCACGAAACGGCCGATCTCCTCGATCGGCCGCTGGGTCGCCGAGAGGCCGACGCGCTGAACCGGCTGCTCGGCCAGCCGGTCGAGCCGCTCGACGGAGAGCGCGAGGTGCGCACCGCGCTTCGTCCCCGCGACCGCGTGCACCTCGTCGAGGATCAGCGTCTCGACGCTCCGCAGCATCTCGCGGCCCTGAGAGGTCAGCAGCAGGAACAGCGATTCGGGCGTGGTGATCAGGATGTCCGGCGGGCGGCGGAGCATCGCCGCGCGCTCCTTCGCGGGAGTATCACCCGTGCGCACCGCCACGCTCAGCTCCGACTGCAGCCCGGCGAGCGGTCCGCGCAGGTTCCGCTCGACGTCGTAGTTCAGCGCCTTCAGCGGCGAGACGTAGAGCAGGCGCAGCCCGTCCCCCGGCGACGGGGTCAGCCGGTCGATCCCGTACATGAACGCGGCGAGCGTCTTTCCCGAGCCGGTGGGGGCCTGGATCAGCGTGTGCTCGCCGGAGGCGATCGCCGGCCAGCCCTGCTCCTGCGCGGGCGTCGGCCCGTCGAACGTCTGCGTGAACCACTCACGCGTCCGGTCGCTGAACAGGTCGAGCGACGCCATACGAGCAGCGTACCCCGCGATCGCAATACGAACAAGTGTTCTATTCCGGCGTGCCCGCCGCCTGACGCTCGCGGGAGACGGCCTCGCGCAGCGCCGGTGCAACCTCCCCGCCGTACTGCTCGATCGTGCGCGCGTCGTCGCTCGAGAGAATCAAGGTGGCGACGCCGTCCTGGCGTACGAACGGCAGTCGAGCCTGGTAACGTGCATTCCTGCGCTCCGTATGATCGTCAGCGTGGTTCCCGTCTTACTCGCGCTGTCACTCGCTGCGCCGCAGCCGCCGGTCTGGATCCAGCGCGCGAAGGTGCCGCAGCCGATCGTCGCCTGGAGGCTGGCCGACGTTCTCGGCACGCCGGTGGTGGAGGGGATCGCCGTCGATCGCGACGCCGCCGCCGACACGCTCACGGTGAGCATCGTCGACTCGCGGTTCGACCCGCCCCGGATCGTCCACCAGCGTGACCTGAAGGGCAGCCGTGTCCGGTGGCTGCGCGCGGGGAAGCGCGACGGTCTCCGCCGCGGCGAAATCGCGGTCGACGTCGTCGACCACGGCGAGGAGACGGCGTACCTGTTGCTCGCGCGTCGCGGGTTCCGCCTCGAGCTCGCGCGAACCGTACGCGGGCACAACATCAGCCCCGACGTCTTCGCACACTGAGGTGGCTCGAGCCATGCCCGACCGGCTTCATTTCACAGGCGACGACGAGGCCGACCGGCTGCTTGCGAAGGATCCAATGGCGCTCCTGATCGGGTTCGCGCTCGACCAGCAGGTGCCCGTCTCGACCGCCTTCACCGGCCCGCTGAAGCTGAAGCAGCGGATCGGGACGCTCGACCCGGGCCGCATCGCCGCGACCGATCCGGCGACACTCGAGGCCGCCTTCCGCGAGAAGCCGGCGATCCACCGCTTCCCGGGGACGATGGCGACGCGGGTCCACGACCTCGCCGCCCTCGTCTCCGAGCGCTATGACGGCCGGGCCGAGCGGGTGTGGACGGACGCCGCCGACGAGGACGACCTGCGTTCCCGGATCGGAGAGCTGCCCGGCTTCGGCGAGATGAAGATCAAGGCCCTCGGCTCGGTGCTCGCCAAGCGCTTCGGCGTCGCCGCCGCCGGAGGGCTCGTCCCGGCTCACCCCACGCTCGGCGATGTCGACTCGGCCGAGGCGCTCGCGAGCTACCAGGCGGCCAAGCGCGCCTACAAGGCGTCGCGGAAGAAGTAGTACGCCGGCTGCGCTCGAGCGCGAGCAAGTTCGCACAGCGCGAAAACGGAATGGCGGTCGTCGCGGAGCTCGCGGAAGATGCCCAGCGCCTCTTCTAGGGCCGGGACGGCGGCAGGATAGTCGGACTGCATCATGGCCGCGTGCCCTGCAGTCCAAGAGCGCGCGTGGCGAACCTCGGCCGGCACTCTTTCAAGGGCTCGCCCCGCCAGAGCGCGAGCGCGTCGGCCGGAGCACTTTCCGCAGGTCGGAGACGTGCACCTGGAGAGCCTCTTGCGCAGTCTCGGGCGGATCGTCCTCCCACAGCGCGTCGATCAGCCGGCCTGTCGAGACGACATTGTTCGCATCCAGGAGCAGCATCGCCAGAAGTGCGCGCTGCTTCGCGCCGCCGAGATCGAGGACCCGGCCCTCGGACGACACCTCCAACGGGCCGAGGATCCGAAACTCCATGCCCAGAAAGTGTAGGAGGCTACCGAGCACTTGTTCATCGCCGAGCCCGCCGAGATCGATCCCTGAGCGCGGTCAGAGCCGCCGAGTAGCCGCACATGCCGTGCACGCCGCCGCCGGGCGGGGTGGCGGAGGAGCAGAGGTAGACCCCGCCGACCGGCGTCCGGTACGGGTTCACGCGCCGCACCGGCCTCGTCAGGAGCTGGCCGAGGTCCATCGTCCCGCCGGTGACGTCGCCGCCGACGAGGTTGCGGTTGCGAGCCTCGAAGTCGGCCGGCGTCGTCACAGCCCGCGCGAGTACGAGGTCGCGGAACCCGGGCGCAAAACGCTCCACCTGAGCCTCGACCGCCTCCGTCATGTCCCCGGGCCAGCCGTTCGGGACGTGGCAGTACGCCCAGGCCGTGTGCTTACCCTCCGGGGCGCGGCTCGGGTCGAAGAGCGTGTGCTGGGCCAGGATCACGAACGGCTGCTCCACGGGCCGGCCGCGCCAGGCTCCCCACTCCGAGGCCGAGATCTCGTCCAGCGTGCCGCCGAGGTGGACCGTCGCCGCCCGAGCGCACTCGGGCGCGCGCCACGGGACGGGCCCGTCGAGCGCCCAGTCGACCTTGAACGCGCCCGGGCCGTGGCGGTAGCGGCGAAGCGCGCGGTCGTAGCGCTCCGGCAGCGGGGTGATTCGGCGGAGCTCGGCGGGCATCATGTCGGCGAGGACAATGTTCGCGCCCGGGAGCGCGTCGAGCGGGCTCCCGACGCGCAGCTCGCCCCCCGCGCGCCGCAGCTCGGCGACGAGCGCGTCCGTGATCGCCTGCGCGCCGCCGCGCGGGAAGCTCCAGCCGGCAACGTGACCGAGCACCGCGAGCGCGAGGCCGAAGCCGGCGCTCGGCCGACGCTCCAGCGGGAGCATCGAGTGCGCGGCACAGCCGGCGAAGAGCGCTCGCGCGCGTCCGGTCTCTAAGGTGCACTCGGCAAGCGAGCGCGCGTCCGCGAGCGCTGCCTTCACCGAGCCGGCCAGCCGGAGAAGCGGGCGAAGCGCCGCAAGCGGCGGGGGATACGGGCCGAGAGCCACCGGCTCGACGGCCTCCCACGCGGAGACGACCGGCCCAACGAGGCGGCGGTAGGCGGCGGTATCGGGGCCGAGGTCGACGGCGGACAGGTCGCGCTCCAGGATCGCCGCGCCGCCGTCGTCGAGCGGGTGGGCGACGGCGGCGGGTGGGTCGACCCAGTCGACCCCGAGGCGGGCTCGGCGGAAGAACGGCGACGCGCGACCGAGCGGGTGGATCGCCGAGCAGACGTCGTGGCGGAAGCCCGGCAGCGTCAGCTCCTCCGTGCGGACGCCGCCGCCCGGCGCCGGTGCGGCCTCGTGGACGTGCACGGCGAGGCCTGCGTGGGCGAGCGTGAGCGCGCCCGCGAGCCCGTTCGGCCCCGAGCCGACGATGACCGCGTCAGGCGGCAAGTCGCGCCCAGTACAGGTGCGTCTCGAGCGTCGCGCGGTAGGTGCTCTCGGTCAGCAGCGCCCCGAGCTCGGCAAGCAATGCCTTGCGCTGGGCATCCGGCATGGATGCGATCGGACTCCAGGAGCTGATCCGCGCGATCAGGGCGTCGCGATCGAGCCATCCTGGGTTCGGCACCACCTCGAAGTGCAGGGACTCGAACGGCGTGCCGGTCAGGGCCTCGCGCCAGGCGAACGACGCATAGCGACGCTCGGACGGTGACGGATCTCCCACGCCGTTGAGTAGCTCGCTCACGCCCGGCGGCCACTCCGCCGACTCGAGCAGCCCGCCCGACGGCCGGTTCCACATCAAGACGAGCCCACCGCCGGGCCGGAGGACGCGCGCAATCTCGGGAATCGCCCGCACCCACTCGAACCAGTGGAACGACTCGCCGCAGAAGACCGAGGCGACGCTGCGCTCGGGCAGCGGGATTTCCTCGGCCGTGCCCGCGAGCGCCTCAGCAGACGCGGGGAGCAGTGCACGCATCGACGGGTCGGGTTCCAGCGAGACGACGTGGTCGAATCGCTCGAGCAGCACACGCGTCAGCTTGCCGGTGCCCGCACCGAGATCCAGCACGGCGTCGTCGCGCTCCAGGCCGAGGTCCCGGGCGACGAGATCGACGGCCGCGGCCGGCCACGACGGGCGGCCGCGCTGGTACGCCTCTGCGACCCGGCCAAAGGACCGCGCGGGATCGATCACCGCAACGTCTCGACGAGCAGGAACACGTTCAGTCCGCTGATCAGCACGGCGATCGCCCACGCCGCGACCGTGGTCTGGCGGTTGTTGACGAGCCCGCCCATCACCTTGCGGCTGCTCGTGAACAGCACGAGCGGGACGAGCGCGAACGGGATGCCGAAGGAGAGCACGACCTGGCTGAGCACAAGCGCGCGCGTCGGCTCGACACCGGAAATCGCCACGATGAGCGCGGGCGCGGCCGTGATCGCGCGCCGGGCGAACAGGGGGATCTGGCGGCGGATGAAGCCCTGCATCACGACCTGGCCCGCGAGCGTCCCGATCGAGGACGAGGAGAGTCCGGAGGAGAGGAGCGCGATCCCGAGCAGGTACGCGGCCCATTTCCCGGGATCGGAGTAGAGGCCGTGGTAGGCGTCCTCGATCGACTCCGCGTCGGTTCCGTAGAACCGCGTCGCGAAGATCGCGAGCATCGACAGGTTGACGAGCCCCGCGATCGACATCGCGATCAGCACGTCGATCCGCTCGAAGCGCTGGATGCGCTTCAGCTCGCGCTCGTCGTCCCCGCGGACGCGCGACTGCGTGAGCGCCGAGTGCAGGTAGATGACGTGCGGCATCACCGTCGCGCCGACGATCCCGACCGCGAGCAGGAGCGCCCCGCTCTTGAACTCCGGCGTGAAGAGCTGGTCTGCCATCACGCTCGGGTCGGGAGTGACTCTGAGCAGCTCGAACGCGAATGCGACCACGATCACGCCGACGAACACGGCGATCACCGCCTCCAGGCGGCGGAAGCCGGACCGCTGGAGCGCGAGGATCGCGAAGGCGCAGAGGACGGCGATGACGGCGCCCCAGCCGAGCGGGATGCCGAACAGGAGGCTGAGGCCGAGGGCTGCGCCGAGCACCTCCGCGAGGTCGGTCGCCATCGCGATCAACTCGGCCTGGAGCCAGAGCCCGATGGAGACCCTGCGCGGGAAGTTGTCGCGGCAGACCTCCGCCAGGTTGCGGCCCGTGGCGATTCCGAGCTTGGCCGAGAGCGTCTGCACGACCATCGCCATCAGGTTCGCGCCGAGCACCGCCCAGAGCAGCAGGTAGCCGTACTTCGCCCCGCCGGCGACGTCGGTGGCGAAGTTGCCGGGGTCGAGGTAGGCGACGGAGGCGATGAAGGCCGGGCCGAGGAACGGCCAGAGCGCGCGTAGTCCCGTGCGGTGGCCGTCCAGCGCCTCCTGGGCGGCGCGGAGGGTCGCCGCCTCGCCCGGCAGGACCTCGCCAACGAGGTCACCTTTGCCGGCGCCCGCGCGCCGAGCCCGTTCCGGCGCGAGCTCGCTCACGCCGCCGTCTGCACGCGGATCGCCCTGGCCAGCGTGGAGCCGAGGACGTACACGCGCTTCCCGACGCGAACAGAGAGCGGCCCGTCGAACGGCTGACGCTCGATCACCTCCAGCCGCTCCCCGGGGGTGATCCCGCGCTCGGTGAGGTAGCGCAGCATCTTCGGGTCCGCATCCGAAACCCGCACGAACGTCCCGTGGTCGCCGGGCTCGAGCTGGTACAGGTCGCGAGTCCCGACGTCGTCCGCGATCGCGAGCTCGCGGCTCGGGATCGGATCGCCGTGCGGATCCAGAGTCGGGTCGCCGAGCTTCGCGGCGATCAGCTCCTCGAGCTCGTCGGAGAGCACGTGCTCGAGCACCTCCGCCTCGGCATGCACTTCGTCCCACCCCATGCCCAGGCTCTCGACGAGGAAGAGCTCGAGCAGGCGGTGGTGACGAACCACCTCCAACGCCACCAGGCGGCCGCGCTCGGTCAGGCGCACGCCGTGATACGGCTCGTGCTCGACCAGCCCGAGGGCAGCGAGCTTGCGCAACATCCCGGAGATCGCCGACGGGGTGACGTCGAGCCGTACCGCCAGCGCGTTCGTCGAGGCGGCTTCCCCGCTGCCCTCGAGCATGTAGATCGCCTTCACGTAATCCTCGACGGCCGCGGTCAGCGGCGGCTGCTTGTCGAGCGGGATGTTCGCGCGCATCGCCTTTTGCGGATTTAAGGAAGCTGAAGATATCTTCTCGTGTCGATATATTCTATCTTTCAGCATAGTCCGGATGGCATCCGCCGGCGACCGGGGCGAGTCCACGGGATCCACCCGTGGTTCCCGGACGGCATCCCGGACATCGGAGCCGGGCTGATCCGGACGGGTGGCAGCACCGTCTACGCTCGTCTTCGCCGGCGCGCTGTCCGCCTACCTCCCGCTCAGGGCGGCCGACACGCGCTTGCGCTCGGATGCGGCAAAGGGTTCGGGCAGGTCAGACGGCTTCGCGGGCGCAAACGTTCGCTCCTCGTCTCGATCGGGATCGGCCTGCACAATCTCAGCGAGGGCCTCGGGATCGGCGCCGCGTATGCGATCGGCTCGGTCGCGTCACAGAGGGATTGGCGATCGTCGCTCCGCCGGCTCGGGCAAAGCCACGGATCACCGCCTCCTCGGCCTAGGCCTCCTCGCAGGAATCCTCTACATGACGAGCCTCTTCACGTAACGGGCGACAGCAGGAAGGAACGCTGCTCCTTGACCATCTCGCGCGCGATCACGAGGCGCTGGATCTCGTTCGTGCCCTCGTAGATCTGGGTGATCTTCGCGTCCCGCATCATCCGCTCGACCGGATACTCCTTGATGTAGCCATAGCCGCCGAGGATCTGGACGGCGTCGGTCGTCACCTCCATCGCCACGTCCGAGCAGTACAGCTTCGCCATCGCGGAGGCCTTCGTCAGCTCCTCGTCCGGGACGCCGGCGTCGACCATCTGGCCGAACCGGTAGAGGAGACCGCGCGCCGCCTCGCACTTCGTCTCCATGTCCGCCAGCTTCGCGGCGACGAGCTGGTGCTCCGCGATCGGCTTCCCCATCGTCTCCCGCGTGCGCGCGTACTCGAGCGCGTAGTCGGTCGCACCCTCCGCGATCCCGAGGCCCTGCGCGGCGACGCCGGGACGCGAGCGGTCGAGGATCCGCATCGCGATCCGGAAGCCCTCCCCCTCCTTGCCGAGGAGGTTCGCCGCGGGGACGTGGCAGTCTTCGAAGACGAGCTCGCCGGTGGTCGAGCCGGCGATGCCCATCTTCGGCTCCAGTCGCGCGACCTCGAAGCCCGGCGCGTCCGACTCGACGACGAACGCGGAGATGCCGGCGTGGCCTGCGCCGGGATCGGTCTTGGCGAAGACCGTGTACAGGTTGGCGACCCCTGCGTTCGTGATGAAGCGCTTGCCGCCCGAGAGGACGTAGTCGTCCCCACCGCGTCGCGCAGTCGTGCGCATCGCCGCCGAGTCGGAGCCCGACCCCGCCTCCGTGAGCGCGTAGGCGACGAGCCACTCGCCGGACGCGAGCCGCGGCAAGTAGCGCTCCTTCTGCTCCTGCGTCCCTTCGAGCTTGAGCCCGAGCGAGCCGAGCTCCTGGACGGCCAGGATCAGGCTGCTCGTCGCGCAGACCTTGGCGATCTCCTCGATCGCGACGAGCGCGAGGAGCGTTCCAGTGCCGGTTCCGCCCCACTCCTCGTCGAAGAGGAGGCCGAACAGCCCCTGCTCCCGGAACAGCTCGACGACGTCCCACGGAAACTCGTGGCTCTCGTCGATCTCGGCCGCGCGGGGGGCGATGCGCTCGCGCGCAAGAGTCCGGACGAGGTCCCGGAGCTCGCGCTGCTCGTCCGTGAGGGGGTCGTAGGCCACTTCCACGAGTCTAGAGTCACGCCGTGATCCTCGAAAACGGAACCGTGCGGACGCTCGACGCCTCGCTGCCGACGGCGGGGGCGCTGGCGATCGCCGGCGACCGCGTGGCCGGCGGGATCGGCACGCACGAGACCGCACTCGCCTCACCCGAGGTGGTCGACCTCGGCGGTCGCTGCGTGCTCCCCGGGATCACCGACTCGCACGTCCACTTCCCGACGTGGGCGGCGGCCCGGCGGGTGATCCGACTCGAGGAGGCGACCTCCGCCGAGGATGCGGCGGCGCGGCTGGCCCCGGGCGTCGAAGGCGTGGCGCCCGGGCGTTGGTTCCGGGCCCTGGGCTTCCGCGAGACGAACTGGCCGGAGCTGCCGACGAAGGAGGTGCTCGACGCCGTCACGGGCGACATCCCGGCGGCCGTGATCTCGAAGGACTCCCATGCAATCTGGCTGAACTCGGCCGGGATCGCGAGGACGGGGGGCGACCTGCGCAGGTACGACGTCCGGGGCGGCGTCGTGGAGCTCGGCCCCGACGGCGAGCCGACCGGCCTGATTCGCGAGGAGTCCGCCTGGCGGTTCAAGGAGGAGCACCTCGAGCTGACGGACGAGGAGTACCTGGAGGCGCTGCGCGAGGGGCTGAAGGTCGCCTCGTCGCGCGGCGTCACGGCGATCCACGACAAGGACGGGTGGATCCCCTCGATCCCGCGGCTCTGGCAGGAGCTCGAGCGAGAGGACGCGCTCCCGGTGCGCGTCTGGCAATCCGTCCCGCACGAGAACGTCGACCGTCTCGCCGAGGTCGGCCTCGCGTCGGGGCTCGGCGATCGCGTTCGGCTCGGCTACCTGAAGGTCTTCATGGACGGGACGCTCGGCTCGCAGACCGCGCTGATGACCGACGGCTCCGGCGTCGAGATCACCTCGCGCGAGGAGCTGATCGACATCCTGCGGCGGGCTGCACGGGCACGCTGGCCGGTTGCCGTGCACGCGATCGGAGACCTCGCGAATCGCAACGCGCTCGACGCGTTCGAGCAGACCAGGGACGAATGGCAACCCCCAGGCCTGCGCCACCGGGTCGAGCACGCGCAGTGCCTGCGCCCCGAGGACGTCAGCCGGTTCGCCGAGCTCGGGCTGACGGCGTCCGTCCAGTTCTCGCACGCGCCCTCGGACGAGGAGCTCGCGCACCGGTTCTGGTCCGACCGGCTCGACGGCGCGTACTCGTTCCGATCGCTGCTCGAACGCAGGACGCGCCTCGTCAACGGCTCGGACGCCCCGATCGAGGAGCTCGACCCCTGGGGCGGGATCGTCGCCGGCGTGCTTCGCCACTGGCGCCCCGACGAGCGGGTCACGGTGGAGGAGGCGATCCGCGCGTCGACGGTCGAGCCCGCGTGGCTGACAGGAGACGAGCGCCGCCGCGGCAAGCTCCTGCCCGGCTACGTCGCCGACCTCGTCGTCCTCGACCGCGACCCGTTCGCCATCGAGGCGGAGGAGCTGCCGGAGGTGCAGGTAGTCGCGACGATGGTCGGCGGCCGCTGGACGCACAACGCGCCCCCCTGGTAGGGGGCGGCCGCTGTCCTCGAGCGAGTGGGCGCCGTCGTCGATCCCGCGGAGGATGTGCGAGTGGAGGTCGATCATCCGCCTGGGCGTACTATGTCGGCATGAGCAGCCGCACGATGAAGCCCGTCCACGACGCGACCTGCGCAGTCGCGTGCTCGGCTGACATCATCGGCTCCAAGTGGACGGCCCTCCTCGTACACGATCTCTCCGAGGGCCCCCGCCGCTTCTCGGAGCTCGAGCACGCCTGTCCTGGCATCAGCCCGCGGACGCTCTCCGAGCGGTTGCGCTGGCTCGAGGAGGGAGGCGTC
>JBKPSO010000064.1:0-9338 GCA_046735055.1 Actinomycetota bacterium
GGTCGGCGGCAGCCAGCCGTTCGTGCACGTCGGCGCGAAGCTCATCGAGCCAGTCGCGCGAGAAGACCCAGTCGCCCGCCCGCTCGAGATTGTCGAGACCGCCGAGGTGGCGGAGCGAGTCTGCGCGCACCGGCTCGTGGACGAGCGCCGCGAGCTCACCCCGCTCGATCCGCTCGAGCCGCTCGGGATCGAGACGGCGCGGCGGCCTCGGGTCGAGCACCCTTCCGCCGCCGACGGTCGTCTGTGTCCGCAGGACGACGCGGTCGCCGCGCGCTGCCACGACCGGCTGCTGGAGCCGCAGCTGGGCGAACCGGCCTCGGCGCGCGACCCGAGCCGGAACGTCCGCAGTACCGAGGTGGACGGTCACTGCGGCAGGGAGCTCGTCCGTCTCCTCGAGCTCGACGTCGAGCCGGTACGTGACCGGGTACGAGTCGGGGGCGACCAGAGCGTCGCCGCGGCCGAGCTGGTGGCGTTCGACGCCGGGCAGCGCGACCGCGACGCGCTGGCCCGCGTCCGCGCGTTCGACCGGCCGGTCGTGCACCTGCACGCTGCGCACGCGCACGTCGAGGCCCGCAGGCTCGACGCGCAGCGCGTCGCCCTCGCCGATCGTCCCGGACCAGAGGGTGCCGGTGACGACGGTGCCGATCCCGCGCAGCGTGAACACCCGGTCGACGTAGAGGCGCGTGGCTCCGTCCGGCTCCGGCGGCTGCGCGTCCGCGAGCGCCGCGAGCGCCGCGCGGAGCACGTCGAGGCCCTCACCCGTCTTCGCGCTCACGGCGACCGCCTCCGCTTCCGGCACGAGCTCGCGGGCCTCCTCGACCGCGAGCGCGAGCGTCTCCGCGTCGACGGCGTCGGACTTCGTCACCGCGACCACCCCGCGCTCGATCCCGAGCAGCCGGAGGATCGCGAGGTGCTCGTACGTCTGCGGCCGTGCGCCCTCGGCGGCGTCGATCACGAGCAGGAAGAGGTCGATCCCGGTCGCGCCCGCGACCATGTTGCGGACGAACCGTTCGTGCCCGGGCACGTCGACCAGCGAGAGCCGCCGGCCGTCCGGCAGCTCGAGCTGCGCGTAGCCGAGATCGATCGAGATCCCGCGCCGCTGCTCCTCCGGCAGCCGGTCGGTGTCCTTCCCGGTCAGCGCCCGGACGAGCCACGTCTTCCCGTGGTCGATGTGCCCCGCGGTGCCGACGGTCAGGGGCATGAGGCCTGGACGAGCCCGTCCTCGATCGCGTCGATGCGGAGACCGGCGCCTTCGACCAGCGCGCGCCACTGGGGCTCCGTCCGTTCGCGCCCGTCGACGAGCGCGAGCATCAGCACGTCGAGCCACTTCGAGCCTTGTGGCTCGTTGCCATGTTGGACAACGGAATCGACGATCAGGACCCGTGCGCCGGCCGGCGCGTGCTCCCGGATCGTCTCGAGGATCGCCGCGGCGCGGTCGTCGGACCAGTCGTGGAGGATCCCCCCGAGGACGTAGACGTCGCCTTCGGGGACACGCTCGAAGAAGCTCCCCTCGACGAACTCGATCCCGGCTGCGGCGAGTTGCGCCTCGTCCCGGACCGTCTCGGGCAGGTCGTAGACGATCCCGCGGAGACCGGGCTGCCGCGCGAAGAGCTCGAGCAAGAACGAACCGTTCCCGCCGCCGACGTCGACCACCGTCTCGCCGTTCCACCCGAACCCGGCCAGGCGCTCGACCGGCCGCTCCTTTCCCTGCCCCATCGCCCGGTCGAACAGGGTGCGCTCGCGGGGGTGCTCGGCGAGCCACGCCCAGAAGTCGGCCTCGAACGCCTTCTCGCCGCTCGCGTTCAGGTCGCCGATCGTCTCGTACCAGACGCCTCCGAAGAGCTGTGCGAACGACCCCCACGAGCTCTCGCGGCCGAGCAGCGCGGAGGCGGGCGTGTTCCGGAAGACGCCGGGCTCGACTTCGGCGAAGACGCCCTCGCTCGCGAGCGCGCGGAGGAACCGGTGGAGCGTGTCCGCGTCGGCGCCGACGTCGGCCGCGACCTCGGCGACCGGACGCGGGCCGTCCGCCAGCGCGTCGGCGACGCCTAGCTCGGAGACGATCGCCGCCACCCGGGTTCCGACCGCGCCGCGCAGGAGCGTCCAGAGGACCGCCTCCGGTGTGAGCTCGCTCATCCGCGGGCGCGGATGATCGCGGCGGCGGCTTCGTCGAGCTCTGCATCGGCGAGCGTGCGGCAGTCGAGCAGCGTCCGGCCGTCGCGAACGACGGCGACGACCGGCGGGTCGCCGAGCCGAAGCGGCGCCGCCAGCTCCTCCTCGACCGCGCAGGCGAAGCTCGGCAACTCCGTCAGCGGCAGCGCCCCGCCGCCGACGCGCGCGACGGTCTCCTCCACCGTTCCCCTGCTGAGCGTCGCGAGCCGCTCGGCTCGCCTGCGGACGTCCTCGAGGGGCTCGGCGACCATCCGCAGCACGGGCACCTCGCGCAGCGCACGCTCGGGCTCGAGGTAGAGGGCCAGCGTGCCCTCGAGCGCGGCGAGCGTCAGCTTGTCGGCGCGCAGCGCACGCTGGAGCGGATGCCGCCGCAGCCGCTCGACGAGCTCCGCGCGTCCGACCACGATCCCGGCCTGCGGCCCGCCGAGCAGCTTGTCCCCGGAGAAGCAGACGAGATCTGCGCCGTCCGCGAGCGCAGCTCGCGCCGAAGGCTCGTCACCAAGTAACACGGTGTTACCAAGTACGCCGGAGCCGAGGTCGTCGACGAGCGGGAGGTCGTGGCGGGCGGCGAGCGCGGCCAGCTCGGCTGTTGCCGGTTGCTCGGCGAAGCCGACGACGCGGAAGTTCGACTGGTGGACACGGAGGAGGAGGGCGGTGTCCGGTCCGATCGCGCGCTCGTAGTCGGCTGCCCGGGTGCGGTTTGTCGTCCCGACCTCGACGAGCCGGGCGCCGGAGCGGGCTAGGACTTCCGGAATGCGGAAGCCGTCGCCGATCTCGATCAGCTCTCCGCGCGAGACGAGCACCTCGCGGCCCTCGGCGAGCGCCGCGAGCGCGAGCAGGACCGCGGCCGCGTTGTTGTTGACGACGAGCGCGGCCTCGGCGGCGGTGAGCCGGCGCAGGAGCGCGGCGAGGTGGTCCTGCCGCGAGCCGCGCGCTCCTTCCGCGAGGTCGTACTCGAGGTTCGAGTAGCCGCGAGCGACCTCGCGGATGCGCTCGAGGGCCGCCTCCGGGAGCGGCGCGCGGCCGAGGTTCGTGTGCACGATCACGCCCGTCGCGTTGAGGGCGCGGCGGAGGCGTGGCCGGCGCGCGTCTTCGAGCTCGGCGCGCAGGCGCGCGGCGAGGTCACCGGGTTCAGCGCCGGCGCGGATCTGCTCCCGCGCCCGTTCGAGCACCGAGCGCGCGGCATCGACTGCGAGCGGGTCGCCGACCGAGCGCGCGAGCTCGTCGACGGACGGGAGGTCCCGGAGCTTCATGATCGAAAGGATAGGCGGCTACGCTAGGCCACCCCACCATGAGACGCCGGCGATTCCCCATCCTGCTCGCGCTCGCAGTCGCGCTCGTCCCCTCCGCGACCGCCGGCAGCTCGCCCCTCATCCATCAGACCGGGCCGCTGCCGGGATACGGGATCCGGCTCAGCGCTCGCTCGGCGATCCTCGTCGACGGAACGAGCGGACAGGTGCTCTGGGCCAAGCGGGCGCACGTGCGTCGCCAGATCGCCTCGACGACGAAGATCATGACCGCGCTCGTCGCCATGTCCCGGCTCGGGCCGCACTCGATCGTCACCGTGGACCGGGCCGTCCGGCGCGTGCCGCCGATCACGGAGGGGCTCCGGCCGGGCGAGCGCGTCCAGGCGTGGAAGCTCTTCTACGGCCTGCTGCTCTACTCCGGCAACGACGACGCGCTCGCGCTCGCAGTCGGCGCGGGTGGGACGCGCTCGCGGTTCGTCGCGCTGATGAACGAGAAGGCGCAGGAGCTCGGCCTGACACGGACGCACTTCCGCAGCCCGAGCGGTCTGCTCGACCGCGACAACTACTCGACGGCCTGGGACATGGCGGCGCTTACGCGCTACGCGCTCTGGAACCCCCGCTTCCGCACGATCGTCCGCACGAAGGTCAAACGCGTCCGGTGGTCGAAGCCGATCGTCGAGAAGATCTACGTGAACAAGAACCACCTGCTCGGCTCCTACGTGGGCGCGGACGGGGTGAAGACCGGGTGGACGACGATGGCGAGGCACTGCCTCGTCGCTTCGGCCCGCCGGCACGGCGTCCACCTGATTGCCGTGATCCTCGGCTCCGACGACTCCTACAAGGACGTCAGGAAGCTGCTCGACTTCGGCTTCGCGACGCGCAGGTAAGGGTCAGGCTTCAGCTTGACCCGACGGGCTCGGGTGCCATCGGGACAGGCTGGAGCCCGTCCCTCATTCGGCGTCTGCTTTTTCCAGCTCGTGAATCGGCTCGGCGTACTGGCGCTCCCAGCTGTCGCGCATCAGCTGAACCGCCTCTTCGACGTCGTCCGTCACGTGGAGCAGGTCGACGTCCTCGGGCGAGATCATCGCGTTCGCGAGCGGCTTGTCGGCGATCCAGACCAGCAGGTCGCCCCAGTACGCCGTCCCGATCAGCACGACCGGGAACTGGCGCACCTTGTCGGTCTGGATCAGCGTCAGCGACTCGAACAGCTCGTCGAGCGTGCCGAAGCCGCCCGGGAAGAGGATGAAGCCCTCGGCCGCCTTGACGAGCATGACCTTGCGCGCGTAGAAGTGCCGGAAGCTGAGCGCCAGGTCGAGGTACGGGTTCGGCTTCTGTTCGTGCGGGAGCACGACGTTGAAGCCGACCGAGAAGCCGCCGCCCTCCTTCGCGCCGCGGTTCGCCGCCTCCATCACTCCCGGGCCGCCGCCGCTGACGACGGCGAAGCCGGCCTCTGCCAGCTTGCGCCCGCACGCGCGCGCGTGCTCGTACTCGGAGCTGCCGGCGGCGATCCGCGCCGAGCCGAAGACGGTCACCGCGGGCCGCGGGACGCGGTCGACAGCCTCGAAGCCTATTCGCAGCTCCTCGGCGATCATCGCGACGTGGGTATCGAGGCCCGTGGTCTCGTGCTCGAGGATGCGTTGGTCGATCGCCATCACAGGCGGTGCTGCGGGACGTGCGCGCCGGCCATTCCGGCGAGCAGCAGGGCCGCGAGCCCGAAGTAGACGAGCGTGATCGTCGTCGCCTTCCCCGGGGTGCCGCCGAGGCGCATCGTCCGGATCGAGCGCCAGATCGACCCTCCGTCGAGGAACCCGATCGGAATCAGGTTGAACAGGTTGAGCAAGAAGCCGACGTAGCCGAGCGCCTGGAGGAGCGGGGAGTCGCGCTGCTCGCCGACGACCCAGCAGACGGCGGCACCGAGCCCGCCGGAGATCGGGCCGGCGAGCGAGATCCACGCGCTCTGCCACGGGTTCATCCGCGCGTCGCGGATCGCGACGTACGCCCCGATGAACGGGATGAAGACCGGCAGCGCCGCGTCAAAGCCGCGTCGGCGAGCCTCGACGAAGTGGCCGAGCTCGTGGACGAGGATCAGCAGCACGAAGCCGACCCCGAACTTCCAGCCCCAGATCAGCGCGTAGCCGCCGACGGCGATGAAGATCGAGCCGAACTTCGCGAACGCGAAGCCGAACTTGGCGATCAGGCCGATCAAGACCGCGATCGGGGCCCAGATCTTGCGCGCGATCGCCCGCCAGGCCGGCTCGGGGTGGATCGGTCGGTAGTCGCGCTCGGGAGGCTCGGGCTGAAGGTCGGTCACGGGATTGGGAGCGCAAGGCGCTCCATGTCCTGATCGTAGCCGAGGGCCTCTTTACCCCTGGACGGTCGTACGGGGGCGGCTGGGAACCCACGCCGCTGGACGGCATCGCCGGGGTTGGCCCGGCGACGCTGCTACGAACCTTGCCCGATCCACTCCTCGCCGCCCTCGTACACCTCTTTCTTCCAGAGCGGCACCGTCTGCTTGAGCGTGTCGATTGCCTCCTTGCAGGCGGCGAGCGCGGCGGCGCGGTGCGGCGCGGAGACGGCGATCACGACCGAGAGCTCGCCGATGTCGACGCGCCCGACCCGATGGGTGATCGCGACCTCGCAGAGATCGTGCTTGCGCTTCAGCTCGTCGGCGATCTTCGCCATCACCTCCTCGGCCATCCCGCCGTAGGCCTCGTAGTCGAGGTAGTGAACCGTGCGGCCGCGCGACTGGACGCGCGTCGTGCCGATGAAGGTCGCGATCCCGCCGGCGCGCGGATCGGACACCTCGCGGATGACCGCAGCGGGATCGATCGGCTCCTCGGTGAGGCGGAACGCGCCGCCGGAGACTGGCGGGATCAGCGCGACCTCGTCGCCCTCGGCGAGTGCGGTGTCGCGGTCGGCGTAGCGCTTGTTCACCGCGTAGAGCACCCCCTCGGGCTCCTCGCCGAGTCCGAGCGCGGGCCAGACGTCGGCGACCGTCGCCGCGTCGACCGTGGACTCGGCGAAGCCCGCGCGCTCGCGCAGACCGGCGAAGAGCTTGACGGTGACCGCCATTCCGTAAGCGTACGATTCGCGCGTGGCCCTGCGTGAGGACCGGCGCGAGACCGAATCCGGGATCGAGGTCAAGCCGGTCTACACCGACGAGGACGTCGCCGGGCCCGAGCTCGAGCTGCCCGGCGAGTTTCCCTTCACGCGCGGCCCGTACCCGTCGATGTACCGGGGCCGCCCGTGGACGATCCGCCAGTACGCGGGCTTCGGCTCCGCCGAGGAGACGAACGCGCGGTTCCGGTACCTGCTCGAGCGTGGGCAGACCGGCCTCTCGACTGCGTTCGACCTGCCGACGCAGCTCGGGCTGGACTCGGACGACCCTCGGGCCCTCGGCGAGGTCGGGCGCGCCGGGGTGGCGATCGACTCGCTCGGTGACATGGAGCTGCTCTTCGGCGGGATCCCGCTCGGCGAGGTCTCGACCTCGATGACGATCAACGCGCCGGCGTCGCTGCTCCTGCTGCTGTACGAGCTCGTCGCCGAGCAGCAGGGCGTGGGCGGCGACCGCCTGCGGGGCACCGTCCAGAACGACATCCTCAAGGAGTACGTCGCGCGCGGGAACTACATCTTCCCGCCGCGGCCGTCGATGCGGTTGACGACCGACCTGTTCGCCTACTGCGCCGAGCGCCTGCCCGGCTGGAACGTGATCTCGGTCTCTGGCTACCACATCCGCGAGGCAGGCTCGACGGCCGTCCAGGAGATCGCCTTCACGCTCGCGAACGGACTCGCGTACTGCCGGGCCGCGGTCGACGCCGGGCTCTCGGCCGACGAGTTCGGGGAGCGGCTCTCGTTCTTCTTCAACGCGCACAACCACTTCTTCCAGGAGGTGGCGAAGTTCCGGGCGGCGCGGCGGTTGTGGGCCAGGCTGCTGAGCGAGCGGCTCGGCGTGACGAACCCGAAGGCGCTCGCGCTCCGCTTCCACGCGCAGACGGGCGGGTCGACGCTGACGGCGCAGCAGCCCGAGAACAACGTCGTCCGCGTCGCGATCCAGGCCCTCTCGGCCGTGTGCGGGGGCGCGCAGTCGATCCACACGAACGGGTTCGACGAGGCGCTCGCCCTGCCGACCGAGCGGGCGGCGCGAATCGCTCTGCGGACGCAGCAGATCCTCCAGAACGAGGCCGGCGGGACGGATACCGCCGACCCGCTCGGCGGCGCGTACTTCCTCGAGGCCCTCACCGACGAGCTGGAGGCGAAGGCGCTCGCGCTCGTCGACCGCGTCGAGGAGCTCGGCGGCGCGGTCGCGGCGATCGAGCAAGGCTTCGTCCAGCGGGAGATCGAGGAGGCGGCGTACCGCTACAGCGCGCAGGTCGAGAGCGGCGAGCGGGTCGTCGTCGGCGTCAACCGGTTCGAGGAGGGCGAGCCGGAGCAGATCGAGCTGCACCGCCTCGACCCCGAGATCGAGCGGCGGCAGCTGGCGCGCACCGCTCGGGTGCGCGCCGAGCGCGACGCCGGTGCTGCGGGGGCCGCGCTCGCTGAGGTCCGGCGCGTCGCCGGCACGAGCGAGAACCTGCTCCCGGCGATGCGCGACGCGCTCCGCGTGCGGTGCACGGTCGGCGAGATCTGCAACGTGCTGCGCGAGGAGTGGGGGACGTACGACGCGCAACGCTGAGGGACAGGCTTTAGTCTGTCCCGACAGTCCATACGCGCCATCGGGTCAGGCTGAAGCCTTGACCCTGCGAAGCTACGGCAGTGCGCATCCTCCTCGTCTCGCAGATGTACCCGGGCCCCGACGATCCCGACCTCGGGGTGTTCGTCGCGCAGATGGAGGAGGCCCTCCGCGACCGCGGGCACGCGCTCGCACGTGCGGTCGTCGACCGCCGCGCCGGGGGCTCACGCCGGTACACCCAGCTCTTCGCGGACGCGCGCGCCGCGGCGCGGCGCTTCCACCCCGACGTCGTCTACGCGCACTTCCTCGTCCCTGCGGGCCTCGCGGCCGCGCTCGCCTCTCGTGCACCGCTCGTCGTCACGGCGCACGGCCAGGACGTCGCCAATGTCGGGCGGATCCCCGGCATCCGCGCGGCGACGGCGTTCGTCGTCCGCCGAGCGGCGGCCGTGATCGCGGTCTCGGATTGGCTGCGCGGCGAGCTCGAGCGGAAGGTGAGCGCCGCGCGCGGCAAGGTCGAGGTCGTCGACTGCGGCGTCGATCTCGGGCTCTTCCCAGTCCAGCCGCCGCCTCCCGGCCCTCCGGCCTTCGTCTGCGTCGGCTCGCTGACCGAACGTAAGAACCCGCTGCGGCTCGCCCATGCCTTCGAGCGGCTCGGAGCGGGGACCCTGTCGTTCGTCGGGGACGGGCCGCTCCGCCCGCAGCTCGAGGGACTGCGCGGGATCTCCGTCACCGGGCGCGTCCCGCACGACGAGGTGCCTGCGCGGCTCGCGGCGGCGCGGGTCGTCTGTGGTCCGAGCCTGGTCGAGCCGTTCGGTCAGGCGCTGCTCGAGGGGATGGCCGCCGGACGCCCGGTCGTCGCCACGCAGGTCGGCGGCCCGCCAGAGTTCGTCACGCCCGAGGCAGGTGTGCTCGTCGACCCGGAGAGCGAGACGTCGATCCTCGAGGGCCTACGGCGCGCCGTGGAGCTGCCCTGCCCGAACGACGCCGGTCGCGCGGCGGCGGCCGCCCACGACATCAGGCGGCAGGCGGAGAAGGTGGAGGCGATCCTCGAGCGAGCCGCTCGAGATCGGCGAGCCTGACCTCGACGAGCGGGCGAATCTGCTCCTCGAGCCCCGCCTCGCCTGCGAGCGCGAGCGCCTCTTCGTAGCTCGCGCGCACCTTCTCGGCCGCGACCCCCTGTTTCAGACGGTTGTCGCCGATGAGCAGAAGGTTGTGGATGCGCTCGCGCACGTCCCCCATATGAGGGAATCTAG
>JBKPSO010000065.1:0-6778 GCA_046735055.1 Actinomycetota bacterium
TGCGAACACCGTCAGCTGCACGCGGCCCTGAGTGTCGATCGCCGGCCCGCCGGAGTTCCCGTGGCGGACCTCCCCGCCGAGGCTCGTCACCGTCCGCTGCACCAGGCCGTTCCCGTAGGCGTCGTCGGTGAGGATCGTGGCCGTGCGCCCGATCCGGCCGGGCTCCGAGTCGAGTGGGCCGTTCAGCGGGTAGCCGACGATCGCGACCGAGTCACCGTCCTGCGGGTCGACCCTCGGCAGCGGGCGCGCGGTCAGCCCGGGCACGCGCAGCACGGCTACGTCGTTCTTCGAGTCGAACGCGATCGGCTGGGCGGTGAGGCGACGGTCCGACTGCGACTGGACGACGTAGGTGGCGCGCTCGCCGGCGACGACATGCGCCGCCGTGACGACGACACGCGGCGCGGCGACCCAGCCGCTGCCGGAGATCCCGAGGCCGCACGCGGTGCCGAGGATGCGTACGACACTCGGCGCGGCGGCGCGGACGACCGGGTCGTCGACGACGGCGGGGGTCGGCGGCTCGTCCGGGATCGGCGGGCCCGCGATCGACGGGAACGGATCAACGCGCGCGAGGACGTTCAGCAGCCGCTCCGGCGGGACGATGTCGTTCAACCGCCGCAGCACCTCGGACCGCTGGACGCTCTGACGCAGCGAGCGCTGGTTCGGCAGCAGGAGTGCGGCGGCGCCGAAGATCCAGACGAGCGCCAGACCTGCTGCGGCGCCCACGACGAGGCCACCCGCGCTGTCGAGCGCGCGCAGCGGCGGAAAGCGCAGGCCCGACCGGAAGAACGAGCCCACCACCGAGCCCAGCGCCTCCAGCACGGCCGCCCCGATCACCGCTCCGCCGAGCGCGACGAGCGGCGTGTACGGCGAGTGCGCCCCATCGGGCAGTACTAGCGGCGCCACGCGGGCGCCCAGGACCGCGCCGGCGACGAGGCCGATGATTGCGAGCGCGCTCGCGACGAGCCCCTTTCTCAGCCCGATGAGGCCGGTCAGAACGACCAGGCCGAGCGCCATCCAGTCCAGGCCGGCCACGCGACGTCAGGCTAGCGATGCACGTGGACGGCCCGACGTGCGAGGATCGGGGTGCGATGGCCGCTTCAGGAGGGACGCACTACCGCTGGGAGGAGCTGCCGCTCGAGCAGCTGAAGCCCGACCTCGGGCGGCGGCTGGTCTCGGTCGAGCGCATGATGCTGGCGCAGGTCTACCTCGAGGAGGGGGCGATCGTGCCGAAGCACTCGCACGAGAACGAGCAGCTGACCTACATCCTCGAGGGGACGCTGCGCCTCTGGCTCGGGGAGGACGGCGCGGAGGAGGTCTTCGACGTGCGCGCCGGCGAGGTGCTGCATATCCCGCCGCACGTTCCGCACCGCGCGGAGGCGCTCGAGAACACGCTCGACGTCGACGTCTTCAGCCCGCCGCGCACGGACTGGCTCGACGGCTCGGACGCGTACCTACGCGACCAGTGACGCGAGGCGCTCGACGCCCTCGTCGATCAGCGACTCGTCGACCATGCTGAACGACAGCCGCACGTTCTCGCCGCCGCGGCCGTCGGGGTAGAAGAGCGAGCCGGGGACGACGCCGACCCCGCGGTCGGCGGCCTCGGCCGCGAACGCCTCCGAGTCGCAGCCGGGGATCGTCAGCCACGAGAAGAATCCGCCCTCCGCGCGCGTCCACCGGACGCCGGCCGGCATTTTCCGCTCGAGCGCGGCGAGCAGCCGCTCGCACTTACGGCGGTAGAGCTCACGCGAACGCGGCAACTGCTCCTCGATCCAGCCGCGGCGGATGTACTCCTCGAGCATCCGCTGCCCGAGGGCGCCGGAGCATTGGTCGGTGTTCTGCTTCGCGTTCACGAGCTGAGAGGAGATCTCGGCGGGGGCGGCCGCCCACCCGAGCCGGACGCCGGGCAGGAACGTCTTCGAGGTCGTACCCGCCTGCGCGACCGTGTCCGGGGCGATGCTCCACAGGCTCGCCGGCGCGTCGTCGCGGAAGCGCAGCTCCCGGTAGGCGACATCCTCGACGATCAGGAAGCCGTGCCTGCGGGCGAGCTCGACGAGCGCCTCGCGGCGCTCGACCGAGAGACTGACCCCGGCCGGGTTCTGGTGGTCGGGGATCGTGTAGAGGAGCTTCGGCCGCAGGCCGCCCGCGAGCGCGCGCTCGAGCTCGTCGACCTGGAGGCCGTCCTCGTCGAGCGGCACGGCGACGATCTCGGCCTCGAACCCGCGGAACGCCATGATCGCCCCGAGGTAGGTGGGCGCCTCGACGACGACGGTGTCGCCGCGGTCGAGGAATGTCTTCCCGATCAGCTCGAGCGCTTCGATCGCGCCGCTCGTGATCAGCAGCTCGTCGTCGGCAGGGCGCCGCCCCTGGACGAGCTCGAGCCTGCCGGCGACGGCGTCGAGCGTCCCGGCCAGGCCGCGGGTGGGCGTGTACTGGAACGCAGTTGCCTCGCCGGACGCAGCGAACTCCTCGAGCAGCGCCGACGCGCGTTCGCGCGGGAACGTCAGCGGATCGGGGAAGCCGCCGGCGAACGAGATCAGCTCCGAGCGGCCGAGGAAGCCGAGGACGAACGCGATCCCCTCGCCGACCTCGCTGCGTGTGCGCGCGGCGAAGAGGCGTTGCCAGTCGCGGACCTCCCGCATGACCGCCATTGCCTGACCTTAGCGACTCACCAAGCGGATTGCCCGCCGTCGAGGCGATGTTGACGATCTGGCCGCCGTGCTGGTCGATCATCACGCGGCCGGCCGCCTGCGAGAACAGGAACGTGCCGGTGAGGTTGACGTCGACGCCATCTGGCGTCCGATCCCGCTGCCGCCGCCGGTGACGATCGCGACCCTGCCGGTCAGGTCGAAGAGGTCGCGGGTCTTCACAGCAGGAGCTCCGCCATCGCGCGTAGCGTCGCGCGGTCGTGGGTCTGGACGAGCAGCGTCGTCACGCCCGACTCCCGCCACGCGTCGAGCCGCTCGGCGATGCGCTCTCTCGGGCCGACCAGGGCGAGCTCGTCGACGAGCGCGTCGGGGACGGCGCCGGCCGCCTCCCGCTTGTGGCCGCCGAGGTAGAGCTCCCTGATCGTCGCCGCCTCGGCCTCGTACCCGTACCGGCCAACGAGCAGGTTGTAATAGGTCCCCATGCCGCCGACGTAGAGCGCGAGCACCGGCTTGAAGTCGTCGCGCCCCGCCTGGACGTCGTCGGTCAGGACGGCCGGGACGCTGAAGGCGGCGACGTCGAATCCCTCGGGCGCGGCCGCGAGCGCCTCGCCGAACACGTCGTGCAGGCGCTCCGGCGAGATCCAGATCGGCAGCCACCCGTCGGCGATCTCGGCGGCGAGCGCGACGTTCTTCGGCCCGATCGCGGCGAGGTAGACCGGGACCTCGGCGCGCAGCGGCCGTGCCATCAGCTTCAGCGGCCGGTGCTCGCCCCGCGGGACGTCGTAGTAGTCGCCGTGGTGGACGAGCAGCTCGCGGCGCAGGACCGTCCGAACCATCTCCACGTACTCGCGGGTGCGCGCCAGCGGCCTGCCGAACTCCTGGCCGTGCCAACCCTCGGCGACCGCCGGCCCCGAGGTGCCGAGCCCGAGCAGGAACCGGCCGCCCGACATCAGGTCGAGCGTCGCCGCGGTCATCGCCGTCATCGCCGGCGTCCGCGCCGGGATCTGCATGATCCCGGCGCCGAGCTTCAGCGTCGTCGTCTGTGCCCCGAGCCAGGAGAGGACCGTGACGACGTCGGTCCCCCACGCCTCGGCGGCCCAGGCCGAGTCGTACCCGAGCCGCTCGGCCTCGCAGGCGAGCTCGATCAGCTCGAGCGGATTCGTCCCCGGCGTGGCGTAGCCGATCGTCAGCCCAAGGCGCATTGCTCCTTGTAACACAGTGTCACTTGGCTCTCGTCGACCGCGCGCTCAACGGCCGATCGGGCGGGCGCCGAGCATCTGGAGGCGATCGATGATCTCTTCCCGATGCTTCAGCGGCATCGTCAGCGCCCACAGGACGTCACCAGCCGACGGCCCCCGTCGGATGCGGCGCGACTCGTGGACGAGCTCGCGAATCCGCTGGTAACTGGGACGCGTGAGGCCCAGCCGTTCGGCTTCTGCGCCAACGCGACGGGAGGTCTCGGCGATCGGCCGGCCGGGGTCGTCGAACCGCACGACCGCCTCGATCAGTCGACGGGAGATCCGCGGCGCGAGCGTGACCACGGTGGAAGCCTTGCTGAAGACCCGTTACGGAGGTGTGACGCCCGAGCGCCGAACCTGCAAGTAACACAGTGTTACTTGAATAGGCTTCGAGCCATGAGACGGTTCGAGGGCAAGGTGGCGCTCGTCACCGGCGGCGGGCGCGGGATCGGGAAGGCGACGCTGGCGAGGTTCGAGTCCGAGGGGGCGAAGGTGGCGGCGGTCGACCTCGCATTCGACGACGACGCTCCCGGCCTGCACTTCGAGACCGACGTCACCTCGCGCGACCAGCTCGAGGCCGCCGTCGCCCGCACCGTCGAAGAGCTCGGCGGGCTCGACATCCTCGTCACCAGCGCGGGGATCATCCGCGACAACCTCGTCCACAAGCTGACCGATGACGACTGGGAGGCGGTGATCGCGACGCACCTGCGCGGCACGTTCCTCGCCACCCAGGCGGCGCAGGCGCACATGACCCAGCACGGCGGCGGGAAGATGGTCCTGATCTCGTCGGTCTCGGCGCTCGGCAACCGCGGCCAGCTCAACTACTCGGCCGCGAAGGCCGGGATCCAGGGGATGACGAAGACGCTCGCGATCGAGCTCGGCCGCTTCGGGATCAACGTCAACTGCGTCGCCCCCGGCTTCATCTCGACGGCGATGACGCGACAGACCGCTGAGCGCATCGGCGTCCCGTTCGAGGACTTCCAGAAGTTCGCTGCTGAGCAGACGCCGCTCGGCCGTGTCGGCGAGCCAAAGGACGTCGCCGGCGTTATCGCGTTCCTCTGCTCGGAGGACGCGAGCTACGTCAGCGGCCAGGTGATCTACATCCGCGGCGGCCCCTAGCCCGGAGAGTCCGTCGGCGCGACTTCGGGCGCGACCGCCGGCACCGCCGTCAGGCTCGTCGCGGTGTCCGCCGCCGCCCCTTCGCGCCGGCTGGCGACGAGGAACGGCGCCGCGGCGAGCTGCACCACCGAACCGATCACGAGCGAGGTCGAGTAACTGTAGGCGTCGGCGACCTTGCCGAGGGCAGGCTGGATGACGACGCCGCCGCTGCTCCCCATCAGGGAGTCGAACGAAAGCACGGTCGCGCGCTGCCGCGACGGGATCATGTCGTTCAGGTAGGCCTGCCGGATCGGCATCTCGGCAGCGAAGACCATCGCCCAGAGGGTGAGCAGTGCGAGCGCGATCCAGAACGTGTCCGTGAGACCGAGCGCAGCGAGGATCGCCGCGCTCGAGATCGTCGTCAGAATCAGAGCAGTCGTCCGCTTCCGGAACAGCCGGCGAAACGACGGCGCGAGGTAACCGCCGAGGATCTGGGCGCCGGCGACGATCGCGGCGGCGAGTCCTGCGATGCTGTACGCCTTCGGGTTGCCCCACAGCTCGAGGAGGTACGGCTGGAGCGCGTAGAAGGTGTAGATCCCGACGCCTGAGGCGAAGGGCGCCGCGAGCATCACCCAGCGCACGGGCGGGTTCCTCAGGCCGTAGTCGATCGACGAATCGAACAGCTGGCGCATGTCCTGGAGCGGGCTCGACGAGGGCTCGGGCGTGAAGCCGAGGTCCTGCATCATCCGCTGAGCGACGAAGAACATCGCGACGAGCACGCCGACGCGCATCAGGAACGGCACGCCGAGTGACGTCGCCTGCGCGATCACGCCGCCAAGCACGGAGCCACCCAGCATCGCCGCCCCGGAGACCATCTGCCCTCGCCCCATGACGGTCTCGAGGCCGCCCTCGTAACCGGCGAACTTGAGCGCGTCGACAAGCCACGCCTCGACCGCTCCCGAGAAGAACGTGAACCCGAGACCGAGGAGCATCGAGACGATCGCCCACGGCCAGAACGGCGCACTCGTCACCCACAGCAGCCAGTAGAGAAAGGTGGAGCCCGCGAGCGTGAGCGTCCCGACGAGGTACGAGACGCGCCTGCCCCACACGTCGGCGACCACCCCGGTCGGAACCTCGAAGACGACCATCCCGGCGGTGAAGAACGCGTTCGCGGCAAACGCTTCGAGGTTGCTGAGCCCGGCGTCGAGCAGGAACAGTGTGTTGATTCCCCAGATGAACGACGCCGCGAGCGTGTTCCCGAGGAGGAGCGTCAGGTAGACGCGCTGGATGCGTCGCGCGAGTTGGTTCATCGTCTTTCTCGATCCAACGGTGGCACCTGTGGAATCGTTCCAACGGACGGCTACACTGTCTCGCCCACGGGGGCGTAGTTCAGCTGGTTAGAACGCCGGCCTGTCACGCCGGAGGTCGCGGGTTCGAGTCCCGTCGCTCCCGTTCCCGCAACCCCGCTCACCATGCGTGTTTGCGGGTCAGGCGTCCACGACGCCGACTTCTGCGGACGCCAGAAAAACGCCAGAACGATCCGATCTCGCGTCGAGCCGGGCGCGGATCGCCTCCTCGGAGTCGCGGGCCAGGTGGCCGTAGGTGCGGTCGATCATCTTGACGCTGGTCCCCATCACCCTCGCCAGCTCGAAGATGGAGATACCGGCGGCGAGCGCCTCGGTGGCGAAGGTGTGGCGCAACTGGTAGGGGCCGCGCTGCCTGATCCCCGCCGCTTCCAGCGCCGGGTACCAGTGACGGGTCCGCCAGCCGTCGAGTCCGACGCACCCGCCCCTAGCC
>JBKPSO010000066.1:0-9461 GCA_046735055.1 Actinomycetota bacterium
TCGGGTTCGAGCTCTACGTCGAGCTGCTGAACGAGGCGGTCGCCGAGCTCTCGGGCCAGCGGCGCACCGCGGCGCGTCCGGTGCGCGTCGACGCGCGCGTCGACGCCTACGTGCCGGCCTCCTACATCGGCTCGGAGGCGCGGAAGATAGACCTGCACCGGCGACTCGCGCTGACAGAGGAAGAGGACGAGCTGCGCGAGCTCCGCGCGGGTGTCGAGGACCGTTACGGCGAGCTGCCGGAGCCGGTCGAGAACCTCTTCGCGATCCAGGAGGCGAAGCTGAAGCTCGCTCGGATCGGCGCCGACTACCTCGTCTTCCGGGGCGGCCGGATGAGCGTCGGGCCCCTGGTGCTCGGCTCCGGCGAGCTCCGCGAGCTGCGCGACCGCGCCTCCACCGCGGTCTACACCTCGGCCAAGCGCGAGGTAACCCTGCGGCAGGAGGACTTCCGCGAGGCGCTCGGCCTGGTCGACGCCCTGCTCGCCGCAGAGCAGGCGGCCTAGTCAGTGCGCCGGCTCCTCGTGTTTTCCGTGCTCGCGCTCGTTGCGACGGGCTGTGGCGGCGGCACGCGCTCCGTCCCGCCTTCAGCGATTGCCGTGGTCGGGGACCGCGCGGTCCCGCGCGCCGCCTTCGACGCAGAGCTGGCCCGGGCCCGGCGCGCCTACGTCGCGCGCGGGCAGGCGTTCCCGGCACCGGGCACGCCGGCGTACGAGCGGGTGAAGGACGCCGTCGTCCGACTCCTCGTCGACCGGGCTCGGCTCGAGGTCGAGGCGCAGCACGCAGGCGTCGTGATTCCGGCGGCGAAGGTCGAGGCTCGCCTGCGTCGCCTCGAGCGGACGACGTTCGGCGGCGACGAGGCCCGGTACCGCACGCAGCTCCGCCGGACCGGGCTGACGGAGGCCGACGTCCGCGCTGCGATCC
Organism: Actinomycetota bacterium; assembly: GCA_046735055.1. Lineage (GTDB taxonomy): Bacteria > Actinomycetota > Thermoleophilia > Gaiellales > Gaiellaceae > DATBLE01. The sequence continues at coordinate 919 of JBKPSO010000066.1, forward strand.
GGACCGAGCTGCTCGCCGACGCCCTGCGCGGGGTGGACGTAGAGGCACCGAGCGTTGCGTACGCACGCGGTTTCGAACCCCGGAACCGGGCCTGAGGGCCGCTGCTAACCTGCACCGGCTCATGAGGCGCCTCTTGGTTCTCCTGCTCGGGCTCCCGCTCGTCCTGCTCGCCGCCGGCTGCGGCGGGGGAGGGAGCGGGGGCGGCAGCGTCGGCAAGGAGGACGCGGCCGTCGTCGGCAGCGACCACATCACCCGGGTGACGCTCGACCGTCGCCTGGCGCAGGCGAAGTGCAGCTACGAGCTGCAGAAGCGCACCTTCCCGAAGGCGGGCTCGTCCGAGTACCAGGCAATCCAGCAGCAGATTCTCCAGAACCTCGTCCAGCGCGCCGAGTTCGCGCAAAAGGCACCCGGCCTGAGCGTCTCGGTCACCGACGCGCAGGTCGAGAAGCAGCTGAAGCAGATCAAGAAGCAGTACTTCGGCGGAAGTGATCAGCGCTACGAGGCGGAGCTGAAGCGCCAGTGCGTCACCGACGCGGAGGTTCGCGCCGATGTCCGCGCCAACGTGCTCTCGGACTCGATCTACAAGAAGGTCACCGTCGATGCCAAGGTCAGCGACGCCGACGTGAAGGCCTACTACGACTCGCATCAGTCGGTCTACACACAGCCCGAGACCCGCGTCGTGCGGCACATCCTCGTCAAGGACAAGAAACTCGCCGACAAGCTCTACGCGGAGCTGCAGGGCGATGCCGACTTCGCGACGCTCGCGAAGAAGTACTCCCAGGATCCAGGCTCGAAGGCGCAGGGCGGCCAGCTGACGATCTCGCGCGGCCAGACCGTGCCCGAGTTCGACAAGGTAGCGTTCTCGCTGAAGACCGGTCAGACCTCCGAGCCGGTCAAGACGCAGTTCGGCTGGCACATCATCCGCGCCGAGAAGGACGCGACAAAGAGCAAGAAGACGCCGTTCGCCCAGGTCAAGCAGGCGATCCGTCAGCAGCTCCTCCAACAGGAGCGGAGCACCTCCCTTCAGAAGTGGCTGACCGGCGTGCAGGCGGAGTTCGCCAAGAAGGTGAAATACGCCACCGGCCTCGCTCCTCCGCAGACGACCACCGCTGCGACCACGACCGGTTGACGCTCGCGGGCGCCCTCGTCGAACTCCAGGAGCTGACCGAGCGACTCCGTCGCGACTGTCCGTGGGACCGCGAGCAGACCGCGAAGACGATCGTCCCGCACACGGTCGAGGAGGCCTATGAGGTCGCGGACGCGGCACTTGCCGACGATCGGGCGAAACTGCTCGACGAGCTCGGCGACCTCCTCTTCCAGGTCTACTTCCTGGCCCTCCTCCTGCAGGAGAAGGGCTATGGAGATCTGGAGGCGGTGGCTCGAAACGTTCACGCGAAGCTCGTCCGGAGACATCCGCATGTATTCGGCGGCGCAGCCGCCGGTAGCGCTTCCGCCGTGCGGAAGCGCTGGGAGGAGATCAAGCGCGAGCAGGAGGGTCGTGAGGGCGTCTTCCACGACGTCCCCGAGGCGCTGCCGGCGCTCCTGCACGCGCGGAAGGTCCAGCGGCGCGCTGCCTCGGTCGGGTTCGAGTACCCGGACACGGCAGGTGCGCTCGCGGATCTCGAGGACGAGCTCGCCGAGCTGAGGCACGAGCTCACGGAGAACGGCCCCCCCGAGCAGCGCCGCGCCGACGAGCTCGGCGATGTGCTCTTCGCCTGCGTCAACGTCGCCCGGCATCTCGGCGTCGACCCCGAGCTCGAGCTCCGGCGCGCGACCGGTCGCTTCGTCGCGCGCGTCGAGGCGGCCGAGCGGCTCGCCGCCGCGGAGGGGCACGATTGGGCGAAGCTCCCGCTCGCCGACCAGGACCGATACTTCGATCTCGCCAAGGAGACGGAATGACCGCAATCGCCGACGTCCACGCCCGCCAGATCCTCGACTCGCGGGGGAACCCGACCGTGGAGGTCGACGTCCGGCTCGAGTCCGGCGCGCTCGGCCGGGCGGCGGTGCCGTCGGGCGCCTCGACCGGCGTCCACGAGGCGGTCGAGCTCCGCGACGACGGGCCCGAGTTCGGAGGGAAAGGCGTGACACGTGCGGTCGCGAACGTCGAGCGCGAGATCGCCGCCGCCGTCCGCGGCCGTGACGCCACGGACCAGGAGGGCCTCGACCGGCTCCTCGTCCAGCTCGACGGGACCGAGAACAAGGGGCGTCTGGGCGCGAATGCCGTCCTCGGCGTCTCGCTCGCGACCGCGAAGGCTGCCGCCGCCGAGGCCGGTGTCTCGCTCTTCCGCTACCTCGGCGGCGACGAGGCCCGCACGCTCCCGCTGCCGATGCTGAACGTGATCAACGGCGGCGTGCACGCCCAGAACTCGATCGACCTGCAGGAGTTCATGGTCGTCCCCGCCGGCGCGAGCTCGTTCGCTGAGGCGCTGCGGATCGGCGCGGAGACCTTTCACGCGCTGAAGGCGCTGCTCCACGAGCGCGGCCTGGCGACCGGTGTGGGGGACGAGGGCGGCTTCGCGCCCGACCTCGCCTCGAGCGACCAGGCGATCGAGGCGATCCTCGAGGCGGCCGACCGGGCCGGGCATCGCGAACGGGTGGTGATCGCGCTCGACCCGGCAGCCTCGGAGTTCTACCGGGACGGCGTCTACCGGTTCGAGGGGCGCGAGGAGGACGGGGCCGGCATGGCCGCGTTCTACGGCGACCTCGCGGCGCGCTACCCGCTCGTCTCGGTCGAGGACGGCGTCGCCGAGGACGACTGGGACTCCTGGAGGACGCTGACCGACCGCTTGGGCGGGCAGCTGCAGCTCGTCGGCGACGACCTCTTCGTCACCAACATCGAGCGGCTCGGTCGTGGGATCGAACAGGGGATCGCGAACTCGATCCTGATCAAGGTCAATCAGATCGGAACGCTGACGGAGACCCTCGCCGCGATCGAGCTCGCGCGCTCGGCGGGCTACTCCGCCGTCATCTCCCACCGCTCCGGTGAGACGGAGGACACCACGATCGCCGACCTCGCTGTTGCGACCGGCGTCGGCCAGATCAAGACCGGCGCGCCGTCCCGGACCGACCGCGTCGCGAAGTACAACCAGCTGCTCCGGATCGAGGAGGAGCTGGGCCCGCGGGCCGAGTACCCAGGCTGGGAGGCGTTCCCCCGCCGACGCGTGGCGTGAACTGGATCTGCGAGACGATCAGGCGGTTCGGAAGCGAGACCGCCGTGATCGAGATCGCGCCGCCGACACCAACCGGAGTGGGCGTCGGAGTGGGCGTCCCGGCGGTGACGACATGCGTGTTGTCCGAGCTCGCCGTCGTCGACCCGACGAGGTTCTTCGCGGTGACCTGGACGCGAATCGTGTTGTCCTTGTCACCCGAGCGAACGCCGTAGGTCTTGCCCGTTGCCCCGGCGATGTCCTTGCAGCTCCCGCCGCTCTTGTCGCAGAGCTGCCACTGGTAGGTGAACGACGACGGGCCTTCGGCCCACCTGCCCGGGTCGGCCGTCAGCGTCTGGTAGGTGAAGGTGGTCGGGTTCCCCGACCACTCGCTTTTGTCGGAAGTCAGCGTCTGGCCGGTCATCATCTTGCCGCTGCTCTTCGGCTCCTTCGTGTTCTGAGGCGCCGCAGCGAGAGCGTTCCCGCCTATCGCCTACCTGGCAAACGCCAAACGTCGGGTGACCCTCATCGCTACCCTTGGTTCGTGGCGCCTGCTCCGCGGCGGACGAAGATCCTTGTGACGATCGGGCCTGCGAGCGGCGATCGCGACCGGCTCGCGGCGCTCGTCGATGCGGGCATGGACGCCGCTCGCCTCAACTTCTCGCACGCGACGCACGACCAGCACCGAGCGTGGGCCGCCCTGATCCGCGCGGCGGCCGACGACGCCCGCCGGCCCCTCGCCCTGGTCGCGGACCTGCAGGGGCCGAAGCTCCGAATCGGAGTCCTCGAGCGGCCGAGTCTGCTCTCGCGCGGCGAGGAGGTGGTCGTCGCCCCGGAGGAGGCGGCCCGCGACGGCGACCTGCCGGTCTCGCCGGCCGTGATCGGCGACGTGCTCACCCCCGGCAACGACGTCCTGATCGACGACGGCATGGTTCGTCTTCGCGTCGAGGAGGTCGAGGAAGGCCGGGCGCGGTGCACGGTCGTCGTCGGCGGGGTCGTCAGCTCGCACAAGGGCGTGAACCTGCCGGGGGTGCCGCTGCCGATCCCGTCGCTGACCCCCAAGGACATCAGCGACCTGGAGCTCGCGCTCGAGCTCGAGGCCGACTACGTCGCCCTCTCCTTCGTCCGCTCGGCCGCCGACGTGCGCCAGCTCCGGCAGCTGATCGAGGACGCGGGCTCGCATGCGGACGTGATCGCGAAGATCGAGAAGGCCGAGGCGGTCGACGTGCTCGACGAGATCCTCGGCGACACGGACGCGATCATGGTCGCGCGGGGAGACCTCGGCGTCGAGATCGGGCCGGCCTCGGTGCCGCTCCTCCAGAAGCGAATCATCCTCCGCTCGCTCCAGCTCGGGAAACCCGTGATCACGGCCACGCAGATGCTGGAATCGATGATCGAGCACGCCGAGCCGACGCGTGCCGAGGCGAGCGACGTCGCGAACGCGGTCCTCGACGGTTCCTCCGCCCTGATGCTGTCGGGGGAAACGGCCGTCGGCGCGTACCCGGTCGAGGCGGTCTCGTACATGGACCGGATCGCGCGCGTCGTCGAGCCGAGCCTGGCCTACCGTCACCAGATGCCGGACCCCGGCGAGGAGACGACCGTCGGCCGGGCGATGTCTAACGCGGCCTGCGACCTCGCGGAGACGCTCGGAGCGAAGGTGATCCTCGTGCCGACCGCGACCGGCCGCACGGCGTCCGCCGTCGCGCGACTCCGCCCCCACCGCCCGATCGTGGGCCTGACCCACAACCGCTACGCGCTGCAGCAGATGGCGCTCGAGTGGGGCGTGATCCCGCTGCTCCTCTCGGAGGCGACCGACGTGCAGGAGCTCTGGGACCAGGCAATCGCCGCCGCCCGCGACGCCGGGCTCGTCGACCCGGGCGACCGGATGGTGATCACCGCTGGCACCTCCGTGAACATCCCGGGCACCACCAACCTGATCAAGGTGGACATTGCCTAAGCGCTCGCTCCGCTCGCTTCACGGGGGACGCCCGCCATGTCGGTCGCGGCGGCGAAGGAAAGGCGGGCGGCGGTGGCGAACGAACGCTGGCGATGCTTCGCCCCCGCAGACGCCGCAAGCTCGCACGCTGGCTCGCGCTCGGCTTCGTCGTCTTGCTCGCGCTGCTCTACTACCGGCCCGTACGCGCGTACGTCGAGACCAAGCAGACGCTCGAGACCCGGACGGCCCAGGTGCGCGAGCTCGCGGACCGCAAGCGCGACCTCGAGGAGAGGCTTGCCAAGATCCGCAGCGGCTCGACGCTCGTCCGCGGGGCTCGGCGGCTCGGCCTCGTCAAGCCGGGCGAGCGCCTCTTCATCGTGCGCGGCATCCCCGAGTGGCGGCGCGCGCACGCGCGGCGCTAACGGGGACTGTCCCCGTACCCTGCGGGGGATGGACGACCGCGACGTCGTCGCGATGCAGATCGGGCGCGAGACCCGCGCCTTCCTGCGCGTCGCCGTCCGCTGCCCCTTCGGCTACCCGGCCGTCACCGAGCAGGCGCCCTACGACGAGAACCGCGATCCTTTTCCGACGACCTACTACGTGACCTGCCGGTACCTCGTCACCGCGCTGTCGCGGCTCGAGGCGACAGGAGGAGTCGAGCGCTGGAGCGAGGCGGCTCGCGCAGACGACGAACTGGCGGCGAGCCTAGCCCGGGCGAACGACGACCAGCGTGCCATCCGTCGACGCCTCGCTGGTGAGGGGCTGTGGCCGGACGGCGGTGCCTCGCTCGAGCTCGGGATCGGCGGCTCGTCGCGCGGCGGCAGCCTCAAGTGCCTGCACGCCCACGCGGCGTTCGCGCTTGCGCGGCCGGACTACGAGCTCGGGCGCCGCATACTCGTGGAGGTCGAGCCGCTCTGGCCGCCGGATCGCTGCTGCTTCGCCTCTGGCTAGAGTCGCGTCCGTGGCCGCAGCCGATCTCGCCCGCCAGGAGTGGGCCGACGGGTACCGCCGGCTCGAGGCCGAGCGCGACAACGGCACCCGCTACCGGACGCTCCACGCCCAGGTCGACGCGGTGACCGAGCGGCTGCGGCGGCGCCTCGGCTCCGTCTACACGCTCGCGGAGCTCGCCGCCGAGTACCGCCGCTCCGAATCCTGGGTGCGCGAGGCGATCGCCGAGCTCCCCCCGCCGGCCCAGTGGCCGCCCGGCGTGAGCCTCGCCGCCGACGCCGCGTTCTACCTCTACGCGCGCGGCGCGCGAGACTACGAGCCCTGAGCAGCCCATCTCCACCGAGACGGGATCGCCGTCCGCCGAAGCGCGACCACCGCCGTCGGCGTGCGCTCTTCTGGACGATCGTCCTCGTCGTCGTCTTCGGCGCCGGGCTCGCACTCGGGCAGGCGTTGGACGACAACCCGTCGCCCGGGAGCACGCAGACGCTGGTGCGGACCCTCGAGCCGCTGGAGGTGCCGCCTGCGCGCGAGACCGTCACGGTGACCGCGACTCGTTAGGAATCTGCATTTTTGGGTAGCTTCTACGTGTGGCTATGCGTGGAAGTGCGGGTCGCCGGGCGCCCGGGGCGGAGGCCGACTGGCTGACACTGGGGCAGGCGGCGAAGTACCTCGGCGTTGCGCAGAGCACCATCCGAAAGTGGTCGGATCAGGGACTCGTGCCTGCGTTCTACACACCCGGCGGGCACCGCCGCTTCCGCCGCGCCGACCTCGACGGCTTCCTCGCCCGTTCGGGTCGCGCCCAGCAGCCCGGCCCGCTCGTCCTGATCGTGGACGACGATGCGGGTCTCCGCCGTGCGGTGCGCGCGAGTCTCGAGACGGAGGGCTACTCGGTTCGCGAGGCCGGCAACGCCGGGGAGGGAATGGCGGCGCTCGAGGACGAGTCGCCCGACCTGATCCTCCTGGACGTGATGATGCCCGAGGTGGACGGTTGGGAGCTTCTCCGCCGCGTGCAGGAGCGCCACGGCGTCGGCACGATCCCGGTGATCATGTTCAGCGGCAGGGTCGAGGAAGGGGCGGAGGAGGCGGCGAGCCGAGGAGCACAAGCGTTCGTCGGCAAGCCGTTCGACCCCGAGCAGCTGATCGAGTCGACGAAGCAGTTGCTACCACTCTGAAACGCAATCGGTGCCAGGCCGAAGCCCTGGCACACGATGCTCTTATAGCTCTTCGCCCGCGCGCAGCAGGCCGGCGACGATCACGGCCAGCGCGGAGAAGAGCCCGATCCAGAGCCCGATCCCGCGGCCGCTCGTTCCCGCGAACGTGTCCGGGATCGAGATCAGCCTGATCAGGACGAGGATCGTCCCGAGCGCACCGAGGGCAATGGTGACGAGGCTCTCGGGCACGCTGGGCGGGAGCTCGAATCCGGCCTCGCGCAGGATCGCGAGCGCGACGATCGCGAGACCGACGAAGAACACGAGCTTGCCGACCGTCCCCGTGTGCCAGCCGATCACGGCCAGCGTAGGCCCCTCGATCGACTTGCCCGAGTACCACGACATGAACGAGGAGAGCATCAGGATCAGTCCTGCGATCCAGGCGATCCGCCCGCCGAGACCCCAGATCTGCCCTCCCGGCCGGAGCTGTGGCGTCGGGCTCGGCGCAGGCGGCTTCGCGCGTGGAGGCGCCTCGGGCTCGGGACCGGGATCGTCGAAATCAAAGAGGTCCGGTGTTTCCATGCCCCGAAGTATGGGCACTTTCACTTATTGGCGGTCAGGGGTACCCGACGAGGGAGTTTCGATGGCAACCGGAATCGACATACCTGGGCAGAGCTCGAACCGGCCGCTCGTTGCGGGCGTGAAGGCAAAAGGGGAGTTCCGGTGCGCCGGCTGCGGCTACGGAATCAGCATCTCGAGCAAGCTTCCGCGTTGCCCGATGTGCGGGACGGAGTCGTGGGAGCAGCTCCAGTGGACCTTCGGCCCGATGCGCTCGGAGTCCTAGAGCCCGACTCGGATTCCTAGAGCCCGAAGAGCCGCGTGACCTCGCCCCAGACGGTCACGCCCACGACGAGGACCGCGAGCACCAGGATCCCGAGGATAGCCCAGAACCGGGCGTGGGCCATCCGCGTCGCGCGGCGGTGCTCGATCTTCGCGTAGCGGCGGGCCCGGTAGAAGTGGTAGGCGCGGTCGACCGCCGTCGGGTCGAGCGGCGGGGCCTCCGCCCGCTGGATCCGTCGGTGCGCAGGCTCGGCCATGGGTGGAAGTGTAGAGAGATTGGCCTACGTTCATGCGGGTTCCGTGCCGGTTGAGCGATACTTGCGTGCGAACGGGAGGTGTCCACGGCCGTCGAGTCCCGCATGCCCGCACTGACTGCACTGTCGGCCGGCGCCGATCGCCTCGCGTCCGGACCCGATGCGGCCGCTGCCCTGCAGGCCGTCGCCGAGACGGCGCGCGCGGCGGCCGCCGCCGACCTCGCCGTCGTGCGCACCGTCGAGCGGGACGGGCTGGTCGCCCGCGCCGTCG
>JBKPSO010000067.1:0-4561 GCA_046735055.1 Actinomycetota bacterium
TGCGCGCGATCGGTGTCGATCGCCCGCGCGACGAACGTCGCCTCCGCGCCGATTGCGATGCTCAGCGGATTGAACGGCCAGTCCAGCGAGCCCATCGGCGTCGACTTCGTCACCTTCCCGAGCTCGCTCGTCGGCGAGTACTGACCCTTCGTCAGCCCGTAGATCTGGTTGTTGAAGAGGAGGATCTTGATGTTCACGTTCCGGCGCAGCGCGTGAATGAGGTGGTTGCCGCCGATCGACAGCGCGTCACCGTCGCCCGTCACGACCCAAACGGACAGGTCCGGTCGCGATGTCGAGAGGCCGGTCGCGATCGCCGGGGCGCGGCCGTGGATCGAGTGCATCCCATACGTCTCCATGTAGTACGGGAAGCGCGCGGCGCAGCCGATGCCCGAGACGAAGACGATCTTCTCCTTCGGGACGTCCAGCTCAGGCATGAAGGACTGCAGCGCGGCCAGGATGGCGTAGTCGCCGCAGCCCGGGCACCACCGGACCTCCTGGTCGGTCTTGTAGTCCTTGGCGGTCAGCTTGCCATTCGTGGCCACGCCTTCGATAGTAGCCTCGACCATGGCCACTCTCCATGGAACCTGCCTGTGCGGCGGGATCGCGTTCGAGGTCGAGGCGGAGCCCACCGCGCTCCGCGTCTGCCACTGCACGAGCTGCAAGAAGCTCTCCGGCGGCGCCGGGACGGTGAACTTCGGCGTGCCCCCCTCGGCGATCACCATCCTCGACGGTCAGGAACTGCTCCAGAGCTTCACGCCCGAAGGCGGCAGCGCGAAGACGTTCTGCCGCGCCTGCGGCGCGAACCTCTTCGGCGGCGGCTGGCCCGACAGCGAACGCTGCAGCGTCCGCGTAACGACGATCGAGGACCCGATCGACGCCAAGGTCGGCGCCCACATCTACGTGAGGTCGCTGGCGCCGTGGGAGTCGCTATCGGACGACGGCGCCGAGCACTTCGAGACGACTAGCTCGTAAGCGCCCTCCGCGTCTCGTCGATCGCCTCTTGCGCCCAGTTGATCGCCTGCGGATTCTCCGGGTCGCGCTTGCGCACCTCGAGCGCACGCTCGAACACCTCGAGCGCCTGCTCGTCGTCGCCCTGCTCCAAGTAGTGCCAGCCGAGGTTGTTCAGCAGCGGCCCGAGCCCAGTATGCGGCCTCGGGTTGCGAGTCCGCGAGCTCGAGCCCACGCTCGGTCCACTCCACCATTTTCTCAGGGACGGAGATCGCGACCATGTGCGCTGCGTCGCCGGCGAACCAGTACTCGCCCAGGTCGCACGCGCGCTCGAAGGCACCCTCGAACGCCGGCGCTGCCGCGGCGCCGTCGCCGCCCGAGCGCAGCTTGCGCCCCCGCTCCAGGTCGACCCGCACGCGCACGAGCCCGTCGGCACCGGCAAGCGACTCCGCCCGCTGAAGCAGCTCCTCGCACGTGTCGAACTCGTCGCGCAGCGAGTGCACACGCGCCAGCTGCGTCAGGACCTCGGCCCGACCGACGTCCGACTCTTCGCGGTCCAGCTGCTCGCGCAGGCGCGCTTCGGTGGCGTCGACGTCCTCGAAATCCCAAAGTGGCCGCAGCCGGTCGGACATGCGGCCACTCTAGAGTGCGGCGATGCGCGAACGACGGTGGGGCGTCATATTCGCACTCGTCGGCATCGCAGGGATCGCGCTGCGTATCTGGGCATACCGCGCGACACTCGGAACTCCGAGCGCCGACGAGGCTGTCGTCGGTCTGATGACGCGCCACATCATCGACGGCGAGTTCCCGACGTTCTACTGGGGACAGGCGTACGGCGGCTCCCAAGAAGCCTTGCTCACGGTCCCGCTCTTCGTCATCGCCGGCAGCAGCTGGCTGGCGCTGCGACTCGTTCCGATCACGCTGACCATCGTCACCGCCGTGCTCGTGTGGCGCGTCGGCCGGCGGACGATCGGCGATCCGGCCGCGCCGGTGGCGGCTGCATTGTTCTGGATCTGGCCGCCCTTCGTCGTCTACCAGCTGACCCACCAGTACGGCTTCTACGCGAGCAACGTCCTCTATTGCAGCCTCCTGCTGTTGCTCGCGCTGCGCGTCGCCGAACGGCCCACGCGGAGCCGCGCCGGGCTGTTCGGGCTCGTGGTCGGCCTGGCGTTCTGGCAGACCGCCCAGATCGTCCCGGTCCTGGCCGGCGTGATCGCGTGGACGGTTTGGAAGCAGCCCCGCTCCTTGCGGCAGCTGTGGGTGGCGCTTCCCATTGCCGTTCTCGGCGCACTCCCCTGGATCGTCTGGAACGCGGCACACGACTGGGCGTCGCTCGCGATGCCCGATTACGGGGACAAGCTGCACAGCCTGCGCCTGCTGGTCTCCCCGGTCTTGCCGATGATGGCCGGCCTCCGGGCCCCGTTCTCGGCAGAACTGCTGCTGCCGGCGGCGCTCACGTACCTCGTTTACCTCGGGCTCATTGCGCTCTTCGTCTACGGCGCAGTCAAGACGTGGCGAACGAACGCGTCGCTGCTCTACCTCGTCGTGGTCGTCTTCCCGCTGATCTACGTGCTCTCGCCGAAGACGAGTTGGTCTGTCAGCACGCCTCGGTTCATCGTCGTCCTGGCTCCCGTTCTCGTCCTCCTGCTCGCCCAGCTCGCGCGGAACTTCGTTGCGGCCGTCGCCCTCCTCGCGGTTGCGTGCGCCGTCACGGTCGTGACGTTGCAGCGGATGGACGACTGGTTCCGAGCCGAGCCGCCGCATGTCACGACCACCGCAGGGCTCGGCCCACGCCACATCGTCCAGCTCGTCCCAAGGGACCTCGGCCCACTTGTCGCGAAACTCGACGCTCTCGGGCTCGATCACGTGTACGCCAACTACTGGCTGGCATACCGCCTCGATTTCGACACGAATGAGCGCATCATCGCGGTCGAGGACCAGCCGGACGTTCGCCAGCCTCGTTACCTCCACGAGGTCCGGCGAGCACGGCACGGCTACGTCTCCTACCGCCAAACGGCCGGTCCCGCTCGGCACGGTTACCGGCGCTACGCGGTGCAGCAGTTCGTGATCGACGCGCCGCGCTGACAGCCGGTCTGGCAATTCGCGAACGTAAGGCGTAGGGTCCCTTCCGAGGACTAGTTAGGAACCTTTACTAGACAGGGGAGGGTCTCATGCACGGTGTCGTCGCGCTTCTCGCCGGGCTGTCGTGCTGCATCGCCGGCAAGCAGGCACCACAGCCGCCGCCCACAGCTGTGGCGTTCGTCCGGGTCAACCAGGTCGGCTATCCGGCGAGCGCCGCGAAGCGCGCGTACGTGATGTCGAACGTCAGCGAGGCGGCCGTTGCGTTCAGCGTCAAGAACGCAACGGGCACGGTGGTGTACACCGGCGCCGTCGGCGCAAGCCTCGGGGGCTGGAACAGTGCGTACGCGTTCGTGCAGCCCGTCGACCTCGACGCCGTCACGACGGCCGGGACGTACACGATCTCGGTCGGCGCCGACTCGTCACCGCCGTTCAAGATCGACACGGGGCAGAACATCTACGCGACGCCTCTGGCGAACGGCCTTTTCTTCTACCAGTCGGAGCGCGACGGGCCGAACTTCATCGCGAATGCGCTGCGAACGGCGCCGGGACACGTCAACGACACGAATGCGATGACGTACCTGACGCCGAATGCGAACTCATCGGGACGCTTTTCCGGTGATCTGACGCCGCTCAACAAGCGCATCGACGGCTCCGGGGGCTGGTGGGATGCCGGCGACTACATCAAGGGCGTCGAGACGCTCAGCTATACGACCGATCTCTTGCTGCACGGCGTGCGCGATTTCCCGACGCAGATGGGCAGCTACTCGGCAGAGGCGAAGTTCGGGACCGACTGGCTGCTGCGCATGTGGGACGACGTGACGAGGACGTTCTACTACCAGGTCGGCATCGGCGAGGGAAACGCGAAAACGGTCGGCGACCACGACCTCTGGCGCCTCCCGCAGGACGACGACAACTACGGCGGGACCGATCCGCTCTACCGCTACATCCGGAACCGGCCGGTGTTTCGAGACGGGCCCGCCGGCGCGCCGATCAGCCCCAATCTCGCCGGGCGCGACGCGGCTGCCTTCGCAATGTGCTTCCAGCTCTTCAAGAAGAGCGACCGCGCCTTCGCCGGTCGCTGCCTGCTCGCAGGCCAGCACATCTTCGATCTCGCCGACACGAATCCGCGGCAGCTGACGACGTACATCCCGTACAGCTTCTACCCGGAGACGGAGTGGTACAGCGACCTCGAGCTCGGCGCCGCGGAGCTGTACTTCGCCGCCGCGAGCGGCGGCCTGCCGGCAGGCACACCGCACACCGACCCGCTCTACTACCTGCGGCAGGCGGCGCACTGGGCCAATGCGTACATGTCCAGCGCCGATGACGCCGCGGACACGCTCAACCTGTACGACGTCAGCGGCCTCGCGCACTACGAGCTGTACAAGGCCTTCGCGCAGGCGGGCAATCCCGCCGGCCTCGAGACGACGCAGGCTGCGCTGCTCGCCGACCTGAAGAAGGCGTTGGACAAGGCGGTGGCGCAAGCCGGCACGGATCCGTTCCAGTTCGGCTTCCCGTGGAATGTGTGGGACAC
>JBKPSO010000068.1:0-16790 GCA_046735055.1 Actinomycetota bacterium
CGTCCGGCACGGGTGAGCAGCGTAGAGCATGTTCCCCAGGATGTGACCCCAGCTGCCGTGCATGAACATCGCCGTGATCCAGCTCACCCCCCAGGGCTCCGGGCCCTGGCAGCTGCCGTTCACGGTGCAGGGATAGAAGGACGCGTGGTACACCGACGACTGGAGGTGAGGCAGCTCGTAGAAGATCCAGACCGCGAAGTTGGCGACGATGATCGCCACGTTCATGATCGGGAAGCGCCTGGCCGGCATACCGTCCGAGAGCGGAATCATGCAGGCAGTGTGCGGCTCGCTCCCGCTGCGCCGCGTCGGCGAGGTCGCCGACTCGCTGCGGACTACCCGAAGGTTCGCCGCGGGGTGGAGTCGAGGGGTTTCCCGGAACGCCTCCGCGCATCCGCAGACGCGCGGGAGGCGGGTGCGCGGCGATCATCCGGCCATGGAGACCTGGACATTGCGGGGACAGGACGCGACCGCGCCGACGACGGCGTGTGCGCGGAACTGGAGACTCAGGCGGGAGCGGCCGAGGCCTGCCGGCCTTCGGCCGTTGCGGCCTGGACGAGGAACCACCCGATCAACGCGAGCCACACGCCTCCAGCGTGGCCCGCGGATGCATGAGCAGGCCTCGCCCGAAGCCCGGGCGCGGTGAGCAGGCGGGGATCCATCGCTGTCTCCGCCGCCTGCATCACCACAGCCTTCACGACGCCTGCGTCTGGGGCGGCTCGAAGAGACGTTTGCAGCCGCCTGTCGATCATCTTCTTTCCGCCGATCGCGAGCACGAGCTCGCTGACGCCGACGACGAGTGCGAACGCGGCGATCAGCGCGAGCAGCACGAGCGCGCCGGCCCCGGGCTTCGCGAACATGACGATTCCGAACAGCGCCGAGACGACGCCGGTCAACAGGAACGAGACCCTGTCTCCGCCGCGGAGGGGGAGCCAGAACGCCCCGCCCATCAGGATGATCCCGAACGCGATCGCATAGGCGCCGATCACGTACAGGAGGGCGAGCTCGGAGATGTCCGGCCAGACGAAGACTGCGATTCCGATGGCGAGGTTGAGCAGGCTGACAACCACGAGCCAACTTCGCTCCTTCTTTACCGCACCGCGAAACGCCGCCCACAGGCCGACGAACCCGTTTGCCACCGCGAACGCACCGAACAGATACGTGAGCGCGAGCAGGCTGATGCTCGGCCAGATCAGGATGACCAGTCCGAACGCGATCGAGAGAGCGCCGTACAAGCCGAGCGCCCATCGGAACTGGTTCAGCCTCGAGTCGGCCATGTGCTCGACCCGATGCTCGATCGATTCCATCGAAGACCTCCTGGTTGGAATTACGACGGCTTCGACTGTGCCGGTCGACGTGCTGTTTCGGAATCGGCGCCCCCTCGGATCAGCTACGGGAAAGGCGCAGAGACGCGGGTCCCGGCCGCATGTACAGGCTGGCGAGCATCGACATATCGTTCCGAGCGGGCGACACGGGCTTCGCGAACACGGGAACGCACTACGTCGAGGAGTCGGGCAGGCTGCTGGTCTCCTCGTCCTATCGATGGGATCGGCTGCTCGACCCCGTGCAGCCGCCGTGGCTGGTCTGCCGTGTCGACGAGCTGCCGTCGTCGTAGGTCAGCGGCCCTGGCGTCGGTGCCTTGCCCGACCGTCTGCGGGTATGCCGGAGGCCGATCTTCGAGCCGTGCGAACCCGCGCGGTTTCCGAAGCCGATCGGAAACGACCCGGATGAGCGACGAGGTGCCTGTGTACGATCATCCCGGGGTGAAGCAGACCGTCGATCGCAACGCGAAAGGTCGTGAGTCGCCGATGGTGATCGGTCCGCGCGATCTCGTCCGCCTGGTCAAGCAGGTCGTCAGCACATTCCGAAGCAGCGACTCGATGAGGCCCAAGACATGACTGAGGAGCGGCGAACGACCGCCGAGGAGGCCCGGCGCGTCGGCGACGCGATCGGCGTCGACTGGAGCCGTTTCGAGCTCGAGCAGTTCCGGGCCGGCATGGACGTCGAGCTCGAGCACGGCTCTCACGACCCCCAGACGGACGTCACTGGAGACGACCCCATCCTCACCGGCAAGATCGCGCTCGCGCACATGAAGGAGTTCCCCGACTACTACGAGCGCCTCCAGCGGATGGAGCGCGAAGCCGAGCGCGACTGTGCCGGCAGGCTGCCGTGAGCGTGCCTGTGAACAGCGACCACCGCGCGACGCTGGAGAGGCTCTTCGAGCACCCCGCGAGCGCGAACATCGAATGGCGCCAGGTGCGTTCGCTGCTCGAGGCGCTCGGAGTCGTGTCCGAGAAGCACAACGGCAAGCTCGAGGTCACGCTGGGAGGCGAGACCGAGGTTCTGCAGCCGCCGCGGGGCAAGGACGTCGACCCGCAGATGATCGTCGACCTCCGGCGAATGCTCACACGCGTGGGCATCGCGCCTTCCGGCCACTGATGGCCGACCCCGCTGCTCCTCGGCAGGGGCTTTACGCCGTCAATACGATGAAGGTCCACGCTACGGCAGGATCGCCGTCGGCCGTGAATCCGGGAGGCACCGGTTGATGCAGGCCACGAAGCCCACACCGAGCCCGAAGGCATCGCCCCAACCCGAGAGCGAAGATCGCACCCCGACTGGACCGCCTCAGCCTCCGCGGCGGCGACCGCGCCTCTGGTGGCTGGTGCTCCTGATCGGGCTTCTGGTGATCAACTTCTGGGCGGGCTCCCGCGCGATGCAGGGGCAGACACGCGTGCGGGTGCCGTACTCCCCGTTCTTCCTGCAGCAGGTCCGCGCCGGGAAGGTCGTCGATATCACGTCGAAGGGGACAGCGATCCAGGGGACGTTCTCACGTCCCGAGAGCTACAAGGACTCGAAGCCGACGACGAGGTTCAAGACCGAGATCCCGTCGTTCGCGAACACGGATGCGCTCTCGCAGCTGCTCCAGAGCAAGGGCGTCGTCGTGAACGCGCAGCCGCTGGACACGGGCAGCCCCTGGTGGGCCAACCTGTTGCTCGGCTTCGGCCCGACGATTCTGCTCGTCGGGCTGCTCGTCCTGCTGACGCGCCGGGCGGGCAGCGTCCAGAACATGCTCGGCGCGTTCGGCCGGGCCTCGGCGCGCCGGTACCAGCCGTCAGGTGATCGCGTGACCTTCGCCGACGTGGCCGGGATCGACGAGGCGAAGGAGGAGCTCTCGGAAGTCGTGGACTTCTTGCGCCACCCGGACAAGTACGTCCGCCTGGGCGGGCGGATCCCGCACGGGGTTCTTCTGTCCGGCCCGCCGGGGACGGGGAAGACGCTTCTGGCGCGGGCGGTGGCGGGGGAGGCAAACGCGCCGTTCTTCTCGATGGCCGCGTCGGAGTTCGTCGAGGCGATCGTCGGCGTCGGTGCCGCGCGCGTCCGTGACCTCTTCAAGCAGGCGAAGGAGGCGGCGCCGGCGATCGTCTTCATCGACGAGCTCGATGCCGTCGGCCGCTCCCGCACGTCCGGGATCGCCGGGTTCAGCGGCGGAAACGACGAGCGCGAGCAGACGCTCAACCAGATCCTGACCGAGATGGACGGGTTCGACTCCTCGACGAAGGTAATCGTCATCGGCGCGACCAACCGGCCCGACGTGCTCGACGCGGCCCTCTTGCGGCCGGGCCGCTTCGACCGCCGGGTCGCCGTGCAACCCCCGGACCGAAACGGCCGCCGGATGATCCTCGAGGTGCACACGAAGAGCGTTCCGCTGGCGCCCGACGTCAACCTCGGCAGGATCGCGTCCTCGACTCCCGGGATGGTCGGCGCCGACCTGGCCAACCTGGTCAACGAGGCGGCGCTGCTCGCGGCCCGGCGGAACCACGAGCGGGTCACCGAGGCCGACTTCACGGACGCGCTCGAGAAGATCGTCCTGGGCACCGAGCGGCAGGTGATGCTGAGCCTCGCAGACCGCCGGCGGACCGCGTACCACGAGGGTGGGCACGCCATCGTCGGCATGCTCACCGAGGGTGCCGACCCCGTCCGCAAGATCTCGATCATCCCTCGCGGCCAGTCGCTCGGCGTCACCTTCTCCGCTCCCGACACCGACCGCTTCAACTATTCGGATGGGGAGCTGCGCGCGAAGATCAAGGTCGCTCTCGGCGGTCGCTCCGCAGAGGAGATCGTCTTCGGCGACCTGACCACCGGCGCCGAGTCGGACTTCCAGCAGCTCACGCAGATCGCCCGTCAGATGGTCGGCCGCTGGGGCATGAGCTCGAGGATCGGAACGGTCACCGTGCTCCCGCAGGACGGGCTGCCGCGGCCTCCCGAGGTGTCCGAGGAGACTCAGCGCCTGATCGACGAGGAGGTGCGCACGCTCGTCGCCGGAGCACATGACGAGGTGATCCAGCTCCTGACCGCGAATCGCGACAGGCTCGACACCCTCGCCCAGGCGCTCCTCGAGCACGAGACGCTCGACCAGGACGACGCCTATGCGGCGGCCGGCATCGAAGTGCCGCCCGTCGATGCGACCGGCGACCTCGCCGTTGCAGCACGCTCGGCGCAATCGGCCGGCGCGGCTCGCACGCGCTGAGCGTGTCGGCTGGATTGCGTGCCCGAGCCGGCCTGCCAGACGTAGGAAAGGAGTCGAGCTGATGAGGACTCCCCAGGGCGGGATCTTCGCCCTCGGCACGAGCTCTCACGCCTACCTCGAGTTCGACGGCGCGGCCGGGCAGGAGCCGCGAGCGCTCGTGGCGGCCGTCGCGTCGCTGCGGGAGCCGAGGACGACGATGGGCGGCGTCAACCTCGTGGCGGGATTCAGGCCCGAGCTCTGGCGGGCTGCGGCGCCGGATGACGCGCCGCCCGAGCTCGCGGGCTTCAACGCCGACCTGGTCGGCGCGCAGGGCTTCGTCATGCCGGCCACCCAGCACGACGCCGTTTTGTGGCTGTCCGGGAGCGCGTACGACGTGATCTTCGACACGGGGCGTGCCGCGATCTCGGCGCTCAGCGGTGTCGCCTCGCTCGGGCAGGAAACCTCGAGCTGGCTTTATCAGCACGACCGCGACCTGACCGGCTTCATCGACGGAAGCGAGAATCCGACGCTGATCGAAGCGCCGGGGCTCGTGCTGATCCCGGAGGGAAAGCCGGGGGCCGGCGGCACCGTCCTGCTCCTGCAGCAGTGGGCGCACGACGCGGCCGCGTGGGAGGCGTTACCGGTTGCCGAGCAGGAAGGCGTGATCGGCCGGACGAAGCCCGACAGCGTCGAGTTGGAGGAGAAGGCGCCGACCTCGCACGTCGCAAGCACCGACCAGGACAGCTTCGGCAAGATCTTCCGTCGCAACACGCCGTACGGCACGATCACCGACCACGGCACCATGTTCGTCGGCTTTGCATCCGAGCAGCGCCCTCTCGCCGCGATGCTGGAGAGCATGGCCGGCCTCGTCAGCGGGGAGCGCGACGCCCTCACGCTCTACACCCGACCGCTCACAGGCGCCTACTACTTCGTGCCCTCGATCGAATCGCTGCTGCAAGTCCCGGATCGGCCGGGCTGACGGCTCGGTCCGCGCCTGGCACGTTTCTGGACCATCGGGCCCGTGCAGCGTGTGCGCGTTAGCTCCTTAGTCGTACAGCTGGCTCTTGCTGGCGCCGGCGCGCTCGAGCACGTCGTCGATGCTCGTCTCGGCAACGCCTCGCTCGCCGATCAGCTCGGAGGCTGCGGCGACGATCCGTTCGCGTGTCGCGCGCCCTCGGGGGTCTTGGGGGAATCGATCATCGGCGAGTAACGTTCTCCTCTTGTTAGTGGACGATCCAGTCCAAAGCCATCATGGGAGGGCCCAGACGTGACTCTCACGGCATCGACAACGCAGCAAGCGCGCGGACGCGTCCGCGTGGAGCAGGGGGCGAAGCGGGTCCGGGCCTATCTGGGTGGTGAGCTCGTCGCCGACACGACCAGACCGCTGCTCGTCTGGGAGAAACCCTACTACCCGACGTATTACTTCCCGGTCGATGACGTTCGCACCGAGCTCTTGGAAGCGGACGGCGGCGTCGCCCACTCCCCGAGCCGCGGCGACGGCCGAACCTTCACGATCAGGGCGGGCGGCAAGCAGGCGCCCGCTGCCGCCCTGCGGTACGACAAGTCGCCGTTCGAGGAGCTGCGGGACGCGATCCGGGTCGACTGGGACGCGATGGACGCATGGTTCGAGGAGGACGAGCAGGTGTTCACGCACCCCCGCGACCCCTACACACGCGTAGACATCCTGTCCAGCTCGCGGCACGTGCGCGTCGACGTCGACGGCGTGACGGTCGCCGAGTCGGCCAAGCCGACGCTGCTCTTCGAGACAGGGCTGCCGGTCCGGTACTACTTGCCGAAGACCCACGTTCGCATGGACCTGCTGACGCCGACCGAGCGCGAAAGCCACTGTCCGTACAAGGGACAGGCGGAGTGGTGGTCGGTGCGCGTGGGCGAGGCGGTTCACGACGATCTCGCCTGGTCGTACCCGACGCCGCTGCCGGAGAGCCAGAAGATTGCCGGCCTCGTCGCCTTCTACGACGAGAAGGTCGACCTCTACGTCGACGGCGTGCTGCAGGACCGACCCTACTGATCGAGCCAATCGGTCACGAAGCGTGGGCTGAGATGGATGTCGACCTGCCTGAGCGGGCCGTCACCGGCATTCGTGAACGCATGCGGCTCGTTCGCGTGAACGACGACGATGTCGCCTGCCCTCAGCTCGACCTCCTCGCCGGCGACGGTTGCCGTCGCGCGGCCCTCCTGGACGATGAGGATCTCGTCGTACGGATGGGTGTGCAGCGACGGGCCGCGTCCGGGCTCGGCTTCGACGAAGATGATCGAAATGCCGACGCCGTGGTCGTCGCCGACGAGCTCGTGCGCGATGTTGCTCCACGGAAGCTCGCTCTGCTTGACCAGCCTCATAGGCGACACGCTAGCGGGGTCGGCCCGGCACGCGCCGCACGGTCAGCCGGTACTCAGCGGCCACTGAGCGTCCGCCCGAGCAGCTCGTTCGTCGAGTGAGGGTTGCCTCGGTCAACGTCGGTCTGCCCCGCGACGTGGTGTGGCAGGGGCGGACCGTGCACACCGCGATCTGGAAGCAGCCGGTCGAGGGACCGCGGATGGCACGCCGCCTGAATATCGACGGCGACGGTCAGGGCGACCTGGCCGGTCACGGTGGTGAGCAGCGCGCGGTGTTCGTCTACCAGCTCGACTCCTACCGCTACTGGGAGGGCGAGCTCGGCCGGAACGATTTCGTCTACGGGCAGTTCGGCGAGAACCTCACCGTCGAGGGCCTGGCCGACGACGACGTCTGCATCGGTGACCGCTACCGGATCGGGGACGCGGTGCTCGAGGTGACTCAGCCCCGCGTTACCTGCTACCGGGTCGGCATCCGCATGGACGATCCGCGGATCCCGGCGCTGCTCGTCTCGCACCGCCGGCCCGGGTTCTACTGCCGTGTCCTCACAGAAGGCGAGCTGCAGGCGGGCGACGAGAGCGTCAAGCTCGCCGCCGATCCGGAGCAGATGACGGTCGCCGAGGTGGATGCGCTGCTCTACCTGCCGGGCCACTCTCGCCGGCAACTGCTGCGTGCGCTGCGAATCCCAGCGCTGAGCCCGGGCTGGCAGGGCTCGTTCCGAGCGCTGCTCGAGGAAGGCGCGGTCGCGGGCAACGCCGGGCTGGCGGTCACGAGCCCGCCTCCCGCCTGGCCGGGTTTCCGTCCGCTGGCGATAACCGCGATCGAGCCGGAGAGCGACACCGTCCGCTCCATCCAGCTCGCCGATCCCGAGGGCGCGGCGGTGCCGGCGGCGCTTCCGGGTCAGTACCTCACCCTGCGCCTGGAACCCGACCGCGGGGAGCGACCGCTCCTGCGCAACTACTCGCTCTCAGGGCCGCCCGGCGCCCACACCTACCGGATCAGCGTCAAGCGGGAACGAGATGGGGTTGCCA
The DNA here is from genome assembly GCA_046735055.1 of Actinomycetota bacterium. Classification (GTDB taxonomy): domain Bacteria; phylum Actinomycetota; class Thermoleophilia; order Gaiellales; family Gaiellaceae; genus DATBLE01. Next base: position 7,889 of record JBKPSO010000068.1, read on the forward strand.
GCGATTATCTCCACACGCGGGTGCGGACCGGCGACCTGCTCGACGTCGCCGCCCCGCGCGGCACCTTCACGCTCGCGCCCGGCTCCTCGCCCTTGCTCCTGATCAGCGCGGGTGTCGGCGCGACGCCGGTGCTCGCGATGCTGCACGCGCTCGCAGCCGCGCGCGACGAGCGCGAGATCTGGTGGCTGCACGGTGCGCGCAGCGGCCGCGATCACCCATTCGCCGCTGAGGCCCGCGCGCTCCTCGACGCTCTACCGAACGGCCGGCGCCACATCTGCTTCAGCCGACCGGCTCCGACGGACGTCGAGGGTGACGACTTCGATACGGACGGGCGGCTCTCCCCGTCGGTGATCGCAGCGCTCGAGCTGCCGGGCGACGCCGAGGCGTACCTGTGTGGCCCGCCCGCCTTCATGGACGACGTCTCCGCCGCCCTCGCCGGATACGGCTTCGACGCCTCCCGCATCCGCACGGAGCTCTTTTCCTCGGTCCCGCCCGTAACGCCCGGCATCTCCGGCGCACACGTCCGACGCCCGCACCTGCCCCCCGGTGCCGCCGGGAACGGCCCGCTCGTCGCCTTTGCCCGCAGCGATCTCGCGGTGCGCTGGGATCCCGGCTACGGCAGCCTGCTCGCGCTCGCGGAAGCGTGCGACGTGCCTGTCCGCTGGTCGTGCCGCACCGGTGTTTGCCACACCTGCGAGACGGGCCTCGTCGACGGCGCCGTCGAGTACGAGCCCGATCCACTCGATTCGCCCGGCGACCGCCACCTGCTCACCTGCTGCGCCCGGCCGCGCACCGACGTCACGCTCGACCTCTGAGCAGACGCGCTCGACTACAGGCGCGGCGCAAGCTGGCGAAGGTCGTCGACTACGACATCCGGCTGCCTGCCGAGCGGGCTTGGAACCATGCCCGGGCGAGCAACGAACGCCGCCTTGGCGCCGGCGGCAAGCGCGCCGCTCACGTCCCAGGCATGGGCGGCGACCAGTCGGACCGCCGAGATCTCGACGCCGGACCGGTCGGCGGCGAGGTGATACGGCTTCGGCCCCGGCTTGAGCTGCTTTACCTCGTCGGCCGAGAGCACGTCGTCGAACAGGTCGATGAGCCCGGCGAACTCCAGCTGTTCGCTGACCACGTCGAGCGGCGAGTTGGTCAGCGTCACCTGGCGGAAACCGGCCTCGCGCAGCGCCCGCAGACCGTCACCGACGTCCGGATGCTGCGGCAGCCGGCGCATGCCGGCGACGATCTCTTCGGCCTCGTCGTCGCCGAGCGTCTTCCCTGTTCGGGCCGCCAGCATCTGAAGCGCGGCGTGCTGGGCCGTCGTGAAGTCGACGTACTCCCCTGTGAGCCCCCCGACGAACGAAAGCTGGAGCATCTGCTGAAACCAGGCCGGCCGCAGCGCCGGATCGCCGAGGGTGCGCGCGAACAGATCGTCGAGCGCCCTCAGGTCGAGCAGCGTCTCGTTGACGTCGAATGCGAGAACCTCGTCGCGGTGGGCCACTGCACGCACCCTAGCGTCGTGCAGACGTGTTCCCGGCTCGACCGCCGCTCAGCGGTCCGGGTAGATGCGCTCGACGTAGTCGTTCAGCATCCGCGTCGCGCTGAAGGTCGGTGCGCAGCTGACGAGGGTGTCCTTGATCCGGTCGCACCAGCTCTGGGGGATGCCGTGCTCGTCGCGTTCGTGGAACAGCGGAATCACGTCGTTCTCCAACAGGTCGTAGAAGCGCTTCGCGTCGGCGGCATCGGCGGCCGCGGGGTCGGCTTCCTCGTCTCCCGGGATCGCCCAGCCGTTCGTGCCGTTGTAGGCCTCCGCCCACCAACCGTCGAGCACGCTGAGTTGGAGGACACCGTTGACGGAGGCCTTCATGCCGCTCGTACCGCTCGCCTCCATCGGCTTCCGGGGCAAGTTGATCCAGACGTCGCAGCCGACGACGAGCAGGCGCGCGATCTCGAGGTCGTAATCCTCCACGAAGAGCACGCTGTCGGCCAGCTCCGGACTCAGGCGCTTCCAGCCGACGACACGCTGGAGGGTGTCTTTGCCGGCCTCGTCGCTCGGGTGCGCCTTGCCTGCGATCAGCAGCTGGACCGGCGGCGGGCCGCCGATGATCCGCTCCGCCCGGTCGGCGTCGAGCATCAGCAGATGGAGCCGCTTGTAGGTCGCGAGTCGACGGGCAAAGCCCAGCGTCAGCGCGTCGGGATCGAGCCAGCGGTCGACTGCGCGGACGTAGTCGACCTGCTCGCCTCGGAGCAGGCGGTCCTGCTGGCTCTTCACGCGGATGTGCTCGACGAGCCGGCTGCGCCCCTCGCACCGCGCGGCCCAGAGCTCGTCGTTCGGGATTGCTCGAACGGCCTCCCAGGAGGCTGGATCCGCCGTCCGGCTCGTCCAGGCGGAGCCCAGGTACCGGTCGAGGAGGCGTCGGACCGGCTGGCCGACGAAGGTGGGGACGTGGACGCCGTTCGTGACGTGCGTGATCGGCACGTCGATCGACTCGGCCTCGTGGAACAGCGGCTGCCACATCCGTCGCGCGACCTCGCCGTGCAACCGGCTCACCGCGTTCCGCCGCCGGCTCAGCCGCAGCGCGAGCGGCGTCATCCCCGGCTGCTCCGCACTGTCCGCGGGATCGACTCGACAGAGCCCGAGGAAGGTGCCCTCGTCGACGCCCAGTCGCTCGGCGAGGTCGCCGAAGGCGTCACCGAACTCGCGCTCCGAGTACGTCTCGTTGCCGGCGGGGACGGGCGTGTGAGTGGTGAAGACGACGCGCCGGCGCGCCACGGCGATGGCCTCCTCGAAGGAGGCGCCCTGCGCGACCTGCTCCGCCGCGAGCTCGAGCGCCGCGAGCGCCGGGTGGCCCTCGTTGAGGTGCAGGACGGCCGGGTCGACGCCGAGCGCGCGCAGGACCCGCACGCCGCCGATTCCGAGCAGCCCGTACTGGGCGAGCCGCACTGCGCGGCCTCCGTCGTAGAGCCTGGCCGTCGTCCAGCGCTGCACGGGATCGTTCTCGGGCACGTTCGAGTCGAGCAGCAGGAGCGGCACGCGGCCGACGTCGACACGCCAGACACGGAAGGCGATGTCGGCGCCGAAGAGCTTTACCGCGAGGTGCAGGGGCATCCCGTCGGGGAGCGTCACTCTGGCAATCGGAAGGTTGTGAGCGTCCGTGGCGAGCCAGTACTCTTGCTGGCGGCCGGCGAGGTCGAGACGCTGGCGGAAATAGCCGCGGTCGTAGAGCAGACCGATGCCGATCATCGGCAGCGCCTGGTCGCTCGCCTCCTTGACGATGTCCCCGGCGAGGATGCCGAGCCCACCCGAGTACATCGGCAGCGAGGCATGCACGCCGAACTCGGCGCAGAAGAAGGCGATGGGCCCTTCGACTCCGGGACGGGGCCGGTCCGGTCTCGAGACGTCGGCGGCGACTTCCGCGTGGAGGGCCCGCACTCGCCTCATCAGGGCTGCATCCCGCTCCGCGGCCGCCTGCGTCGTCGGCCAGAGGTCGTTCAGGAACCGCACCGGATTCCGGCCGGAGAGCGCCCAGCGGAGCGGACTGACGTCGTTGAACACCTCGGCGCCCTTCGCGGACCAGCTCCATCGGTAGTTGTAGGCGACTTCCGCGAGCGGCTTCAGGCCGTCGGCCAGTCGCGCGGAGAGCGCCGCCACCCGACGCGAGAGATCCGCCGACCCGGGGTCGAATGCTGCCATGGGCACAGACGCGTTTAATCACATGCACACCGAGGCTCGCAGGCCGAGGTGCCGCACGCTCCCCATCTTCTTCTCCGTTTTTTCACTATTGGGTGCCCACCGTGGTGGACGCGTGCTTGACCGTGATCGGTGGGCGGCGAGTTCGACCTGGTCGCGATCGGCTCGGGCCCGACGGGGACGCGCGCGGCGATCCAGGCGGCGAAGCTTCGCCGACGGGCGGCGGTCGTCGATCCGAACACGGTTCGCGTCACGGCCGAAAACGGGGACGAGCGGCTGTTGACGACGAAGTCGATCGTGATCGCGACGGGCAGTTCCCCGCACATCCGGCCGACGTCGAGTTCGACGGTGCGATCGTGCTCGACTCCGACCAGATCCTCGACCTCGACCGCATTCCGGACACGCTGCTCGTCGTCGGCGCGGGCGTGATCGGGATCGAATACTGCTCGATGTTCGCAGCGCTCGGGTCGACCGTGACGATCGTCGAGTCGCGGCCGGCGATGCTCGAGTTCTGCGACCTGGAGATCGTCGAAGCGCTTCGCTATCACCTGCGCGACCTCGGGGTCACATGCGGCCGGCCGCGAGGGTGCGACCGAGAATCTCGGTCTCGAGGAGCTCGAGGTCGGCGTGGCGCGGTACCGCGAGCTCGCACGCGGAGTCATCCTCGGCGAGACCTACTGTCGACTCCGTCTTCAACTACCCCACGCTCGCCGAGGCCTACAAGATCGCTGCGCTGAACGCCGCCAACAAGCTCTGCGCGATCTCCGTCTGAGCCGCGCGATCAATACCGGCCTGAGCTCCGTGGAGCTCGTCCGGACCGTTACCGTCGACCGCCTGCCGGCTGGGTAGACGCCGTGGGAAGATCTGGTGAAAGGTCTGCAACGGTTCACAGTCGCGGGAGGCATCGGTTGCAGCAGAAGGAGAACCAGCTCGTCAGCTCGGTGCGCGTACAACCGGGCACGCCCGCCGGGCTCGCCGGGCGGGACCCGGGTAGCCGGCTCGGCCTCGGCGGCAAGAAGGCCGGCCTCGAGCGGGTGGCCGAGTTGGTCTCGAAGCTCGCCGACCTTCACGACCGGCTCTGGGCGGAGTCGACCCGATCGCTGCTGCTCGTCCTCCAGGGGCTCGACGCGTCGGGAAAGGACGGGACGATCCGGCATGTCTTGACGGGGGTGAACCCGCAGGGCTGCCGGGTCGTCTCCTTCAGGGAACCGACCGCGACCGAGGTCGCGCACGACTACCTGTGGCGGGTGCATGCCGCCTGCCCTGCCCGCGGGGAGCTCGGCATCTTCAACCGCTCCCATTACGAAGAGGTTGTCACCGTCCGCATCAGGGGCCTCGCCCCGCCGTCCGTCTGGAAGCGCCGGCCCGATCACATCCGCGAGTTCGAACGAGTGCTCACCGACGAGGGAACGAGGATCGTCAAGGCGTTCCTGCACGTGTCGAAGGACGAGCAGCGGAAACGGCTGCAGGAGCGGTTGGACGTTCCCGAGAAGGCGTGGAAGTTCCGCCCCGTCGACCTCGAAGATCGTGCGCGCTGGGACGACTACCTGGAGGCCTACGAGGAGGTCATCACCGCGACCTCCACCACGTGGGCTCCCTGGCACGTCATCCCGGCGGACCGCAACTGGGTACGCAACGTGGCGATCGCCGAGCTCCTCGTTCACGCACTGACCGAGCTCGACCCGCAGTACCCGCCGCCCGATCCGTCGCTGGCCGGCGTCCAGATCGTCTGACCGGCGCACAGGCGGGCGTTAGGTTCCTCTGGTGCGCCTGACCTGGACGCTGATCGCTCTCACGGCAGTTGCGACCGCGGCTGCAGGGATTGCCCATTACACGGACGCACCCTCGGTGCTGACGTTCGTGATCGCGACGATCGCCCTGGCCGGGCTGGCGTGGATCGTGTCGTTTGCGACCGAGCAGGTCGGCGAGCGGTTCGGTCCGGCGGCGACCGGCGTGCTGCAGTCGACGCTCGGGAACCTTCCGGAGTTCTTCATCGTCGTCTTCGCGCTCGGCGCCGGCGAGATCGTCGTCGCGCAGACGTCGATCATCGGGTCGATCTTCGCGAACGCATTGCTCGTGCTCGGGCTGGTGATCATCGCCGGCTGCCATCAGAGCGCGGACGGGGTGATGCGCTTCCAGACGCGCCTGCCGAAGGACAACGCTGTGCTGATGATGCTCGCGAGCTTTCTGATCGTGATCCTGGGCATCTCGGTCGCGACCGGCGACCGGGCCTCCCATCACGTCGAGGCGATCTCGATCACGGGCGCAGTTGCGCTGCTCCTCACCTACGCCGTCTGGCTGGTCGACTACCTACGGTCCGGCCCGGAGCAGGAGCCCTCCCGTGGGACACCGCGGGTCTCGATGACGCGTGCGGTGGTTCTGCTGGGCGTCGCCGGTGTCGGAGCCGCGTTCGTCTCCGACTGGTTCATCGATGCGCTGTCTCCGGCGATGGAGCAGATCGGCGTCCCGAAGGCGTTCGCCGGTCTCGTCATCGTCGGAATCGCGGGCAATGCAGTCGAGAACACCGCCGGTGTCGTCCTCGCGCTGAAAGGCCAGGCGGACCTGGCGATCTCGGTGGTCAAGAACTCCGTCGCGCAGATCACGGCGTTCCTCTTCCCGGCGCTCGTGCTCGTCTCGCTGCTGTTCGCGACCCCGCTGACGTTCGAGCTCGAGCCCGTCTACATCGGCGCGATGCTGCTGACGGGACTCGCGCTCTGGCAGATCACCGGCGACGGCGAGGCGACCAGGTTCGAGGGCGTGGCGCTGATCTCCCTGTACGTGATCCTCGCCGTCGTCACCTTTTTCGAGTAGGCGGAGGTCTCCGGCCGCAGCATGCGGACGAGTTCCGGCCGCGCACGCGTGGAACATGCTCGTGCTCCACCTCGTTTTCGAGGTCATGACCACAGCGACCGTCATCCGCGACCACTGCCTCGCTCCCGATCGGATCGACGCTCCGATCGGCGAGGGTGGTCGCTACGGGCGCATGTTCGACCTGCCCGCCCTCGAGGCGGACGAGACGATTCTCCACCGGCTCGGAGGCGCCGGCGGATTCTGCGACGGTGGCGACGACGAGCAGGACTCGAAGGTCGAAGCGGGCTGGCCCTTCTTCGGGCAGTACGTCGCCCACGACCTCACCGCAGACCGTTCCCCGCTTCGCACACACACCGACCTCGGCGCCCTGCGCAACATGCGCTCACCCCGGGCCAACCTCGAGGCCCTCTACGGCGGCGGCCCCGGCGGCTCGCCGTACCTCTATCGACGGGACGACCCGGCCAAGCTGCTGGAGGACGAGGGCGATCTCCCACGCAACCAGGAAGGGATCGCGCTGATCGGCGACCCTCGCAACGACGTCCATGTCTTCATGGGCCAGATGCAGGTCGCGTTCATCGAGACGCACAACCTGCTCGTCGATCGGCTCCGCGAGGACGGAGTCGCAGAGGGAGAGCTCTTCGACGAGGCGCGACGTTCTCTCTGCTGGCACTACCAATGGCTGATCGTCAACGAGTTCCTCCCCGGCCTCGTCGGACCGGGGCTAACCGCCGAGGTCGCCGGCGACGGCCCCCGGTTCTACCGGCCCGACCCTGAACCATTCATTCCGGTCGAGTTCGCCGACGCCGCCTATCGCTACGGCCACTCCCAGATCCGCCAGCTCTACCAGCTCCAGGCCGACGGGCCCCGGTACCGGGTCTTCCCGGAGCTGATCGGCTTCGGCCCGATCGGCGACCGCCGAGTCGACTGGTCGCTCCTGTTCGACGTGCCCGGCCGGCCGGAAGCTCAGCGGGCGAAGCCGATGGACGGGCAGCTGCCACGCTCGCTGATCGAGCTGCCGCACGCGATTACCGGCGCTGTGGACGACGTTGCCTACCGCTCGCTCGCCGCGCGCGACCTCGAGCGCGGGCAAGGCACCGGCCTTCCCTCCGGCGAGGCGGTCGCACGTTCGATCGGCGTCGAGCCGCTCACCGAGGACGAGCTCGATCTGCGTCGCCACGGCTGGCAAGGCGAGACCCCGCTCTGGCTCTACATCCTTCGCGAATCGGCGGCGCGCCAGTCCGGCAATCGGCTCGGCGCCGTCGGCGGCCGGATAGTCGCCGAGGTGCTGTACGGGGTCATCCTCGCCGACCCAGAGTCGTATCTCGCCGTCGAACCGGATTGGACGCCGAGCCTGCCTGCTCGCTCCGAACGGTTTCGCCTCGTCGACATCCTCGTTCCCGGATAGAAGGGAGAAGCCGTGATCGTGCGGGTCTCTCGTCTCGTTGCGTGGAGAAGACGTCGATACGAGGTTCCCAGGCCTCCTCGACCTCGCATTGACCGGGTCCACCGTTCGCAGCTGACGGCACGACTCGCTTGGTCAAAAAACGGATGTCACACCGACGACGGTTCGGGGACCGTGACGTAATGGCGACGATCTTCTCGGATCCTCCCCGAACCGCAGCCTGGCGACACCGCGACGCGCGGGTCGGCTTCGAGGTCGTCTTGCTCCGGTTGTCTGATGACGACGACTGCGTCGAAGGCCACACGGTCGCGGTCGAGGACGGCAAGGCATGGGCCGTCGATTACGTGATCAGACTCAGTGAGAGCTGGTTGACCCGAAGCGCGTGGGTGAAAGGGCACAGCGCCACCGGCCGGCGCGAGTTGACGCTCGAAGCGAACGGGTCCGGCGGCTGGATTGTCGACGGCTCACCAGTCCCCGAACTCGACGGTTGCCTGGATGTCGATCTCGAATCGTCCGCATTGACCAACGCTCTCCCCGTGCATCGACTCGGCCTCGAGGTCGGCGAGGGAGCCAACGCCCCGGCGGCGTATGTTCGCGCCCCTGACCTCACCGTCGAACGGCTGGAGCAACGGTATGTCCGCGGCCCCGACGACGGGCGCCGCCAGCGCTACCACTACGCCGCCCCTGCATTCGAATTCGATGCTGACTTGCTCTACGACCAGGCTGGGCTGGTGATCGACTACCCAGGCCTCGCGATCCGGATCGCCTGATCAGGGGCTTTCGTGTCTCGAGGCACCGCAGGAGCAGGATCGCCAGTCGATCATGATCTCGCTTTCACTGTGCTCTTGCTCCGCATTTGTGCCCCGGCTCAGCGCCAGTACGCGACGAGGCGGCCGTTCTCCTCGGCGACCTCCGTGCCGAACGCACTGCAAGCCGTGATAAGACGCTGTGCAATCCACGCAGCGTCGTCGCCTGTCGCGAGGCGCGTGTGCGCGAACTCGAGC
>JBKPSO010000069.1:0-5539 GCA_046735055.1 Actinomycetota bacterium
GGAGAGCGGCGACACGCCGCTCGGCGACCGGACCGACATGGTCTACATGAACACCAACGTCACCCGCGGATCAGGGCAGTTCGTCGTCACCGGGACGGGGATGTCGACCGAGGTCGGCCACATCTCGAACATGCTCCAGTACGCGGACGACACCGTCACACCGTTGACCAAGCAGCTGCAGAAGCTGACGATGCAGATCCTCTTCATCTCCGGCGGCGCCGTGGTGGCCTCGATCATCATCAACAGCTCGCGCGGCCACACCTTCAAGTCCGTGTTCACCGCCGCGCTTGCCTTCGCGATCGCCGCGATCCCGACCGGGCTCCCGGCCGTAGTGACCACGATCCTCTCGATGGGGACGCAGCTACTCGCCAAGGCGAACGCCATTGTCAAGCGGCTGCGCTCGACCGAGACCCTCGGCGCGACCTCGGTGATCAACTCGGACAAGACCGGGACGCTGACGCTGAACCAGATGACCGCCGTCGAAATGGCGCTCGCGAGCCGCCGCTACACGATCGACGGGACGGGCTACTCGACCGAAGGCAGGATTCTGCGCTCGGTGGGCGACTCCGACGTGCCACTCGACCAGTTCCTGGTGCCGATGGTCCTGGCCTCGGACGCGGTCGTGCACGACGGCGAGATGATCGGCGACCCAACCGAGGGGGCTCTGGTCGTCCTCGCCGCGAAGGGCGGCCTGGACGTCGATGCGACCCGCGCCGACTTCCCTCGCGTCGCCGAGTTGCCCTTCGACACGGAGTACAAGCTGATGGCGACGTTCCACCGGATGAAGGACGAGACCGGCAAGGACGTCGTCCGCTGCTTCGTCAAGGGCGCTCCCGACCAGCTCCTCGCCCGGTCGACGACGTTCCTCGACACAGACCTGAAGCCCGCCTCCGTCGACGACGAGGCGAAACAGAGGTACCTCGCCGAGAACCAGCGGCTCGGCGAGCAGGGCCTGCGCGTGCTCGCGACCGCGCGCCGCGACTTCTCGCCGGACTCGTTCGATCAGAAGGCCGACCTGCTCGGCTACATGCAGGAGCTGACCGTTCTGACGCTCGTCGGGATCGTCGACCCGCCCCGCCCGACCGCGAAGGACGCGATCGCGAGCGCGAAGACCGCGGGAATCAGAGTGCGGATGATCACCGGCGACCACGCCGTCACCGCCGCCGCGATCGCGACGCAGCTCGGAATCGAGGGCCGGGCGATCACGGGCGCCGAGTTCGCCGCGATGAGCGACGAGGAAGCGGTGGCGCAAATCGACGAGATCGGCGTACTCGCGCGGGTGACGCCCGAGGACAAGGTGCGTCTCGTCGAGACACTGCGCACGAAGGGCGCAATCGTCGCAATGACCGGCGACGGCGTGAACGACGCGCCGGCGCTGAAGAAGGCGGACATCGGGATCGCGATGGGGATCACCGGGACCGAGGTTTCGAAGGAAGCCGGAGACATGATCCTCACCGACGACAACTTCGCGACGATCGTCAAGGCCGTCGAGATCGGCCGCGGCCTCTACGACAACCTGACGAAGTACATCCGCTTCCAGATGGGCGTCCTCGCCGGGATGGTGCTCTCCTTCCTCGGCGCTGCGATCTTCAACGTCGCCGGCGGCGTGATCTTCGTTCCGCTCCAGACCCTGTGGCTGAACTTCACCACGCAGGTCTTCCAGGCGGTCGGCCTCGGTTACGGCAAGTTCGCGGACAACCTGATGAAGCGCAACCCGCGGGCGCCGAACGAGCCGATCCTCGACAAGCTGAAGTTCATCTGGATCGCGATCGCGGGTCTCGTGATGGCGGTCGGAACCGTCGGAATCGCGTGGTGGGCCGACGACAACCACGGCGCCGCCGTCGCCCGCACCATGGCGCTGACGACGTTCTCGATCGCGAACCTGCTGTTCTCCTTCACCGCGCTCGACGAGCGACGGACGGTCTTCAGCATGGAGTCGTTCTCCGACCGAAAGTTTCTCTTCGCCACCGGTCTCTCGATCGTTGCGATCGTCCTCGGCACCGAGATGGACGTCCTGAACAAGTTCCTGCAGACCACCGGGCTCACGCGCGCCCAGTGGGGCGTCTGCCTGATCGTGCCTTTCTCGGTCATCATCGCCTCGGAGCTCTGGAAGCTCTACCTGCGGCACCGGGAGAAGCCGCAGGCGCCCGCGACGGCAACCGAGCCTCCGCCGGAGACTCCTGCCGCGGAGCCGGCCTAGGAGCCGACCGGACGCGCCGCCCGCACGGCCTCGACGATCGCAAGGAACGTCTCGTCGTCGAGCAGGCCCTTGCGAACCGTCGACTCCTGCTTCACCGCAGCCAGGACGTCGGCGACCTCCTCGCGCGAGAGCTCGAGCCCGTGCCGCTGGAGGTGGTGGAGCACCGATGCGGTGCCGCTGCCGGCTCCGAGGAGGAGACCGATCTCGCCCTGGCCGACGACCGCCGGGACGAACGTCCGCACGGGCTTGATCCCGGCCGCGCGCAGCTTCTCCGTGGAGTGGACGGCGACACCGGTCTCGATCTGGAAGACGCGCTTGCCGACGATCGGTGCGTTCAGGGGAACAGGCACTTTCGAGACCTGCTCGACGAGCCGCGACGTCGCGGTCAGCCGGTCGAGACGGACGCCGGTGTCCACGCCGAGCAACATCTCGAGCGTCGCGACGACCTGTTCCGTCGGAGCGTTCCCGGTGCGCTCCCCGACGCCGTTGACCGACGTGTGCACCACGCGGGCACCGCCCTGGACCGCGGCGACGACGCTCCCGACCGCGAGGCCGAAGTCGTCGTGGTTGTGGAACTCGAGCGGCAGCGGGTCGAAGCGGGCCGAGAAGGCATCGAACGCTGTCCGGACCGCCGGCGGCGTCGCCACCCCGAAGGTGTCGACGAGGACAAGGCTCTCCGGGCTGCAGCGCTCGACGACCTCGGCGAACAGGTCGAGGCAGTAGTCGAGCGTGCAACGGAAGAAGTCCCAGCCCATGAAGATCGGCCGGAGGCCGAGGTCGCGCGCCGCGGCGAAGCTCTCCTCGAGCCGCGCGAGGAGCTCGGCGCGGTCGACGTCGTAGACGTAGCGGCAGAGGTAGGGGTTGACGGTGTGCTCGACGATCACCGTCGTCAGCCCGGCGGTCGCGCACGCCTCGACATCGCCCGGCACCGCGCGCGCGAAGCCAACGAGCTCGCACGGGAGACCGAGCTCGGCGACGGCGGCGCACCCGGCCGCGACCTCGGGCGAGACCGCCGGCATCCCGACCTCGATCCGCGCGACGCGGAGGGCGGCGAGCGCCTGCGCGATCGCCACGCGCTCCTCCCGGCGAAAGACCACCCCGGGCGTCTGCTCGCCGTCGCGCAACGTCACGTCGTGGATCTCGATCCGCTCCGGAAGACGGTCCTGGATCTCCGGGGCGAAGTTCATCGGCGAGACCCACCAGCGCTCCGGATCGAACCAGGGCGTCCCTTGGAGCGGAAACGGATCCTCGGGCACAGCGCTCTAGCGGTCCACCTCGTCCTGGTCCTCGCAGAAGACCTGGAACGAGATCGCCTCGCTGAACGTGAAGTCCGGGCCACCGTTCGCTTTCATTTCTCCTCCTTCGGTCGGTGCTCTGTAGACGTCGGCACAGGCCGAAATTCACCGCGCCCGAAGCGGCTCCCGTGAGCGTCCCTGTGCGGCCGGTAGACCGGCCCGAGCGGCTCGGCCGCCCACTCCTCGACCGGCCAGGTGGGAAGCTCTGGGCGGATGATCGAGTCGCGCGGCCGGATCGTGCCGGCGCGCCGCAGGCCGCCGGGCAGCGTCTCGGGGCACCCGTCCGCGACGGCCTGAGCGGCGATGCGCCAGAGCCGGGTCACGTGTTCCCCGACGATTGCCGTGCCCTCCTTGTACCCCTTGCCGTTGCGGGGCAGTTCGAGCCGGATCGGCTCGCCCCAGACGATGCACGAGCGGCGCCGGTTCTTCGGCGTCCAGCCGAAGGTGTCGATCCCGGCCGGGACGACCGGAACGCTCTCCTGGATCGCCAGCATGGCCGCGCCGGCGTGCATCGGGCCCGGGTAGCCGAAGTGCTGCCGCGTGCCTTCCGTGAACACGCCGACCACGTGGCCGTTCTCGAGCGCCCAGCGCGCGACCCGGAGCGAATCGCGGTCGGCCTCCCCGCGCCGCACGGCGAAGGCACCCGTCCAGCGCAGCAGCTCGCCGGCGATCGGAACGGAGAGCAGCTCGATCTTCGCCATGAAGTAGAGCGTGCGCCGGGAGTTCAGGCCCACGATCACGGGGTCGATCTCCGAGAAGTGGTTGACGGCGACAACCGCCGCGCCCGTCTCAGGCATCCGCTCCTGGCCGTAGCTGAGGCTCGGCGCGATCACTTGCGCGATCGTATTCGCGAGTCGACGCGCGACCGGCCACGTCCGCTCGGGGTTCTCGCCGAGGAGCTTGTAGAGACCGAGCCGGGTGAGCATCCCGGCGCGAGTCTAGTGGCGCGTCAGTGCCGCGCCTGCTCCTTCAGTCCAACAGCCTTCTCGAGCAGCTCGAGCGCCTCGTCCTTGCGGCCCTCCTGCTCGAGGAGTCGGCCTCGACGAGCCCATCGACCTCGTCGACGTGCGCGGCGCCCGTCGCCAGGTACTCCTCGTCCACCCCGAGCCGGCGAGCTCGCTCGCGCAGGAGCTGCAGCGAGGGCACGCGGTCGCCGCGCTCGATCCGGCAGATGTAGACGGCCGTGCAGCCGGGGAACGAGAGCTCGCGCTGGCTCATCCCCGCGGCCAGACGAGCCTCTCTCAGGCGCCTGCCCACGGCCTGTGGGCTGTCGACGTGCCGCCAACCGCTTCGGCATCCTGACGCTCCCTTTCTTGCACGTCGAAGTCCTCTAACAGCTGTCAACAGATCATGACGGATCTCCGCCATCACCCGGTGGGGGTATCCCTCTGCTACGGTCGAGGAGTGGCCGATGATCCCGTCCAGGCGACGGTCTACGACGTGGTCTGCCCGCACTGCGGTAAGTCCTTCCGCGACGAGCTGCTGACCGGCTCTGCCGAGCGTTACCACGGGTTCAAGTGCCCGCACTGCAGGCTGTTCGTCCCGCTCGAGCGGGTCGCCGAGCAGCACGTGGTCGAGCCGGTCTCGTCCGGGTCGTTTGCACCTGGTGGGGATCGGCTTGGGAGCAGGGGTTCCAGGCGACCTTAGCCCGCTTCCGCCTCCGCTCGCCTAGGGTGAGCAGAGGTGCCACCCACGGCCTAGCGCGGCCGTCCCCACGCTCGCGAACCTAGGCATACGAGCCGGCCAGTGGACTCGTCCTGGCGCCGCTGTAGGGCTGCCACAGCACCACCCAGCCGAAGACTGCCGGATCCCATTCGAGACGGAAGGTGAGGTCGGGATCCTGCTTCCGAACGCTCAGCCATCCTAAGCACCGGCGAGGTAACGATCGTACGAGCCGGGACCTCGAGGCGACAGCCCGGCTCGAGAAAAGGGGGCCCGAGGACGCAGTGCTGCCCCCAGACGAAGCACGCAGGCTGGTCGGACTCGTTGACCACGGTGCCCTCGAGCGTGAGCTCCGGAACGCCTCGGCGGAGGCGCATGATGC
>JBKPSO010000070.1:0-6828 GCA_046735055.1 Actinomycetota bacterium
TTTCGCCACAAGGGTTCGTCTAGGAGGAGGCGAACGAAGCCGCGTGAGCGAGATGACCCAGATCGCCGAACCCGAGCAGACAGAGCGCGCGAAGGTGCAGAGCTGGCGTCTGCACGTGCTGATCGAGGCGGGCTACCCGCTCCCGCTCGCCGAGAAGCTGGCGAACAGCGAGGCTGACCTGCATCGCGCGGTCGAGCTCGTCGTGTCCGGGTGCGGCCACGAGACGGCCGCGCGGATCCTGCTCTAGAGCGAGACGACGGCGTCTCCGGGGCGCACCTCGCCGCCGACGAGGATCTCCGCGTTCAGCCCGGCGCGGTGCAGGAGCGTCTTGATCGCCCCCGGGGCCGTTCGCGCCTGCATCGTCGTGCACGGCTCGCAGAGCTGGAGCCCGCGGCACTCGACCGCGCCGAGGCGGAAGCGCTTGCCGACGAGCGCGTTCAGGTCGACACCGCGGGTGAGGATATTCCGTCCCGTCGCCGCCGCTTCGATGTCGAGCCCGTGCTCGGCGCGTGCGTACTCGAGCTGCTCGGCCTCGATCAGCGTCAGCTCCTGGTGCGGCCGGCCGGTGTCGAAGTAGCGATTGCCCTCCAGGCCCTTGCCGGCGACAGCGTGCACGGAGTCGACCGAGCGAGGCAACTCGCCGCGCTTTGCCGCGATGAAGATCGCCTCGACCGTCCCCCCAGGCACTGCGGCCATGGTCGCAGATCGAGCCGCGGACGCGAGGGCAATACCGGACGCGGCTGACTCGCGCCTACGATGCGCGTATGAAGGTCGAGCCGCTCCTCTACGGCGACCGCAGGGTCTTCACCGTCGCGGGATTCAACCGCGGAGTCGCGACGTGGCTGCAGCGGCTGCCGACGATCTGGATCGAGGGCGAGGTGACCGAGCTGCGGCGCCAGGCGGCCTGGCAGACCGTCTACTTCACGCTCAAGGATCCCGAGAACGGCGCCTGCCTCGCGGCGGCGATGCCGCGCGGGCAGTTCGACGCGCTCCGGCTCGACCTCGCGAACGGCGAGCGCGTGCACGTCTACGGCCGCCCGGAGCTGTGGGAACAGAAGGGCGAGCTGCGCCTGCGGGCGCTCTCGATCGAGCGCTTCGGCCTCGGCGAGCACCTGGCCGCCCTCGAGCGGCTCAAGGCGAAGCTCGCCGCCGAGGGGCTCTTCGCAGAGAGCCGCAAGCGGCCGTTGCCACGACTACCGCGCCGGATCGGGCTCGTCACGGGCAACGACGCCGCTGCGAAGCGCGACGTGCTGACCGCGATCCGGTCGCGATTCCCGCCCGCCCGCGTGCTCGTCGCGGAAACGTACGTCCAGGGACCCCGCGCGGCGTCGGAGATGGTCGCGGCGCTGGAGGCGGTGTGCGCGGCGCCGGAGGTCGACGTCGTCGTCCTCGCTCGCGGCGGGGGCGGCTTCGAAGACCTGCTCCCGTTCAGCGACGAGCGGCTCGTCCGCGCAGTCGCCGGCTGCCCCGTCCCGGTCGTGACGGCGGTCGGCCACGAGCAGGACACGCCGCTCTGCGACCTCGCCGCCGACCGCCGCGCCTCGACGCCCACTGCTGCCGGCCGCCTCGTCGTGCCCGACGTGGACGAGCTTCTGGCCGGCCTCTCCCGCGCCCGCGACGGGCTGGCGCGCGGGGCGCGCCGGACGTTCGAGCGTCACTCCGCACGGCTCACGCAGGCCCACGAGCGCCTGCGCCGGGCGCCGGCGCTCCTCGTCGAGCGTCGCCGCGCAGCGGTCACCCATGCCGGGGGCCGCCTGCGCGCGCTCTCCCCCCGTGCGACGCTCGAGCGCGGCTATGCGATCGTCCGCCGCGACGGCGAGCTCGTCCGTTCGGCCGACTCCGTTTCGCCCGGCGACCAGGTCGCCGTCGAGGTCGCCGACGGCGCCTTCGGAGCGAGGGTCGAATGACGTTCGAGGAGGCCGAGAAGGAGCTGACGCAGATCGTCGAGCGTCTGGAGCGCGGCGAGGCGAGCCTCGACGAGGCGCTCGCCCTCTGGCAGCGCGGCGAGGATCTCTACCGCTTCTGCCTCGACCAGCTCGACGCCGCCGAGGGCAAGATCGAGGAACTGGCAAAACGAGTCGACGCGGCGCACCCCGCCGGGTAAGCTCGCGGCCGTGACGGTCCCGATCGATTTCCTCCGCAGGGTCGACCTCTTCGAGGACATGTCCAATCGCGAGCTCCAACGGCTCGCGAAGTCCTTCCGCGAGAGCCGGTTCACAGCCGGGGAGACGATCGCGGCCGAGGGCACGCGCGGCGTCGGCTTCTTCGTGATCGGCGAGGGCATGGTGCGCTACAGCATCGGCGGCGAGGACAGAGGCCTCGGCGGCCCGGGCGACTACTTCGGCGAGATCGCCCTGATCGACGACGGGCCGCGCACGGCGACCGTCACCGCGGACACCGACGTGACCGCCTACGGGCTCGTCTCCTGGGAGTTCCAGCCGCTCGTCGAGGAGAACGCGGCGATGGCCTGGGAGCTCCTCCAGGGAATGGCGAAGCGGCTACGCGCCGCGAACCAGGACGCCTAGCCGCTCGCCGAGCTCGACGAGGTCCCGCTCGGCCCGCGTCGGGTCGCCGCTGAGTGCGACCGCGTCGCCCTCGACGACGCGACCGCCGAAGACGATGCAGCGAACGCCTGCCTCGGCGCACCGTCGCGCGACGGCCGCCGGCGCTTTCCCCTCCCACGTCGTCCCGTCCACGGTGCCCTCGCCCGTGACGACGATGTCGTACGGCCGGGGATCGAAACCGAGCAGGTCGAGGACGGCCTCCGCGCCCCGCACGAGCTCGGCGCCGAGCGAGGCGAGCGCCGCGCCGAGCCCGCCCGCCGCCCCGGACCCGGGGAGGTCGGCGTACGGCGCGAGGTTCGTCATCGCGCGAAAGCGGGCCTCGAGCCCGACGACCTGGTCCGGGGTCGCGCCCTTCTGCGGCCCGAAGAGCCGCGGCGCGTCGTAGAGCCTCGTCATCACGTCGCACAGGACGCAAGTCCGGTCCGGCAGACGATCGAGCACCTCCAGCAGGCCCGCGCCGGCGTCCATCGTCGCCGTGCCGCCGACGGTCATGGTCAGGGGACAGTCCCTGTAGAGACCGACCCAGAGGCCGAGTCCGCGGCTCGAGGCGGCCATCACGTCCAGCCGCTCCGGATCGAGCGGAATCGCCTCCGCCGCCTCGATCACGCGCGTCCCGTCGTCGAGGACACCGGTCCGCGCAACCCGCGGCCGCCCGAACGCGTCGACGACCTCGACCGGCTCGAAGACGGAGCAGAGCACGTCGACCGTCCCCTCGCCACCGTCGCCGATCGGCATCGCCTCGACGTCGACCCCCGCGCTGCGGAAGCCGCGCACGAGCGCGTCCGCGGCGTGGGCCGCGGAGAGCACGCCTTTGAGGCTAGCCGGGCACGCGAGCACGCGCGGGCTCACGCTCGGGGGGCTCCTCCCGCGCCTGCGCGTCGGACACCTCGGCGGTCGCCGCCCCGGGCATCTCGCGCAGACCGGCAAACGACAGGCCCTCGTGACCGAGGAAGATCAGCCCGAAGCCGATGCCGACCGAGGCCTCGATCGCCTGCAGCCCGAGACCGAAGGCGAAGCCTTTGCCGTAGGGGACGCCGTACTGGACGAGCGGCAGCGCGATCGCCGCCTGCACGAGCCCGACGTTGCCGGGCCAGAGCGGGACGATCGTCGCCACGTTCATCAGCAGGAGCACGAGGCCCGCCGCCGGCAGCGCCTCGTGGATGTCGAAGGCCAGCATCGCCGTCCAGACCGCGAACAGCTGACACGTCCACCCCGCGCACTGGCCGGAGATCGCGAGCGCGGCCGGCCGGAACCTGCGCATCACGCCGAGCCCGTGCCGCGCCATCGTCACCACGCGCATGACGGTGCCCATCCCCTCGAGCCGGGTGCGCCCGTGGACCCGGGCGGTCGCGAAGGCGAACAGGAAGAGCCCGACGCCGACCGAGAGCACGATCGCCAGGCTCGTGAACGCCCAGCCGGGGATCTTCGCGGTCGCCAGCACCCAGACGACGAGAATCCCGACGGGCACGAGGTCGAAGACGCGATGCGCGAACACGGTGCCGACGAGCGTCGGCAACAGCCCCTGCCGCCCGTTCATCCTCCGGCTCAGGACCGCGACGCGGGCGAACTCCCCGACCCGCCCCGGCAGCACCGCATTCGCGAGCAGACCGACCGAGAACGCAGAGAAGACGAGGGAAAGGCGCGGGTGCGGCGGTGGCATCGCGGAGTGGATCACCGTGTCCCAGGCCGCCGCCCGCGCGACCACGGAGAGCAGGTTGAGCCCGACCGCCACCACCACCCACTTCCAGTCGACGGCTCTGAACGCGTCGCCGAAGTCCGCCCAGTGCGGACCGTGCCACCAGAGCAGCGCGCCGACCCCGCAGAGGAACGCGATCGCGATGCCCCACCGAGTCCACGGCGAGCGCGGAATGCGCGGCCGGAGCTTCACGCCGCGACCTCGCGGTAGATCTGCTCGAGCCGCTCGGCGATCCGGTCCCACGAGTAGCGCTCGATCGCAATCCGGCGCGCGTGCTCGCCGAGCTCGCGCCGGCGCGGCTCGTCCTCGAGGAGGTTGCCGAGCGCCTCGGCGAGCGCATCGGAGTCGCCTGCCGGGAAGAGCACCCCGGTGTCGTCTGTCATGACCGCCTTGTACCCGGGAATGTCGGACGCGACGACCGGCACGGCGCACGCGAACGCGCGCGTCAGCACCATCCCGAAGCTCTCCATCCCGATCGACGGGGCTACGAGCGCTTTCGCCCGCAGCAGCTCGGCCGTCAGCTCTTCCTGGGGAAGGAACCCGAGCACGTCGATGCCCTCGCTCGAGATGCGGTGCCGCGCGAACAGGAGCTGCACGGCGAGCGGATCGGCGCCGACGAGCCGAAGCCGCGCCCCGGTCCGGCGGTGCACGCCCGGCCAGGCGCGCAGCAGTACCGGCATCCCCTTGCGCGGGTCGTGACGGCCGATGAAGACGACGGTGTTCTCGCGGTTCCCGGGGTCGGCTTCGGGCGGAATCAGCACGCCGTTCGGGATCACCTCGAAGTCGTAGGGGACCCAGCGCTCCGCGGAGACCTTGGCCTGCTCGGAGACGGCGATGCAGTGGTCGATCCGGTCGAGCAGGAACCCCCACGAGGGCAGGCCGAAGCGCATCCAGGCTAGGCCCCCCGCGGCGTGCCAGGTCGCGACGAGCGCGCATCTCGCGACCGCGAGCGTCGAGACGCAGATCGCCGGCGTCATCGGCTCGTGCAGGTGCAGCACGTCGAAGCGCTCGCGCGCGAAGACCTTCTTCAGCTTGAAGGGCACGCTTGGGCTGAGAACGATGTTCGGCAGCGATCCATTCGCCGGCACGATCACCGTGCGCCCGACCGGGATCACATCCGGGGGCGGCTCGTCGTGGCGGCCGTGGCGCGGGTGGAGCGCGCGCGTGAACGTCCCGGGTGGGTCGTTGCCGATCACGATCCGCACGTCGAGCCCGCGGGCGCGGAGCGCCTCTGCCTGGAGCTCCGCGTGCTCGAGCACGGCTCCCCAGAAAGACCACGAGAACGGGACGACGATGCCCACCTTCATTCGCCGAAGAGCCTATAGCTGGGCGTTATGCTCGATCCGTGTTCGAGGACGGGCTCGCCGAGCTGCACACCCATCTTGGCGGGTCGGTGGCCTCGGAGATCCTTTGGTCGATCGCGCACGAGCAGGGGATCGCGCTCCCGGTCAAGGACTACTGGGAGTTCGACCGGCTCGTCACGGTCTCCGACCCGCGCGGCGTCCCAGACCTGGACGCGCTCGACGCGATCTACCACTGGACGGAGTTGATCCAGTCGAGCCCGATCGCAGTCGAGCTCTCGGTGCACGCGGCGATCAGCGGCGCGTACCGCTCGCAGCGGATCACGACGCTCGAGCTGCGCTTCAACCCGATGAAGCGGAACCGCGGCGGCGAGCGCGACCTGGACCACATCATCATGGCCGCCTCCCGCGGCCTCGACCGCGCGAGCCTCGAGTACCCGCAGGTGCGCGCCGGGCTGATCCTGATGATGGACCGCACCTTCGACGAGCGGCAGAACGCGATCATCGTCGAGAAGGCGATCCGCTACGCCTCGCGCGGGATCGTCGGGATCGACATCGCCGGACGGCGGCCGGGGGCCTGCCGGTACCGCTACGCGGCGCTCGCGCCGCTGGTCGAGGAGGCCCGCTCGGCCGGCCTCGGAGTGACGATCCACGTCGGCGAGGAAGGCGGCGAGTACGGCGTCGAGGAGGTCGCCGAGGTTGTCGAGACGCTCCGCCCCGACCGCATCGGGCACGGGATCCTGGCGGCGCGCGAGCCGGCGCTGATGGCGGAGCTGCGCGACCGCGGGATCGTCCTCGAGATCTGCCCGACGTCGAACCTGCTGACGAAGGCGCTGGCGGACGAGGCGGCGGTGCGTGAGACGTTCCGCGCATTCGTCGAGAACGGTGTGCGCTTCACGATCGCCACGGACGGCCCGGAGATGATGCGTACCCACCTCCGCGACGAGCTCGAGTTGCTGCTGCGGATCGGCGCTCTGGACGAGGACGAGCTGCGCGAGGCGAACGCACGCGGGCACGAGGCGAGCTTCCTGCCCGGGTCTGCCGTGGCGGCGTAATCGGTCGAAATACACCCTTTGGTCAATGGTCGGCGCCCCCGGGCCGCATTAGCGTGCCCACCATGTACGGAACACTCATGGTCGCGCCGCCGGGGATCACCCAACGGCAGCGCGAGGTCGTCGCCCTCATCGCCGCCGGCTGCTCCAACGAGGAGGTCGCTCAGCGCCTCGAGATCTCCGCGCGGACGGCCAAGGCGCACTCCGACGCTCTT
>JBKPSO010000071.1:0-8634 GCA_046735055.1 Actinomycetota bacterium
CGGACAAAGAGATGGCGTCTTTCGAACGGCAGTTCTCTATCCCGATTCGTCTCAAGAAGGCGCTCGACGACGAAGAGCTCATGGCAGCGATCGCAGAGTCGAAGCTCGTTGCTGTCGTCGAGCCGCTTCGGACCCACGAAGAGGCAGCTGCCTTTCGTTGTCTCGCGTCAGAAGCCGGCAAGCGCTTCGACGTGGAACTGTTGGTGTGCCGCACTTCTCCCCGCGCGGTCTGAGGCGCCACCGCGGGTCGCTCCACTACAAGCGCACCGGCTCGCTGGCCGAGGTCGCCGAACTCCTCGGCGACTCGAAGCGGGTCGCGGCCGACCACTACGTGTACGCGCTGACCGACTACCGCGAGGTCGATCGGATGATCGCGCTCGCGCGGCGGGGAAACTCTGACGCCTTGTCTGGCTTGCGTTGAAAGTGACATACTCCGGCGCGGAGCCTCTCGGTGCGCGTCGCCACAGCTCTCGCCGTCGCCCTCGTCGCTGTGGCGCTCGCCGCGGAGAGATCGGCCGCGAGGACGGAGATCGCCGGCGAGGCGTTCGCCCAGGGGAAGAAGTTCGTCTCCAAGAGATACGGATACGCGATCGTTCTCCCCGCGGGGCGCTACTACGCGTATTACGCCTCCATCGCGTGGGATGTCAATGAATTCCCGTTTGGCGACAGTGGCGAAGTCGACGTGTTCGCGGACCGAAGCGATCGCAAGTTCATCGCGGCTGCTACGCGGTTGTCGACTGGGACGACACTACGGAAGTGGGAAGCACCCTACATCGCCCTCATGCAGTTGTTCTGTCAGAGGGCGCGGGCGTTGCGTGACACGACGCTCGGCGGCGTCCCTGCGCGCGAGTTCACGATCGTGTGCCCCTCCTACGACGTCATCGCCGTCGTCGCGCTCCACCGCGGCCGCGGGTACTTCTTCCAGTTCGTCTCGCCGACTGCGAACACCGCAGCGTCCGACCGACGCATCTTCGACACCGGTCGGCGCACCTTCCGATTCGCCTCGAAGTAGCGCGCGGCGTCGACCGCCGTCTCAGCCGGATCGAGCGCCTGACCGAACGTGTCAGACGTGCTCGTGCGGTGCTCCCCCCGGTGCTCCCCCGCGCGGGGCAGAACATTCCGATTTGCAGGCAAGTTCTATACCAGCCGCGCCCATTCACCTAGCAGGCGGTCCTAGCTCAAACGATGAACTGAAGCGGTTCCTGCCTCGCGTGGTGAGCAAGTGGTGAGTGCAACCGGCGGGGTAGCCCCCGAACAGCTCGTTCAGCGCCGGCGCAGGGTGGGGTCGGCGACCGCTGGAGGCGTGAAGCCGGCGTCGGCGTAGCTGAAGTTCGTGCCGGGCGGGACGATCTCGTCGATGCGGTCGAGCAGCGCGGCGTCGAGGCGCACGTCCGCGGCGCCGAGTTGGCTCTCGAGCTGCTCGCCGGTGCGGGGCCCGTTGATCGCCGCCGTGACGGCCGGATGGTTGATGACGAAGGCGATCGCCATGTGGATCAGCGAAATGCCGGCCTCCTCGGCCAGCTGCGCCAGCGCGTCTGCCGCCTCCAGCTTCCGCTGGTTCGCCGGCAGCGAGAGGTCGTAACGCTGTGGCAGACGCTCGGCGCGCGTGCTCGCAGGCGCCTCCTTGTCCTTACGCCAGGCGCCGGTGAGCCAGCCTCCTCCGAGTGGACCCCACGAGATAACGCCCATCCCGTGCTTCTCGCAGACGGGGAGCACCTCCGCCTCGATCCCGCGCACTAGCAGCGAGTACGGCGGCTGCTCGCAGACGAAGCGCTCGCGGCCGCGCGACTGCGCGACCCACTGCGCCGCCACGATCTCGCTCGCCGGATACGTCGACGAGCCGATGTAGCGCACCTTCCCCGCGCGAATGAGGTCGGTGAGCGCACCAAGCGTCTCGTCGTGATCGGTCTCCGGGTCCCAGCGGTGGATCTGGTACAGGTCGATCCAGTCGGTGCCGAGCCGGCGCAGGCTTGCCTCGCACTCCTGGATGATCCAGCGGCGCGAGTTGCCGCCCTCGTTCGGGCCCTCGCTCATCGGGAAGTGCGCCTTCGTCGCCAGGACGACCTGGTCGCGACGGCCCTTCAGCGCCTTGGCGACGATCTCCTCGGACTCCCCGCTGGAGTAGACGTCGGCCGTGTCGACGAAGTTCACGCCCGCGTCGAGCGCGCGATGAACGATCCGGATCGAGGCCTCGTGGTCGGGGTTCCCCCACTCCCCAAACATCATCGCCCCCAGACACAAGGGGCTCACCTTCACGCCGGTGCGGCCCAGAGTCCGATATTCCACTCCTCGACCCTAGTCGACGCCGCAACGCTCCCGCGCAGCAAGGAGCCACGCAGGTGCGCAAGGAGTCTCTTCTCGAGCGGGAGTCCCGAGGACGGTGAAAGGTTCCACTCTGATCCGCTCCGGCCCCCACGCTGCCTCCCTTTCACGGAACCTACATCGTCGATGATCCGCCCGTGAGGGTCGCGCCGCTCGTCTCGATGCGAGGGATCGTGAAGGAGTTCCCGGGGATCCGGGCCAATGACAGGATCGACTTCGAGCTCACGCCGGGCGAGATCCACGCGCTCCTCGGCGAGAATGGGGCCGGCAAGACGACCCTGATGAACGTCCTCTCGGGTCTGTACCGGCCGGACGCAGGCACGGTCGAGATCGGCGGCGAGCGCATCGAGTTGCGCTCCCCGCGGGACGCGATCGGCCGTGGCGTCGGGATGGTGCACCAGCACTTCCGGCTTGTCGGCCGCTTCACGGTCGCCGAGAACGTGACCCTGGGCTGGCACACGCCGCGGGCGCTGATCGGGCGCCGCACGCTCGAGCGCGACGTCGCGCGGCTCGCCGCCGTCTACGGAATGCAGGTGGAGGCCGGGCGCCCGGTCTGGCAGCTATCGGTTGGCGAGCAGCAGCGGGTCGAGATCCTGAAGACTCTCTACCGCGGCGCGCGCGTCTTGATCCTCGACGAGCCGACCGCGGTGCTGACGCCGCAGGAGGCGGAAGCGCTGTTCGAGAGCATCCGCAACATGGCCGCCGAGGGCCGCGGCGTCGTCCTCATCACACACAAGCTCGCCGAGGTCGAGGCGGTCGCCGACCGGGTGACGGTGCTGCGCCGCGGAATACGGGTCGCGACGGTGCCGCGCCGCGAGACGACGCACGGCGAGCTCGCGCGGCTGATGATCGGGCGCGACCTCGCCCGCGCCGCCGCACCTGCCGCCCGCGAGCCCGGGCCGGATCTGCTGCGGCTCGAGTCGCTCGAGGTCGACGACGACCGCGGACTCCGGGCGGTACGCGGCGCCGACCTCGTGGTGCGTGAGGGCGAGATCGTCGGCCTCGCCGGGGTCGCGGGCAACGGCCAGCGCGAGCTGGCGGAGGCGATCGTCGGCCTGCGGCCGGTGGGCGCGGGCCGGATCCTCCTCCGCGGCGAGGACGTGTCGCGCCGGTCGATCCAGCGCCGCATCGAGGCGGGGATCGGCTACATGCCGGAGGACCGGCTCCGCGACGGGGTTGCGCCGGCGCTCTCGGTGACGGAGAACCTCGTCGCGAAGAGCTACCGGCGGCCGCCGGTCGGCAAGGCCCTCCTCGTCGACTATCGGGCTGCCGGCGCCTACGCGGCCGAGCTGGCAGAGCGCTTCGACGTGCGGGGCCGCCTCGCCTCCCCGACCGCGACGCTCTCGGGCGGCAACGTCCAGAAGCTCGTGCTCGCGCGGGAGATCTCCGCCGGCGCCTCGCTGCTCGTCGCGGCGCAGCCGACGCGCGGCCTCGACCTGGGCGCGGCGGAGACGACGCGGCGGCTCTTGCTCGAGCTCCGCGCGGGCGGTGCCGGAGTGCTGCTCATCACCGAGGATCTCGATGAGCTGGTCGAGATCTCGGATCGGATCGCAGTCGTCTACGAAGGGCGGATCACGGGCGTCCTCGGCGCCGGTGAGGCGGACGAGGAACGTCTTGGCCTGCTGATGGCGGGGCGCGTCGCTTGAGCCGAGCCGCGGCTGCGGCAGGCACGTTCGCGGTCCAGCTCGCCGCCGTCGCGGTGGGGGTCGCGCTGTCGGCGCTCGTGCTCGCGGCGATCGGCCAGTCGCCCGGGCACGACCTCTCCACGCTCTTCCGCGGCGCCTTCGGCACGCGCGTCGCGCTCGAGCAGACGACGCTGAAGGCGATCCCGCTCGCGCTGACCGGCCTGGCGGTGACGCTGCCGCTGCGGCTGCGGCTCTGGAACATCGGCGCCGAGGGGCAGTACTACCTCGGCGCGATCGCGTCCTCGTGGGTCGCGCTCCACTTCGGCGGCTGGCCGCAATGGGCGCTGTTGGCCGCGATGGCGCTCGCGGGCGCTCTCGGCGGCGGCGCCTGGGCGCTCGTCGCGGCGATTCCGCGGGCGCTCTGGGGCGTGAACGAGATCATCACGACGCTGCTGCTCAACTACGTGGCGATCCAGCTCCTCGCGTACCTCGTCAACGGGCCGCTGCGCGGGAAGCAGACGTTCGGGTTCCCGAGCTCCGATCCGTTCCCGGACGCGTCACGCCTGCCGGCAGTGGGCCACAGCCAGGTGCACGTCGGCGTCTTCTTCCCCCTAGTGGCCGCGCTGCTGCTGCTCGGCGCGCTGCACCGGTCGCAGTGGGGGTTCCGGGTGCGCATGATCGGTGCGAGCCCCGTGGCCGCCCGCGTCGTGGGGATGTCCGCGGCGCGGAACATTGTTGTCGTGCTTGGCCTCGGCGGCGCCCTCGCGGGGCTTGCCGGGATGGTCGAGGTGTCGGTCACGTTCGGCCAGCTGCAGCAGGGCATCAGCCCCGGCTACGGCTACATGGCGATCGTGATCGCGGCTCTTGCCGGCGCGTCGCTCCTCGGCACGCTCGTCGTCGCCTTCCTCTTCGGCGGCTTCATCGTCGGCGGCCTCGCCCTGCAGGTGCTCGGGGTGCCGCAAGCCTTCGTGCTGATGCTCGAGGGCATCATCCTCTTCTGCGCGCTCGCAGGCGCCCGGCTGGCGGGGTTGCGGATCCCGCGGCGCGCGCAGGGGCGCCCGCTCCAGACTGCGCTCGAGGAAACGCCGTCCACACCGTAACCACACTGTTCGCGGCGGCGATCGGCGCGGGCACGCCGCTCCTCTTCGCCGCGCTCGGTGAGACGGTCGCGGAGCGGGCGGGCGTGATCAATCTCGGCCTCGAAGGGATGATGCTCCTCGGCGCGGCGGGCGGCTTCCTCGCCATGGACGCGTCCGGGAACGCCGTCCTTGGCGTCCTTGCCGCGCTCGGGATCGGCGCCGCGGCCGCCTCGGTGCACGGCTTCTTCGCGATCACGCTCCGCTCGAACCAGATCGTCTCCGGGCTCGGACTCGCGATCGCGGGCACGGGCCTCTCGGCACTCATCGGCAAGTCTGTGGAAGGCGTCGAGCCGAAGGCGACCTTTGCCGACCACAAGCTGCCGGTGCTGGGCTCGATCCCGGGGCTCGGCCGCATCTTCTTCGACCACCACGCGCTCGTGTACGTGGGCTACGTCCTCGTGCCGCTCGTCTGGCTCGTGCTCGCTCGCACGCGGCTCGGCCTCCACCTGCGGGCCGTGGGCGAGAACCCGGCGGCCGCGGACACGCTCGGCGTGCGGGTCGAGCTTTACCGCTACGGCGCCGTTCTATTCGGAGGCGCCCTCGCGGGTCTGGCGGGCGCCACGCTGTCGCTCGCCGAGTCGCCCGGCTGGACCGAGGGGATGACGGCCGGACGCGGTTGGATCGCGCTCGCGCTTGTCATCTTCGCCACCTGGAGCCCGCTGCGCGTGCTCGTCGGCGCGTACTTCTTCGGCTGCCTCGACGTGCTCGCCTTCCGCGCGCAGCTGATCGGCGTAAACGTCGACTCGACCCTGCTCGGGATGATCCCGTACGTCGGCACCCTCCTCGTCCTGATCGGGATCACGATCGCGGGCGCGCGGCGGAGGCTCGGCGCGCCGGCCGCGCTCGGGACTCCGTACGTGCGGGAGAGCTAGCGACGAAGCGTGTCGGTCAGGCGGGTTGAGCGGCTCCCTCGAGCTGCTGGTCGAGGTCGTCGAGCTCCCGCTCGAACTCGTCCCGCATGCGTCGCTTCTCGTCGTCCGAGAGCCAGGCTCCGTCGATGCCGTTCATCACGAACACCCGCACCTTCTCCTTGGGCCACTCGGCGGCCTTCGTCATCTCGACGTACTCGCGCCCGATGTTTGTGTGGAACATCGGCGGGTCGTCGGAATTCAGCATGATCTTCAGGCCCTTCGCCGCCATCTCGCGGATCGGGTGCGTCGTGTAGTCATTCGGGTCGAAGTAGCAGACCGCGGTCGCCGTCGGGCAGACGGTGAACGTGATCCCCTTGTCGCGGCAGCGCTTCACCACCTCCTCATCGCCGAGGATGTGGTACCCGTGGTCGATGCGCTCGACGCCGAGGACGTCGAGGCAGGTCGTGATGTTCTTCGCCGGCGCGTCCTCGCATGCGTGCGCGGTCAGGCGCAGCCCCCCCTTGCCGGCCAGCTTGTACGCCTCGACGAACTTCTCCGGCGGGTCGGGAGCCTCGGCGCCGTCCATGCCGAGGCCGATCAGCTCGTCGCGCCGATGCTCGAGCACCTGCTCGACCATGTCCCGCGCCATCTCGGGTGGGTTCTGGCGGTACACGTCCGCAATCAGCCGACACTGCACGCCGTACTGCTGCTCCGCCTCCCGGATCCCGTCGATCAGCCCGTCGACGATTGTGGGATAGGGAATCCCCCGCGTCGTGTGCAGCGTCGGGTTGAAAAACATCTCCCGGTACTTGAGGTTCCCGAGCTTGATCCCGTCCTCGATCGACTCGAACGCCGCCCGCGCGAAGTCCTCGCGGTCGATGAGCGTTGACGAGACCATCCCGAAGATCTTCAGGAACTCGTAGATCGAGTCGTAGTCGTAGAGCTTCTCCGCGTCCTGGGTCGGCAGCTCGACCCCGTGCTTCAGCGCCAGGTCCGCGAACGTTTGCGGCCGCACCGTTCCTTCGAAGTGGCAGTGCAGCTCGACCTTGGGGACGCGCCGGAGGTACTCCTCGTAGTTCATGAGGCTACGCCTTTCCCTGGACGCCTTGGACCAACCACCGCCAGTCAACGATCTGGGCGAAGGTCATCGTCTTGCCGGCCGGGACTCGCACCTTGCCCTTCTGGTCGCGGATCGGGCCCTTGAACGGGTTCAGCCCGTTCGCGAGCGCCTTCTCCTTCACGCTAACGAGCGAGCGCACCGACTTCGGCACCGAGCTGCCGAAGGGCGCCAGCGCGATCGATCCGTCCTTTAGCGAGCCCCACCAGTCCATTGAGTGCCACTTCCCGGCCATCGCCGCCTTCACTTGCGCCGCGTCGAACTGGCCCCAGTTGAGCACGTCCGCGGAGAGGAACGCCTTCGGCCCGAACGAAACCATGTTCGAGTTCCACGTGGAGGCGTAGACGCCCTGGTGGGTCGCTGCCTCCTGGAGGATCGCCGGCGAATCCTCGATCCCGAAGATCGCGTCGGCGCCCGCGTCGATCAGCGCCCGGGCGGCCTGCTTCTCCTTCGGCGGGTCGTACCAGGTGCTCGTCATCACGACTTTGACCTTCGCCTTCGGGTTCACGCTCTGCGCGCCGAGGGTGTAGGCGTTCACGTCGCGGATCACCTCGGCGATCGGGAACGAGCCGACGTAGCCGAGGATGTTCGACTTCGTCATTTTCCCGGCGATCATTCCGTTCAGGTACGAGGCCTGCCAGTGCTGCGTGTAGTAGGTACCGACATTCTTCGCGCGCATGTATCCGGTCGCGTGCTCGAAGATCACTTTCGGGTACTGCTTGGCCTTCTTCACGACCCCCGGCCCATAGCCGAAGCTCGTCGCGAAGATCATCTGGTCGCCCTGGCCGACGAGCTGGTCGATCGCAGCGCCGACATTCGCCTCCGCCACGTTCTCGAGGAAGTTGGTCTGAACGCCCGGCACGTGCTGTTCGAGGTACTTCCGGCCCAGGTCCATCTGGTAGGTCCAGCCTGTCGTCCCGACCGGATCGACGTAGATGAAGCCCACCTTGAACGTCTTCTTCGGGGCGCCGCTCCCGGCCACTGCCGCCCAGAGGGCGACGGGAACGAGCAACGCCAACCCCGCACAGAGCGCAACGAGCTTCCGCATGCGATCTCTCCTCCTCGCTCGACGGGGGCCCATCATACTGCGGGCAAGGATCCCTGGTCACCAGCGCGACGGTGCACGTCGGCCCCACGTCGCGGAGGAGCTCCCGCAGCGTGGTGAGGCGCAGCGGCAGCTGTCCGCGACGCCTCTCGCGTGCTGCTGCTGCGCGGCGCGGAGCCCTCGAGCCCGCCCTTGTAGCGGAAGAGGTCGAAAGAGTACAACCGGCGCTGCCGCCGCCCACCCCCGTTAAGCCTGGA
Source organism: Actinomycetota bacterium (assembly GCA_046735055.1). Classification (GTDB taxonomy): domain Bacteria; phylum Actinomycetota; class Thermoleophilia; order Gaiellales; family Gaiellaceae; genus DATBLE01. The sequence continues at coordinate 8,357 of JBKPSO010000071.1, forward strand.
GGTAGAGCGGCAGGCCGGCAATGTCGGCAACCACCGGGAGCGCCGCACAGGCGACGAGACGCTACGCAGCCGTTTTTGGTTTACGGCCTCTGCGTGCTTGTTTCGTTCCCTTCGCGGCCAGATCTGCGACTAGGGCGCTCCTGTTCGATCAAGCCTTGAGGTATCACCGCCCATCACGCTTTCGACGTGACGGCTGCTGCGCCGAGAGCCCTCTTGTTGCGTGAACGGGGCGTGCCCCGTTGATCGCCGAGTGCGCAGGGTGTGCGATGCTGGATCTC
>JBKPSO010000072.1:0-17153 GCA_046735055.1 Actinomycetota bacterium
TACGGGTTCAAGGCCGCCCCGATCGTGGGGACGACACTGGCCGAGCTGATCGCGACGAAGCGGACGCCGTCGCTGATCGCGCCCTTCGCACTCGAGCGCTTCTACAGCGACTCGCTCGTCTCCGAGCTGGCCGCGGCGGCCGTCTCGCACTGATGGACACGCAGAAGCTGCCCTCCAGCCTCGAGATCGCCCAGGCGGCGAGGCTGCGGCCGATCGCGGAGCTGGCCGAGGAGATAGGCCTCGAGCCGGACGAGATCGAGCTCTATGGCCGCCACAAGGCCAAGGTCGACCTGGGCGTCCTCGAGCGGCTGGCCGACCGGCCGGACGCGAAGCTGGTCTGCACGACCGCGATCACCCCGACGAAGGCCGGCGAGGGCAAGACGACCACCTCGGTCTCGCTCACGCAGGGGCTCGGGGCGATCGGCAAGAGCCCCGTGCTCTGTCTCCGTGAGGCGTCGCTGGGGCCGGTCTTCGGGATCAAGGGCGGCGCGGCCGGCGGCGGCTTCGCCCAGGTCGTCCCGATGGAGGACCTGAACCTCCATTTCACCGGGGACATCCACGCGATCGGCGCGGCCAACAACCTGCTCGCAGCGATGCTCGAGGCGCACATCCTGCACGGCAACGCGCTCGGGATCGACCCGCTGACCGTCAGCTGGCGCCGCTGCGTCGACACGAACGATCGCGCCCTGCGCAGCCTGGTGGTCGGGCTCGGCGGACGCGCGAACGGCTACGTACGCGAGACCGGGTTCGACATCACCGCGGCCTCGGAGGTGATGGCGATCGTCGCAGTGGTCCGCGACCTGCGCGATCTGCGCCGCAGGCTCGGCGAGATCACCGTCGCCTACACGTGGGAAGGCCACCCGGTCACGGCCGAGCAGCTGCGTGCCGCCGGCGCGATGACCGTGCTCCTGAAGGAGACGATCAAGCCGAACCTCGTCCAGACGCTCGAAGGCCAGCCTGCCTTCGTCCATTGCGGCCCGTTCGCGAACATCGCTCACGGCAACTCCTCCCTGGTCGCCGACCTGGTCGGGCTCAAGCTCGGCGACTACCTCGTCACCGAGAGCGGTTTCGGCTCAGACATGGGGATGGAGAAGTTCCTCGACATCGTCTGCCGCGTCGGCGGCCTCCAGCCGAGCGCGATCGTCCTCGTGACCACGATCCGGGCGCTCAAGCACCACGGCGGCGAGCCCGACGGCGGGCTCGAGACGATCGAGCGCGGCGCCGCCAACATGCAGCGGCACCTCCAGAACGTACGTGGCTTCGGGCTCAACGCCGTCGTCGCGGTCAACCGCTTCCCCACCGATACCGAGCAGGAGCTCGAGGCGGTCCGCCGCCTCGCCCTCGACTACGGCGCCCACGCGGCCGAGCTGAACGAGGCGTTCGAGCGGGGTGGGCAGGGCGCGGCGGCCCTCGCCGAGGCGGTCGTCGACGCGGCGGAGAGCCCGAGCTCGTTCGCGTACGCCTATCCCATCGACGCGCCGATCGAGGACAAGATCGACGCGGTCGCCCGCAAGGTCTACGGTGCCGACGGCGTCTTCCTGCTCCCGACGGCGAAGGACGCGATCGCCCGGTTCACGGCGCAGGGCCTCGACCGATTACCGATCTGCATGGCGAAGACGCATCTCTCGCTCTCGCACGATCCGGAGCTCCTCAATGCGCCGACGGGCTTCACCGTCGCCGTCCGCGACGTGCGCGCGTACACCGGTGCCGGCTGGCTGGTGCCGCTGTGCGGGACGATGCAAACGATGCCGGGCCTGGGCGCGAAGCCGGCCGCCTTCGATGTCGACATCGACGAGGAGGGGAGGACGGTCGGACTTTTCTAGGCGAGTTTTCCGAGCTAGGGTCGAGTGAACCCCGAGAGCACAAAGGAGCCGTGATGGCAGTCGTCGAATCAAGTCCGACCCAGGTCCAGCAGGTGCTGGCGAAGGGACCGATCCCGGATCCGTTCCAGACCCTCGAGGCGGCACGGACCGACCCGGGCCGGCTTGGCCAGATCCAGGCGATCCGCAAGCAGATCAACGAGCTCGGGATCAAGTACGTCTTCTTCCAGCAGGTCTCCGTCTCCGGCCACGTCAACGGCAAGGGAGTCTCGGCGACCGTGTTTGACAAGGTGGCGGAGGACGGCTACCAGCTCGTCTACGGCGCGACGGCCGACCTGTTCGTCGACTCGCGCGACCGCTACATCGGCTTCGGCCCCGAGGAGTCCGAGCTGGCCGCGATCGCCGATCTCGACACCTTTGCCCAGCTGCCCTGGGATCCGCGGGTCGCGCGCGTCTTCTGCGACTGCTACGACACGGAGACAGGGCACCTGCTCGAGTCCGACCCGCGCCAGAATCTGAAGCGGATCGTGAACGAGGTCGAGTCCGAGCTCGGCTACACGTTCCTGTGCGGGATCGAGCCGGAGATGATGTGGCTCAAGAAGACGGACGATCCGAACCAGGCTGAAGGCCTCACGAAGCCGTGGTGCTACCACATCAACCAGTTCGAGGAGCTGCGCGAGATCATCCTCGACGTCATCGATTACGGCGACCGGCTCGGGATCAGCCCGACCTACGGCGACCACGAGGACTCGCCCGGGCAGCTGGAGCTGAACTTCCTCTTCGACCGCGCGGTACGGACTGCAGACAATCTCTCCACCTACCGCCAGATCTGCGCCGCGGTCGCGCGCAAGCACGGGGTGACCGCGACCTTCATGCCGAAGCCTTTTACAGGCGTCTCGGCGAACGGCGCCCACCACCACTTCACCCTGGTCGACCAGGAGGGCAACAACGTCTTCTACGACGCCGACGGGCCGGCCAAGCTCTCCCAGATCGGACTGCAGTTCATGGGCGGCATCCTCGACCACTATCGAGGCCTGTGCGGGATCACCGCCTCGACCGTCAACTCGTACAAGCGCTTCTGGGACTTCGGCTTCTGGGCCCCGATCTACAAGGACTACGGCTGGCAGAACCGGACGACCCTCGTCCGCGTGGCAAGTGGTGGTCGCTTCGAGTTCCGCGCGGTCGACTCGGCCTGCAACCCGTACCTGACCCAGGCGGCGCTGCTCAAGGCCGGCCTCGACGGCGTCAAGCGAAAGCTCGACCCTGGTCCGCCACAGCAGCGCAACGTCTACGACGTGCTCGACGAGGGCGTCGAGATCCCGCGCGTCCCCGACCACCTCGGCGACGCGCTGGAGGCGCTCGAAGCCGACGAGGTCGTCCGGAGCGCGCTGCCCGGCCGTCTCTACGATGTGTACATGCACTACAAGCGCGACGAGTGGGAGCGCTTCCTCGCCGCCGTGACCGACTGGGAACGGGAGCGCTACCTGGACGTGCTGCCGTAGGGAGGATCGCGAATGTGCGGGATCGCAGGGATCATCTACCGGGACGCCGCCGAGCACGACATCGGGCTGGACATCACCCGGATGCTCCAGTCGATGAAGCACCGGGGCCCGGACTCGACCGGCTACGCCCTCTACCACCCAGTTGCGAACGGGAACGGCGATCTGCTGCTCCGCTACAAGCTCGCGGACGCAAACGACAAGCGCGACTTCGAGTTCGTGGAGCGGCTCGCCCGGAAGCGGCACGAGGTGGAGGCAAGGCTCGGCGATCTCGGCGCGGACGTCGAGGAGCTGGAGGGCGACAACGAGTACGCCTTCCACGCGAAGCTCCACTACGACGGGGACCTGAAGAGCCTGGCGGACTACCTCGAGGACGTGCCGGGCTGCGAGGTGCTCTCGCTCGGGCGCTCGCTCGAGATCGTCAAAGACCTCGGCGACGCCAACGAGGTCGCACAGCAGTACGGGCTGGGCAAGGTGCGCGGCACGCACGCGATCGGCCACGTCCGGATGGCGACCGAGTCGGACGTCGACATCTCGGGCGCGCATCCCTACTGGGCGTATCCGTTCCCGGACGTCGCGGTCGTCCACAACGGGCAGCTGACGAACTACTGGCAGTGGAAGCGCCGGCTCGAGCGCTCGGGCCACCGCTTTCAGTCGATGTGCGACTCCGAGATCATCGCCGTCTACATCGCGGAGAAGCTGCAGGGCGGGATGACGCTCGAGGAGGCGATGAACCAGAGCCTCGAGGACCTCGACGGCGTCTTCACGTACATCTGCGTAACCGGTGACGCGCTCGGCGTGGCCAAGGACGAGCTGGCCGCCAAGCCGCTCGTCCTCTACGAATCAGACGACCTCGTCGCGCTCGCCTCGGAGGAGATCGCGATCCGGGCGATCATCGACCACGAGATCGACACGTACGATCCGTACGAGCGCGAGGTGCTGGTATGGAAGCGGTAGGCGAGCGCAGCATCAGCTATGACGCGCGCGGGCTGATGGAGCCCGTCGCCGACGTCCCGAAAATCTCGGAGATCGAGGACGGACGGGCCACGTTCGACGCGCGCGACCTGACGACGCGTCAGATCAACCTCGAGTTGCGCTGGCTCCTCTACGAGCAGGGCGTCCACAGCGTCACCGTCCTCAACCCCGGCGCCAAGCACTCGCTCGGCGTGGGCATCCTGACGCGCTGCCGGATCACCTTCGACGGCAGCCTCGGCTACTTCGGCTGCGGCCTGATCGACGGCCCCGAGATCCACATCAAGGGGCGCGTCGGCTGGTCGGCGTGCGAGAACATGATGTCGGGCGTCGTCGTGATCGACGGCAACGCCGGCTCGCTGACCGCCGCGGCGATCCGCGGCGGCGACGTCCTCGTCAGGGGGCGGGTCGGCGCCCGCACAGGCATCGACCAGAAGGGCGGCACCGTGATCACCCTCGGCGACGCGGGGTCGATGACCGGGTTCATGATGCAGCGCGGCCGGCAGATCGTCTGCGGCAACGTCGGCAACGGGCTCGGCGACTCGATGTACGACGGGACGATCTACGTCGCCGGCAAGGTCGCCTCGCTCGGGATCGACTGCGTCCCGGGCGAGTGGAACGAGGACGACACGGAGCTGATCGAGCGGAAGTTCCGTATCTACGAGCTAGGGACACCGCCCGAATTCCAGAAGTTCGTCTGCGGCAAGAAGCTCTACAACTACGACAACCTCGAGCCCTCCGAGCGGAAGCTGGTGTTGTAGATGGCTGACGAGACTGCACCCACCCAGAAGACGATCCTCGGGCACAGCAACATCTTCACGCCCGAGGTGATCAACGACATCCACATGAAGGCCGAGCTCGGGCGCTACCGGATGCGGGGCTTCTCGCTGTTCAAGAAGATGCCCAGCTGGGACGAGCTGATGTTCCTGCCGGGAACGCTGACCCGCTTCGTGATCGAGGGCTACCGCGAGAAGTGCCTGACGAAGACCGTCCTCGGAGCCCGCTTCGCGAAGAAGCCGCTCGTGCTCGACATCCCGATCTACATCACCGGCATGAGCTTCGGCGCGCTGTCGCTCGAGGCGAAGATGGCGCTCGCGAAGGGCGCCTCGATGGCGGGAACGGCGACCTGCTCGGGCGAGGGTGGGATGATCCCGCCGGAGCGCGACCTCTCGACGAAGTGGTACTACCAGTGCATCCAGAGCCGGTACGGGTTCAACCCGCATCACCTGATGCTGGCGGACGCCTGCGAGTTCTTCATCGGCCAGGGGTGCAAGGTCGGGCTCGGGGGGCACCTGATGGGCCAGAAGGTGACAGAGCAGGTGGCCGAGATGCGCTCGCTCCCGGCGGGCATCGACCAGCGCTCTCCGGCGAGGCATCCCGACTGGCTCGGCCCGGACGATCTCTCGCTGAAGATCCAGGAGGTCCGCGAGGCGACCGACTACCAGGTCCCGATCCAGCTCAAGCTCGGCGCGGCGCGGGTTTACGACGACGTCCGGATGGCCGCCAAGTGCGGGCCCGACACGATCTACCTGGACGGCGCGGAAGGCAGCACGGGCGCCGGCCCGCACATCGCCACGGAGGAGACCGGGATCCCGCTGATGTCGGCGATCCCAGAGGCGCGGCGCGCACTCGAGGACGTCGGGCTCGCCGATGAGATCGACCTCGTCGTCGCCGGCGGGATCCGCAACGGCGGCGACGTCGCGAAGTGCCTGGCGCTCGGCGCGAAGGCGGTCGCGATCGGCCACTCGGCGCTCATGGCGCTGAACTGCAACAAGGAGATTCCAGGGGTCACGGACTACGAGGGCACGGTCGGCGTGCCGGCCGGCAAGTGCTACCACTGCCACACCGGTCGCTGCCCTGTCGGCATCACCACGCAGGATCCGGAGCTGCGCAAGCGGCTCGTCGTCGAAGAGGCCGCCGAGCGCGTCTACAACTTCCTGCACACGCTGACGCTCGAGGTGCAGATGCTCGCCCGCGCCTGCGGCAAGACAAACGTCCACTCGCTCGAGCCCGAGGATCTGTGTGCGCTGACCGTCGAGTCGGCGGCGATGGCCAAGGTTCCGCTCGCAGGCACGAGCTATATCCCGGGCGTCACCGAGCACGAGACGCTGGCCGAGATCAGGCAGCTGCTCGAGCGCAAGCACGAGGACGAGGCGATCCGCGACCGGGCGCAGCTCGAGCGTCTGCCCTCGGCACTGGACTAGGGGGCGACGTGTCAGAGCCGATCAAGCGGGTGCAGCTCGACGCCGAGGAGCTCGCCGGCCACCGCTTCCCCTATCAGGAGGACCTGAGCCTCGTCGAGGACGTCGACCTGCTCGCAGCCACGCCCGGGGAGGACATCAACTGGCTCGAGGACATCACGCTGCTGAACGAGGACGGCATGCCGGCCGTCTTCGACCGCTACTCGAACTCGTTCCTGAAGATCTACTTCCCCATTCCCGCGGGCCGCGAGAACGAGATCGCCCGGAAGGTGCTGATCACGCACCTGCAGTCGGGTAACTCGTACGGGATCCAGCTGAAGGAGAAGCACTGCAAGTTCCCGCAGCCGGAGCTCGGCCCCTGGGTCGAGGGCTCCCGCACTGTCGGCACCGACTGGCAGCCGCCCGTGCTCGAGGGCTGGGAGCCGCCCGACCACTAGCGGGCTTCGGCGCGCGACGCGGCTGCGACGAGCAGCGCGCCGACGAGCGAGATCAGTCCTAGCTGCGCACCCGTGACCGCTCCGGGTCGTAGACAGGGTGGCGGACGACCTCACCGGAGACGAGCGTTCCGCCGACCCTCGCCTGGATGGGCGTGCCCGGCTCTCTGAGTTCCCGGCGGATCTTCGCCAGCCCCAGTGTCCTGCCGTCCAGGTAAGGCGACTCGACCGCCTGCGTCACGAGCCCGACCTCCTCGCCGCCGACGAGGATCGGCGCGCCGCTCGCCGCGTCGCCGCCCGACTCGAGAATGACGCTCGTCAGCCGCAGCTCGGTCGCGTCCTTGTCACGCGCGAGCGCTTCCCGGCCCTGGAACTCACCCTTGTCGAGGTCGACCGACCAGCCGAGGCCGCACTCGTACGGTGAGACCGCGGAGTCGTACTCGATCCCGCCGATGATGAACCCGCCCTCGATCCTGAAGAGGTCTAGCGCGGTCATCCCGATCACCTTCATTCCCTGGGGGTCGAGGGCCTCGACCAGCGCGTCCCAGAGCTCGAGCGCGCGCTCCCGCTCGACCCACAGCTCGTAGCCGAGCTCGGCCGTGTAGCCGAGCCGCGTCATGAAGATCGGCACGCCCGCGACCTCGACGTCCTCCCGGAAGGTGTAGTAGGGAAACACCTCGTTCGAGAGATCCGCATCGGTGAGCGACTGCAACATCTCTCGGCTCTTCGGGCCCTGTAGGCAGAGGTGCGGCATCGCGTCCGTGAACTCGCGCACGGTGATCCCCGTGCCGGATGCCTTGGCCGAGAAGATCGAGTAGTCGCGGTCGTTGGCACCGCAGAACCGAATTCGATCCGGCGCCCGCAGCATGACCGTGCAGTCGTCGACCATCTTGCCGTCCTCGTCGGCGAGCGCGCCGTAGGCGATCTTGCCGCGCGTCAGCTTCGAGACGTCGCGAGTGACGATCGAGTTGACGAGCTCGGGTGCGCCCGGGCCGTCGATGTCGACCTTGCGCAGCATGCTGAAGTCCATCAGCCCGGCCGATTCGCGCACCGCGCGGTACTCCCCGAGTACGTCCGTGACGACGAGCGGGGCGAGGTAGCCGAAGAGGCCCATCCACTCGTCGGTGAGCGCCTGCAGGCGCGGGTAGAACGCCGTTTCCTTGCTCATGCTCCTGCAACCTCCTCTGCCTCGGCCGCCGCGCCTGTCAGCGGCGGCAGCTCTAGCGACTCGAGCACGAGCTCGGAGAGCTCGCGCAGCTCGATCTCGCCCTGATGGCCCGACGTCTTGATCGCATCCTCGTACATCGTCACGTCCTTCGGGCAGGCGACGACAAAGTAGTCGAGGTCGCCGAGCCCGACGGCCTCGTCGATCCGCTGCTCGCTCGGGCGCCGCGCTCCCTCTCTGGCAAGCTCCTTCATCCAGATCCGGCCACCGCCGGCGCCGCAGCAGAACGAGTTGTCTCGGCTGCGTGGCATCTCCCACAGCTCGACGCCGAGCGCCTCGAGTACACGGCGCGGCTCGTCGTAGACGCCGTTGTAGCGCCCGAGAGTGCACGGGTCGTGGTAGGTGACCCGGTGGCCGAGCTGCTTCGCCGGGCCGAGACGTCCCGCCTCGATCAGCTCCAGCAGCAGCTGTGAATGGTGCAGCACGGTCCATTCGCCACCCAGGTCCGGGTACTCGTTGCGAAGCGTGTGGAAGGTGTGCGGATCGGAAGAGAAGATCCGCTCGAACTCGCAGCCTGAGATCGTCTTCACGTTCTCCTCGGCCAGCGAGAGCCACAGCCCCTCCTCGCCCGCGCGGCGCACGTCGCAGCCTCCTGTGCGCTCGGCGTCCCAGAGGATCCCGAAGTCGACGCCCCCCTCGTGCAGGACCCGCGCGAGGGCACGCGTCGCGCGCTGGTTGCGCGGGTCGAAGGAAGCGTAGTCGCCCACGAACCAGAGCAGCTCGGCCGGCTCCTTGCGGATGTCCTTCACCTCGAAGCCGAGCTCTCTCGCCCAGCGGGCACGCTTCCGCTTCGGCTCGCCGAACGAGTTCCCCGTCTCGTAGATCGTCTCGAACGTCTGCTGGAGCATCGGGTCCAGGTCGCCCCGCTCGACGAGCTGGCGGCGCATCTGATTGATGATCGGCACGTGCTCGATCCCGACCGGGCAGATCTCGACGCAGGCCATGCATTGCATGCAGGACCAGAGCGTCTCCGGGCGGATCGGGTCGCCGAGGATCGACCCTCGCTCCTCGTACAGCGGCGGGATGCCGGCGGCGGCACGGATCCCGATCGAGCCCTCCGCCGCCTCGCGCAGGTCGAGGATCAGGTCGCGGGGCGAGAGCGGGTAGCCGGCGGCCGTCGCCGGGCAAGCGGCATGGCACTTGCCGCACTTCGTGCAGGCGTCGAGCGAGACGAGGTGCTGCCAGCTCAGGTCGGTGATACGGCCGTAGCCCACCTCGTCCGCTTTCGCGCTCGCGGGCAGCGGCGGTAGGCGCTTCCCGGCCCGGTCGTCCCGAACGGCCACGTTCGCAGGGCTGGTCAGCATGTGGACGGCCTTCGTGAACGGAATCGAGGCCACAAACGCCAGCGCGGCCACCCCGTGCACCCACCACTGCGCGTGGTGGGCCGCCCCGGCCGCGCCGCCCTTCAGCCCAGCCTCCCGCAATCCGTGCCCGACGAGCCACCCGATCGGCGACCACGTCTCGAACGACGGGTTCAGCTCGGCAATCCGAAACGCCTCGAGCAGGAAGCCCGTCGCCCCGAGGAACAGCAGCAGGCCGAGGAAGAGCCAGTCGCCGACGACGTAGGGTGTCCGGTCGTACTCGTCCTCGCCGCGGTCGGGGCGGCGGTAGTCGAGCCGGAAGGGCCTCCGCAAGCGCTTCACACCCATCACGACCAGGCCGACGAGCAGCGCGGCGCCGAAGATGTCGAGGAAGAGCGAGTAGCCCTTGTAGAAGCTCCCCCGCCAGAACTCGAATCCGAAGGCCGGCTTCGTGAAGTCGTCCTCGAACCCGAGGATGATCGTCCCGATCAGGAGCACGAGGAAGCCGTAGAAGATCGCGGCGTGACCCAACCCGGCAACTCCGTCCCGGCGCTTGATCCACGCATGGCTGAGCACGATCCACACGGCCCGCCCGAGGCGCCGGAGCGGACGGTCGAACCCAGCGCCCGCCGGCCGGCCGCGACGGTACTTGCGCACGAGGAGCGCGGCGCCCACCAGGAAGATCGCGGTCGACACGCCGGCTAGGCAGTACCAGAGGACGATCTCCCAGTGAGCGAGGTTCTCGAAGACCTGACGGGTCGCCGTCAAGACAGCTTGTCGAGCTCCTCCGCGACGTCGAACAGATCGGCGACGGCCCCGTAGTGGGCCACGTTGAAGATCGCCGCCTCCGGGTCGGTGTTGACGGCGATGATCGTGCCGCAGGTCTTCATCCCGGCGAGGTGCTGCACCGCGCCCGAGATGCCGAGCGCCAGGTAGACCTTCGCCTTCACCGTCTTGCCCGACTGCCCGACCTGGCGTGCGTTCGACATCCAGCCTGCGTCGACGAGTGGGCGCGAGACGGAGAGCACGGCGCCCATCTTCTCCGCGAGCTGCTCGAACTGGGGAATCGCCTCCTTGTCGCCGATCCCGCGGCCGATCGAGAGCAGGAAATCAGCGGTCGTGATGTCGACGTCGCCCGCAGGAGCCTCCACGAACTCGCGGTGGCGGGCCCGCGAACCGGAGGTCGCGACCGGGAGCTGCGTGACGGTCTGCCCGCCGGCTGGGTCGGCAGGAGCCCACGCCGTCGGTCGCAGCAAGAGCAGCACGGTCTCCTTCCCCGGGAAGTCGACGTCTCCGTTCACCTTCGCCCCGTAGAACGAGCGGGTGGCGACGAGCTCGCCGCCCTCGACCCGGAGCGCGTGGACGTCGGTCGCGAAGCCGAGGCCGAGCTTGACGGCCACGGCCGCCGCGTAGCCGATCGAGTTGACGGTGAATCCCGCGAGGACCGCATCCGGCCGCCGCTCGCGGATCAGCGCCTCGACCGCCTCCTGGTGGACGTCGCTCTCGAACTCGTTCGGCTCGACGTCGACCTGCACGATCTCGTCGACGCCGGCGATCCCCGCGTCGATCCGGGCCGGATCGTGGGCGATGATGGCGAGCGCGACCGGCCCCTCGAGCTCCTGCGCGGCCGTGACGAGCTCGCGGGTCACGTCCCGCAGCTGTCCGCGCAGCTGCTCCGCGATGACGAGGACGCTCACCGGCCGACCTCCGGCCGATGAGCCCACAGGAGCGAGCCGAAGGCGAGCGACCTCATTGCAGCCGCTCCCGGACGATCTCTCCGATCCGCTGCGCGATCTCCGCCGGGCCGCCCTGCAGGATTTCGGCACCCTCGCCCTTCAGCGGCGAGAACATGCGGCGGACGCGATAGGCCGGCTCGGCGCCGCCGGCCGGCTCGACGACGGCGATCTCCTGCTGCTCGGCCTGCTTGATCGCGCGCAGCGTCGCGTACCGGGGCTGGTTGATCCCCGTCTGGATCGTGAGCACGGCGGGCAGGTCGACCTCGACGACGTCGACGAGCCCGCCCTCCAGCTCGCGGTCGACAGTCGCGCGGCCGTCCGCGAGCTCGACCTTCGTGACGACGGCGACCCGCGCGAGCCCGAGCAGCTCAGCCAGCGCTGTCCCCGTCGCCGCCTGCACCGAGTCGCTCGACTGGACGCCGCAGAGGACGAGGTGAGGCTCCTCCCGCCCCACCGCGTCGGCGAGCGCCCGCGCGACGGTGAAGGGGTCCTCGAAGCGCCCGGCGACGCGGACGGCGCGGTCGGCGCCCATGGCGAGACAGCGGCGAAGCGCCGCCTCGGCCTCGTCCTCGCCGGCAGAGACGACGACGACCTCGCCCTCGCCGAGCCGCTCGCGGATCTGCAGCGCCTCCTCGGTCGCCGCCGCGTCCCACTCGTTCAGCGCGCGGTCGAGGTAGTCGGGATCAACGTCCCGCTCGTCCGAGGTGAACTCGACTTCGTCGCCGAGGACGGCGACCTGCTTGACGCAAACAGCGATCTTCACCTAGACGGCGACCGCTTCCCGCTCGAGCACCCTCCGCTCGCGAATGAACGGCTTCGGCACCTCCGGGTTCTCCGAGTCGATCTCACGCGCCAGCCGGTGGCCGTCGAAGATGCAGTCGGCGACCAGCCGCGGCGCGACGCAGTCCCCGATCCGGTAACAGCCGATGATGCCCTCCTCGCGGAGCGCGTCGAAGCCGACGAGGTCCTTGAGCTCGCGATAGAGCGCCTCGTTCGAGCGGCGCTGGGTGACGAGGACGACGCCGTCCGCTTCCCAGGTGTGCTCGTGGCCCTCTTCGTCGTAGACGTGCGTGGCGACGACGGCGCCCGGCTCGATCCGGGACGGGATGTGGTAGGTGACGATCTCGACGCCCAGCTTGTGGAGCTTGCGATGCTGGTTCGGCGCCTCGAGCGTGAAGTGCATGTAGGGCGCGATGTGGCCGAGGTGGGTCATCAGCGTCACCTTCTTCCCCTCGCTCGCGAGCCCCTCGGCCAGCGAGACGCCCATGAAGTAGCCGTCGTTGTCGACGATCACGACCCGCTCGCCCGGCACCTGCTTGCCCTCGACCATGATCTGCTCGGGGGTCAGGCAATGCGGCTGGCTCGAGTCGGCGCCGGGGATAGTGTCGTGGGTGCAGCCGTTCAGGCCGTCGGTCGCCCAGTAGGCGCCGGTGGCGACGATGACGATCTCGGCGCCGTACTCCTTGATGCTCTGCGCGTCGAGCCTCGTCCCCGGGACGAACTCGACGTTCTTGAGCTTGTCGAGCTGGATCTTCCGATAGTTGACAACCCTTGCCCACTCGCCGAGCCCCGGCAGCTGCGGGATCCAGCTCATGATCCCGCCCATGTCGTTCTCGGCCTCGACGAGATGGACGCGGCGCATGCCGCGCTTACCGAGCACCATCGCGCATTCCATTCCGGCCGGCCCCGCGCCGAGGACGAGCACGTCGTTGTCCGCGTTCTCGGCCGGGTCGAACTTCTCCGGGTGCCAGCCGCGGCGGTACTCCTCGCCGGCGGTCGCATTCTGCGTGCAGATCACCGGCGGGCCGCCGATCTCCCAGCGCGAGATGCAGATGTTGCAGCCGATGCACTCGCGGATGTCGTCGAGCCTTCCCTCGTCGATCTTCTTCGGCAGGAACGGATCCGAGATCGACGGGCGGCACGTGGCGATGATGTCGAGCATGCCTTTGTTGATCGCCTCGACCATCAGGTCCGGACTCGTGAACCGGCCGACGCCGAGCACCGGCTTCCTGGAGACCTTCTTGACGGCCTCCTGCCAGGGAAGCATCCGCCCTGACGGGTAGAAGCGCGAGGGCGTCGCGTCCTCGCCCCACTCCGAGATCCCGGAGACGTTGATGTCCCAGACGTCGACCAGGTGGTCGACGAGCTCCACGAACGGAAGGCAGTCGCGCTCGAGCTGCGTGCCAGCCTCGCCCATGAACATGTCCGTCGACATGCGCACGGCGATCGCGGTGTCGTCGCCGACCGCCTCCTTCACCTGCTCGATCGTCTCTCGCCAGAAGCGGGCGCGGTTCTCGATCGAGCCCCCGTACTCGTCGGTGCGCTTGTTGTAGTACGGCGTCAGGAACTGCTGTGGCAGGTACGAGTGGGAGCCGTAGACGTAGACGATGTCGAAGCCGGCGCTGCGAGCGCGGACCGCGGCGTCGACGTACATCTGCTGCACGTCGCGGATGTCGTCCTTGTCCATCTCCTTGCAGTACGTCAGGTGCTCGAAGTCGCTCGGGATCTGCGAGGGCCCACGCGGCACGGCGCGCGACTCCATGCAGGGCGCGTGCGGGCCGCCGTACCAGAGCTCGCAGGCGGCAAGCGCACCGTGCTCGTGGAGCATGTCGCACATCACCGAGAGGTTTCTGATGTCGTCGTCGTCCCAGAGGCGTGCGGAGACGCGGTGGCAGTCGTCTGATTCGGGGGAGATGGAGCAATACTCGGTGCAGCAGGCGCCGTAGCCTCCCTCGGCTTTCATCGCCCGGAAGTGGGCCTGGCTGAGTGGCTTCTCGGAGCCGAACCCGTTGCAGTGCGGGATCTGGTAGAAGCGGTTCTTCATCGTCTTCGGCCCGATCTGGATCGGCTCGAAGAGGACGTCGTATTTCGGGTCGCGCGCCATTGGAGGAGCCTCCTTTTGAAGACGAGGTGACTCGATTCTCCCAACCGCGCCCTGCAGGCGCAAACGAGAGGGGGCGGGTGCACCGCCCCCTCTCGCGCATCCAGTCTAGGCTGCGGGAACGGCCGGCGATGCGCCGGCCGGCACCTCTTCCGGTATCTCGGGCGTCTCCTCGCGCCAGTGCGGCGCTTCCTTGTCCTGGACGATTCGGCGGAACAGGAAGAGGAGCAAGGAAATTGCGAGGACGCAGAAGCCGATGATCTTCTCCTTCGTACCGCCGTAGACGGCCCCGCCGCCGGCGATCTGGAACCAGCCGATGCCGACGACACTGAAGAGGGCGAAGGCAGCGAAGAGCACCACGCCGATCGGCACCCAGTAGGAAGGAAGCTTGATCGGCCGCGGCCAGTTCGGGCGGTCCCTGCGCAGCAGGATGAACGCGCCGATGGCGAACATGTTCGCGAGCACGTAGCCGATGTTGCTCGCGACGAGGATGCCGAACAGATTGCCGACGAAGAGGATGAAGAGGATGTTGATGGTCATGTCGAGCGTCATGGCGTTTCCCGGCACGTTGAAGCGGTTCAACCGCCCGAGCTCCTTGATCGTCAGGCCGCTCTTCGAGATGCCGTAGAGGGCGCGGCTCCCATCCGCCGTCGCCGTGTTCATCGAGAGGATGAAGCTGGCACACAGGACGACGACGAAGAAGTCGGTCGCGCCGGAGCCGACGAGTTTGTCGAGGGCGCCCACGTAGTCGAACGCCCCCACGGTCTTTTCTCCGACTCCGCCGGTCAGAGAGACCGGCAACAGGGTGTTGATCAGAAGGATGAAGGCCGCCGACGACAGCAGGGCTCTTCTCGTGTCGCGGACGGTGTCCTTGTATTCAGGCGCGAAGGTCGCGGCGGCTTCAGGAGCCGTCGACCAGATCATGATCCAGATCCACACCAACGCGAGCTGCAAGCCTCCCCAGGCGAGGCCCGGGTTGTTCAGCTTGTAGGTGAGGTTCGCCGAGTCGAAGTCCCCGTTCAGGAACGGCAGCAACGTGAAGCAGAAGAGCGGGAACATGAGCAGGATGCCGGCCAGGTAGTTGAACGCCACGGCGACGCGCGTGCCGAAGATGTTGAAGAGCCAGACGCCGATGATGAGGCCGATGGCGATGAAGTGCTGGAGCCCGAGATGGACGCTGCCGATGGTGAAGTACCCGTTGTCGATCTCCGCCCCGCCGAAGGCATACGTTCCGTATTTCTCATGCGGGAACCATGCAGTTTGGGCGATGTATCCCACGAACAGCCCGAGGAACGACAGCACGACCGACCACCCGATCCAGTAGCCGAACGTCGCCACAGGCCCGACGAGCGTCGTGTACTTTCGCCAGCCCTCGTTCGCGTAGATCGAGACACCACCCGACCTGTGCGGGAACATTGCGGCGAGCTCCGAATAGATGACGGTGACCGGGAAGACGATGGCCGCCGTGATGCCCCAGATCATCATCGCGCCCCAGCCGCCCATGTCGAGCACCGACCAGCCGAGCGATCCCAGCAGGAACCCGGGATTCGCAAGGCAAATCACGAACCCGTCGTACCAGCGCAGCGTCTTCAGGAGTTGGCGTTCCTCGACGACTGCCTCAGCCACGGCATACCTCCATGTCTCGTGGGTTGGGGCCGCGGTCTCCGCGTGGCCGTGCGGCCGACCGTACCACTTGCCACGGCGAGTTTCAATTGTCGATCCCTCGTCGACCCCAAGACTCTGCGCCCGTACAATCGGCTCGCGATGAGCAAGCCGCCGATCACGATCAGCTGCGAGTGCGGCGAGACGAGAGACGTGTCCTACGGCGAGCGGTGGCGCTGCGAGCGCTGCGGGCGCTCGTGGAACACGCAGCAGATCCCGGCCGAGGAGTACGACGGTCTGCTGCGCCGGATGAGGCGGCACAGGCTCGAAGTGCTCGCCGTGGCGGCGATCGCAGCAGCGGTGCTGATCCCGCTGATCGTCGTCGTCAGCGCGCGTTTCGTCCTCCTCGTTCCGATGGTGATGGCGGCCTGGCTCTTCCTGGTTCTGCCGTTCTGGCGGCGCAGGTACCACCGCACGGCGCGAGATGCGCCGCGCTGGGAGCTTCACCCCGAATAGCATGCTGACCCTCCGGCACAGCGGTCCGCGCGAAGAGCTATCGGTGCTCTCCGCCGGCGGTCGGCCCGTGCTCCTCGCCACCCTCGACGTTCCTTTTGCCGAGGAGGCGACCGCCTTCGCGGTCGACTCGGCCGTCGAGACCGGGCAGCCGCTCGTCATCGTCAACGCCGTCGAGGTCCAGCCCACACCCTGGAGCCTTCTCGGGTACGGCTACATCCCCAGGGAGGACCTTCAGGACGAGCTGCGCAAGCCTGCGGAGCTTGCCCAGTCACTGGCCGTGCGGGTCGAGCGGCTGCGCGTGTGCAGCCCGCACCCGATCGACGCGCTGCTCGAGCTGGTCAGCGAGCGCCGGCCAGGCCTACTCGTGTTCGGGCCCGATCCGTCGCGCTTGCGCCCGCGGCGCTACCGGAAGGCCGCAGAAGCGGTGCGCGAGCGGGCGACCTGTCTCGTCTGGCTGGCCTAAGCGCGGCGGCCTCCGACCCGATCGTCAGCTCCGCGGTCTGCGCTTCTCCGGGTCGTAGATCGGCAGGGTCTAGGGATCCGTCTCGTGCTGGAAGTAGTCGTACCCGATGAAGATCAGCCCCGACTCGATCCGCAGCGTCTCGACCGCGGCGAGACCATACGGCCTCGCACCAGCGCCGGTCACGGCGGCCCACAGGGCCTCGGCGTGCTCGGGCGCGCAGAAGATCTCGTAGCCGAGCTCGCCCGAGTATCCGGTTCGGGAGACCCAGCAGGGCACAGCGCCGTGATCGCCCACGCATGGTCGTCGGCAAACTTGAAGACGGTCCCGTCGCCGACCATCTTTCCATTCTCGTCGCAGAACGGCCCGTACCGGACCTGGCCGATCTCGAGGCCGAGCATGTCGTTCGTGAAGACCCGGTCCGCCGCACGAAGCGCATCCTTGCCCCGCAGCTCCCACTTCCGGAGCGGCGACTCGTCCCAAACACCGGCGTCCTCGCGGACAGC
>JBKPSO010000073.1:0-17233 GCA_046735055.1 Actinomycetota bacterium
GATCTGGGTCGGCTGGAGCGCCGGCCACGAGCTGACGGAGTTCAAGAAGGTCGTCGCCGAGTACGACCAGAAACACCCGGAGGTGAACGTCAAGGTCGTCGGCGGGATCGTCGACGACAAGATCTTCGCCGCACTTCGCTCCGGCAACGTCCCCGACGTCGTCAGCTCGTTCATGTCCTCGAACGTCGGCATCTTCTGCCCGTCCGGTGGCTGGGTGAACCTCGCGCCCTATCTGAAGCGCGACCACATCAACGTCAACATCTTCCCGGCAACCGCGCGCTACTACACGCAGTACAAGGGCACCCGCTGCGCGCTCCCGCTGCTCGTGGACTCGACCGGGCTCTATTACAACAAGACCCTCTTCAAGAAGGCGGGCATTCAGCGGCCGCCGAGGACGCTGTCCGAGCTCGCGGCCGACGCGAAGAAGCTGACCGTCAAGAACAAGGACGGCTCGCTGAAGATCGTCGGCTTCGACCCGAACGTCAACTTCTACATGGGCGGCTACGGCAACGGGGCATCCGGTTTCCAGCCGCTGATCGGCGCGAGCTACTTCGACCGGAGCGGGAAGTCGAGCCTGGGGACGGACCCTGCATGGGCGAACTTCCTCCGCTGGCAGAAGCGTCTCGTCGACCTCTACGCCTACGACAAGCTCGTCCGCTGGCAGGCGGGCGCCGGCGACGAGTTCGCGCCGTCGCACCCCTTCGAGACGGGCAAGCTCGCGATGATGCTCGACGGCGAGTGGCGCGTTGCCTTCCTGAAGAACGAGCACCCGGAGCTGCAGTACGGGACCGCGCCGATGCCCGTCGCCGACGGCAAGCCGCAACTCTACGGCGGTGGAGCCGTCAACGGGACGATCATCGGCATCCCGAAGGGCGGGAAGCACCGTGACGCGGCCTGGGCGCTGGTCAAGTATCTGACCACGAACGACCACGCGCTGGCGAAGTTCTCGAACGGGATCAGGAACGTGCCCTCGACGGTCAGCTCCGCGAGGTCGCCGGAGCTGATCCCCGACAAGCACTTCGAGACGTTCATCAAGATCTTCGTCAACCCCCACTCGCAGACCACGCCGATCACGCCGATCGGCCTCGACCACCTGACGACCTTCACGAACTTCATCGTCAAGTGGCAGGCAGGCAAGGTGAAGCCGCAGGACCTCGTCAGCGGACTTCGGGACGTCGACAAGCAGATCGACGCGAAGATCAAGCAGGCAGAGAAGGGCGGCGGCGGAGGTCCGAACGTTCCGTGAGTAACGCACCGGCAGCTCTGGCCGGGGCTTCGGCCCCGGCCCTGCCGGAGCCCGACCGCCGGCGGGCAAAGAAGAAGGCGGTGTGGCGCAGGCGCAGGCTCGTCCTCCTGCTGATGAGTCCGTGGATCCTGGGCTTCAGCACGTTCTTTGCCTATCCGCTCGTGATGAACGTCTATTTGTCGCTCACGCACTACGACCTGATCAACCCGCCGCGCTGGATCGGGCTCGCGAACTACCGCTACGCGTTCAGCAGCGACCCGAACCTGTGGCCTGCGATCAAGAACACGCTCTGGATCATCGCCGTCGGCGTCCCGCTCCAGGTGCTGTTCGCGTTCGGGATCGCGACGATGCTGACGCGCGCGAAAACGGGGGTCGGCGTCTTCCGCACCGTCTTCTACCTGCCCGCACTGGTGCCGCCGGTCGCGGCGACGCTCGGCTTCGTCTACATCTTCAACCCCGGCATCGGGCCGGTGAACACGATCCTCGGCCACCTCGGGATTCAGGGCCCGCTCTGGTTCAACGACCCCGCCTGGGCGAAGCCGTCGCTCGTCCTGCTCGGACTTTGGGGGATCGGCACCTTCATGATCGTCTTTCTCGCCGCGATCCTCGACGTCCCGCGGCACCTCTACGAGTCGGCCGAGCTCGACGGGGCCGGGCCCTTCCAGCGCACCCGCTGGGTCACGCTGCCCACGATCAGTCCTGTGATCCTCTTTGCGGTCGTGCTCGGGGTGATCTACGGCCTCCAGTACTTCACGCAGGCGTTCGTGGCGGCGAGCATTGCGGCCGGCAACGCCTCACAAGCCGGCGCGGCCAGCTCGCTCGAGCTGGGTTACCCGCAGGGGTCGACCCTCTTCTTCCCCGTGCTCCTCTACTACCACGGCTTCAAGTACTTCAACATGGGCTACGCCTCCGCGCTGGCGGTCTTGCTGCTGGGCGTCTCGTTCGCGGTCACACTGGTGATCATCCGCAACTCGCGGCGCTGGGTGCACTACGGCGGGGCGATCCGATGACCGCTGCGGCCGAGACGGCTGCCGTCGTTCGGCGCAAGGCGCCCGCCAGCGTGCGGAGACGGCGCCTGCTGGTCGCGGTCGCCGACCACAGCATCCTGATCGGGCTCGCGGTCGTCTTTCTCGCGCCGATCGTGTTCATCACGCTGACGGCGCTGATGAGCGACCGGCAGGCGCTGACGCCCGCGCTCTGGCCGCAACCCTTCCACTGGACCAACTTCGTCGACATCTTCCGGCAGGCGCCGCTCTGGCGCTGGATCCTGAACACCCTGATGTACGCAGGGCTCGCGACGCTCGGCGTGCTCGTCTCCAGCATCCCGGTCGCCTACGCGCTCTCGAAGCTCCGCTGGCGCGGCCGCGACGCCGTCTTCATCGTCGTCCTCGCCTCGCTGATGCTGCCGCCGCAGGTGACGGTCGTCCCGCTGTACGTGATGTGGGCGAAGCTCGGGCACGCGATCGGCTTCGAGTTCGTCGGCTCGTTGTGGCCGCTGATCATCCCCGCTTGGCTCGGCGACGCGTTCTCGATCTTCCTCCTGCGGCAGTTCTTCCTGACCATCCCTGACGAGTACCTCGACGCCGCGCGGGTCGACGGCTGCAGCGAGCTGCGGATCCTGTCCACGGTCGTCCTGCGGCTGGCAAAGCCCGCGATCGTCGCGGTCGCGCTCTTCTCCGTCCTGTACACCTTCAACGACTTCTTCCTGCCCCTGCTCTACACCGGCGAGAACTCGTCGAACTGGCCCGTCTCGGTCGGGCTGTCGCAGTACCGAAACCTGCACCAGGTGCAGTGGAACCTGACGATGGCGGCGACGCTCGTGGTGATGGCGCCGGTGATCATCCTCTTCTTCCTCGCGCAGCGCGCCTTCGTCGAGGGCGTGACTCTGACCGGGGTGAAGGGATGAAGCTCGCTGTCGTCGGGGCCGGGTCGACCTACACGCCGGAGCTCGTCGCCGGCCTGGCCGGCCTGGAGATCGGGCAGCTTGCCCTGCACGACATCGACCCCGGTCGGCTGGAGGTCGTCGGGGGGCTCGCCGGCCGGATGCTCGACCGTGCGGGGTTCCGGGGCGAGCTCTCGCTCGGCGGCGAGCTCGAAGCGGTCGTCGAAGGCGCGGGCTTCGTGCTCGTCCAGATCCGGGTCGGCGGCCAGGCCGCGCGACTGCGCGACGAGACGGCGCCGCTTCCCTGCGGCTGCATCGGCCAGGAGACGACGGGGGCCGGCGGCTTCGCGAAGGCCATGCGGACGGTCCCGGTCGTGCTCGAGATCGCCGACCGAGTCCGCGAGCTGGCGGGCCCCGACGTGTGGATCGTCGACTTCACCAACCCGGTCGGGATCGTCACCCGGTCGCTGCTCGACGCGGGCCACCGCGCGGTCGGGCTCTGCAACGTCGCGATCACGCTCCAGCGCCGGTTCGCGGCGCTGCTCGGCGTCGAGCCCGGCGGCGTCGTGGTCGACCAGGTCGGCCTCAACCACCTCACGTGGGTGCGCGCCGTGCGGCTTGACGGGGAGGACGTCCTGCCGGGCCTGCTCGAGGAGCACGGCGACGAGCTGGCCGAGGAGGTGCACTTGCCGCGGCGGTTGCTCGACGAGCTCGGCGCGGTGCCCTCCTACTACCTCCGCTACTTCTACGAGCACGACGCCGTGCTCGCCGAGCAGCGCGAAGGGGTGCCGCGGGCGGAGACGGTGGCGGAGATCGAGCATGGGTTGCTCGAGCTCTACCGCGATCCGTCCCTGAACGAGAAGCCGGCGCTGCTCGAGCAACGCGGGGGCGCGTTCTACAGCGAGGCAGCCGCGGGCCTCGTGCGCTCGCTCGCCTACGACATCGGCGACGTGCACGAGGTCGACATCCGCAACGAGGTGACGCTCTCGGGCCTCGCGGACGACGACGTCGTCGAGGTGCCGGCACGGATCGAGTCGGGCCGGATCGTGCCGCTCGACCAGCCGCCGCTCGCCCCGGAGCTGCTCGGCCTCGTCCAGCACGTCGCCGCGTACGAGCGCCTGACCGCGGAGGCGGCGGTGACCCGCGACCCGGTGACGGCGAAGAAGGCGCTGCTCACGCACCCGTTGATCGCCCAGTACGAGCTGACGGAGGACCTGCTCGACCGTCTCGCACTCGAGGCGGTGGCGGCATGACCGATCCCGCTCTCGCCGCCGGCAAAGCCGCCACCTCCGCTCCCGGGGCGCCTCCGTCGAGCCTACGGCGCCTCGTCCTCGCGGTCGACGGCGGCAACTCCAAGACCGACGTGGCACTCGTCGACGAGGACGGCCGGCTGCTCGGCTTCGCCCGCGGCCCGCAGAGCTCGCCGCACCACATCGGCGAGGAGGGGTGCATGCGCGTGCTGGCCGGGCTGATCGACGAGGCGCGCGCGCACGCCGCGCTGGACGGCGGGCCGGCGGCGGTCGCGATGCTGTGCATGGCCGGCGTCGACTTCCCGCGCGAGGAGGAGCGTCTCGCCGAGCTCGTCTCCGGCCACGACTGGGCGGCGACGACGACCGTCGTCAACGACACGTTCGCAGTGCTCCGCGCGGGGACGGAGCAAGGCTACGGTGTCGCAGTGGTCTGCGGCGCGGGGATCAACTGCGTCGGCGTCGCCCCCGACGGGCGGCACGTCCGCTTCCCCGCGCTCGGCGCGATCACCGGCGACTGGGGCGGGGGGTACGACGTCGGTCTCGCCGCCGTCTCGAAGGCGGCGCGCAGCTTCGACGGCCGCGGCGCGAAGACCACGCTCGAGCAGGCGGTGCCGGCGCACTTCGGCTGCGAGACGCCGTACGAGCTGGCGGAGGCGATCCACGGACAGGAGATCCCGCAGCGCCGGGTCCTCGAGCTGGCGCGCGTCGTCTTCGCAGAGGCCGAGCACGACGACGTCGCCGCCGGGATCGTCGACCAGCTCGCGGCCGAGGTGGTCGCGCTCGCCGGCGCCGCCCTCGCCCGCCTCGAGCTCGACGGTAGCGAGGTCGAGGTTCTCCTCGGCGGCGGGCTGCTCCAGGGAGAGAATTCACGGGTGGTGGAGCGGATTCGCGCGGGCCTGCCGGGTATCGCCGTCCGGGTGACCGGCGCACCGCCGATCGTCGGTGCCGCGCTGCTCGCCCTGGACGAGCTCGGCGCGGACGGGGAGGCACGGGCGCGGGTGCGCGCGGAGCTCTCGGAGGTGGTCGGTGGCTGAGGTGCACTACCGGCAGGCGACCTGCGTGTATCCCGGCAACGACGAGCCCGCGGTCGACGCGCTCGACCTCGACATCGCGGACGGGGAGCTCATGGTGCTCGTCGGCCCGTCGGGCTCCGGCAAGACGACCGCGCTGCGGATGCTGGCCGGGCTAGAGGAAGTCGACGCGGGCGGGATCTACATCGGCGAGCGCGACGTCACCTATGTGCCTCCGAAGGACCGCGACGTGGCGATGGTGTTCCAGAACTACGCGCTCTACCCGTACCTGACCGTCGCGGCGAACATCGGCTTCCCGCTCAAGATCGCCCGTATGAAGAAGGCCGAGCGCGAGCGGCGCGTCCTCGAGGTCGCGGAGCTCCTCGAGCTGACTCCGTACCTCCAGCGCAAGCCGGGGCAGCTCTCAGGCGGCCAGCGCCAGCGGGTGGCGATGGGCCGGGCGATCGTCCGCCAGCCGAGCGTCTTCCTGATGGACGAGCCGCTCTCGAACCTCGATGCGAAGCTCCGGGTCCAGATGCGCGCCGACATCGCCGCTCTCCAGACCCGCCTCGGGGTGACGACCGTCTACGTCACCCACGACCAGGGCGAGGCGATGACCCTGGGGCACCGCGTCGCCGTGCTGAAGGACGGGCGGCTCCAGCAGTGCGACGTTCCCCGAGTGCTGTACGAGCGGCCGACGAACACGTTCGTCGCCGGCTTCATCGGCTCGCCCTCGATGAACCTGCTCGAGGTGCCGCTCGGGGAGAAGGGGTCCTCGTTCTGCGGCGTGGAGGTTCCGCTGCCCTCCGGCCTCCCGACCACGAACGGGTCGGTCGTGCTCGGCCTGCGTCCGGAGGCTCTCGACCTCTCGCCGGGCGGGATCGAGGCCCGCGTCGAGGTGGTCGAGGAGCTCGGGGCCGACGCCTATGTCTTCTGCGTCGCCGACTACGGCGGCGAGCAGATCAAGCTCGTCGCGCGCAGCGACTCGCGACACGTGCCCGAGCGCGAGGCGAAGGTGTCGATCTGCCCGCGCGTCGCCGAGGCACACGTCTTCGACGCGGTGACCGGAGCTCGGCTCGAGCTCACCGCTGCGTGACTCTCGACGTCACGACGCCGGCCGCGGTCGTCGACCTCGACCGGCTCGAGTAAAACCTCGCGCGCTGGCAGGCGCACTGCGACGAGCGCCGTCTTGCGAACCGCCCGCACGTGAAGACGCACAAGTGCGTCGAGATCGCGCGGCAACAGGTCGGGCTCGGCGCCGCCGGGGTGACGTGCCAGACGCTGCACGAGGCACGGGCCTCGGACGGACCGGCGTCTCCTCGCCGGAGGCGGCGGCCGAGCTTGCGGCCGCGATCGCGCAAACCCCCGGGTTGCGCCTCGGCGGCCTGCTGACCTTTCCGGCGCCGCCGGGGGCGCGCGAGTTCCTCGCCGCCGCGAGCGAGGTGCTCGAGCGGCGCGGCCTGTCGGTCGAGACCGTCTCGGCGGGGGGAACGCCGACAATGTGGACCTCCGGCGAGCTGCAGCCCGTCGTCACCGAGTACCGCGTCGGGACCTACGCGTTCAACGACCGGAACACCGTCGCTGCGGGCGCCGCCTCGCTCGACGAGGTCGCGCTCACGGTTGCGGCGACCGTCGTCAGCCGGCGCGACGGGCATGCGATCCTCGACGCGGGGAGCAAGGCGTTGAGCTCGGAGGCCGACATGGAGGGCGGCTTCGGGCTCGTGCTGGAGGCGCCCGCGTCGACGCTCGAGAAGCTGAACGAGGAGCACGGCTACCTGGCGCTCGCCGGGGGCGACGAGCTCGAGCTCGGTCAGCAGGTGCGGATCGTCCCGAATCACGTCTGTGTCGCCGTGAACCTGTTCGAGGAGCTGGTCGCGGTCAGGGAGGGCGAGGTCGAGCTGCACTGGCCGGTCGCGCGCGGACGCTGACGCTATCGTCGGCGGACGGCCACGTCACTTCCCCCAGACGAGGACACCGAGCTTCTCGGTCGGCTGCGTGCAGGCGACGAAGGCGCCTTCATGGCGCTCGTCGACAAGTACGGCCCCTCGCTCCTGCGCGTGGCGCTGCTCTACGTGCCGACCCGCGCGGTCGCGGAGGATGTTGTCGCCGACACCTGGCTGGCCGTCGTCACCGGCCTCGAGCGCTTCGAGGAACGCTCGTCCCTGAAGACTTGGCTCTTCCGGATCCTGACGAACAAAGCCAAGACGCGCGGCCGGCGCGAGCGGCGGACGATGCCGTTCTCGTCGTTCGCAGCGGACGGAGACGAGGGCGACACCGCGGTCGACGCCGACCGCTTCGCGCGCGACGGACACTGGACGGCGCCGCCGCGCGGCGTCCCCGAGGAGCGGCTGCTCGCCGCCGAGGCGCGGAAGACGATCGAGGACGCGATCGCGGCGCTGCCGCCGAACCAGCGTGCGGTGATCACCCTTCGAGACGTCGAGGGCCTCTCCGCCGAGGAGGCGTGCAACGTTCTCGGCCTTTCCGAGACCAATCAGCGTGTACTGCTCCATCGCGCACGGGCAAAGGTCCGAGCCGCGTTCGAGCGGTATCTGGAAGAGGACGCATGAACCCGACCCACGAACTGATCTGCCAGGAGATCGTCGAGGTGATCACCGACTACCTCGAGGACGCGATGGACGCAGAGCTGCGGACGTCGTTCGAAGCGCATCTGGACGGGTGCCCGCACTGCACGCACTACGTGGAGCAGATGACGGCCATGATCCGCGTGTCCGGGACGATCGGGGCCGAGTCGCTCTCGCCGGAGTTCCAGGCCGGGCTGCTCGCGGCCTTCCGGAACTGGCGGCCGGCATGAAGTGTCTCGTGGTGCTCGCAGTCGCGCGTTCCTAAAGGCCTCGGCGCGCGGCGAGCGAGAAAGGATTCAGCGAGCCGGTGGCGCTTTCATCCACCGCTTCCGGTGGCTTTCCGACTCGGGCCTTGCGGCCTTCCCCGTACGACCTCCGGAAGCGACTTCGACTTACTCGCGCTCCGTGCTCGCTGCACCCGGCACGCTACGAGACCGGGAAGGACCTTTCAAGCCCGCTCCCGGGCGGTTGTGCGCAAAGAGCGAGAACTTTTTCGGAGCTCGGCCGGGAGCGGATCGCCGTGGACGACAGGGCAGTTGGGGCGATCAGCGCGGTGCGTCCCTCGCGCAGCGCCTCGCGCCCGGCTTCGCGGACCGCGGTCGCGACGAGGTGCTCGGGCGCCGTCCGGACAAAGCGCGGCGGCTCGGGTAGGCGTGGTCGACGTAGGCCTGTTCTGCTTCGAGCTCCGGGTGCACCGTGGGCGGGGCTCGTCAGGGCACGACGGGGTCGCCGAGCCGCACGACGCCCGGCTCGGTCACCGCGGCCCAGACCCCGAAGGCGAGCCGCTCAGTGGTCTCGAGGTCGCCCCGGTACTCGGCGAGAACATCGAGTGTCGGGAGGTTGCGTGCGCCGCTGTCCGGGTGACGGCTCGTGACAAGGCAGCGGCCCGTGTTTCCCCGCACCTCGACCTCGGCCTCGCCGAACCGCACCACCCGACCCAGCCACGAGTCCTCCTCGTGGGGGCCCACGCCCTCGACGCCGAACAGCATCCGGAAGCGCCGGGCGTCGATAGGCTCGGCGATCCCGGCCGCTTCACGAAGGGCTTCGAGCGAGGCGGTGGAGAGGATCGTGACCGGGCCGCCGGCGCGGTCGACGGCCGCGCCGAGCTCGCGCGGCTGGACGAGGCTGAGCCGGCGGCCGACGAACGACGAGATCGCATCCGACCACGGTCCCACGACCAGACGGCCCTCGACCTCGCGCCGGCCGTAGAAGCTCGTCGAGACCGCGTCGCCGAGCTCGATCTCGCCGGCGAGGATGTTGCCGTCGGGAAAGCCGAGCGCGAGCGTCCCGGCTGCCTCGTCCCATTCCGCGCGAATCTGGACGAGCGGCGCCAGGTGCTTGCCGTTCAGCAGGCGCCCGTCCTCGCCGATCAGGTAGAAGCGGCGGTTCTCGCGTACGCCGAACAGCTCCAGCCGGACGGACTCCAGGTGGAGGAGGGCGAGGCCCTTGACGGGGGCAACGGTGATCCAGGCGACGCGCGGGGGCACGCCTCAAGTCTTGCAGGGTTGCCCGGCGGTCGCCGCCTGCCGCGATCAGTCGCCGATTCCGCGCCGTTGAGCCGTTTCCCCGCTCTATCGGGGTCGCCGGTTCGCCGCCAGTCGCCGCCTGTGGTTTCCAACGCGTTTCCAACCTCGAGGACTCCGACCACCTCCGGTCACCGTCGGCGTCGAGGACGGCTTTGCCGCAGGTGACCGAGGTCGCCTTCGCAGCGCTCGAAGACGTGAGAGAAGAGCTTCGGCTACGCGGCTGGGATCTCAGCGTGCAGCCGAGTCCCGACGCCGCAGGGGCTGTCCACCACGAGCCGTCCACCGAGCGCCTCGACCCGGTCGGCGAGTCCTCGCAGGCCGCTCCCTTTGGTCATGTCGGCCCCGCCGCGGCCGTCGTCGAGTACCTCGACCACCAGTAGTTGCTGGCTCCGCGCGACCGAGACTGTCGCGCTGTCGGCTTCGGCGTACTTCGCGATGTTGGTCAGTCCCTCGGCAACAACGTAGTAGGCCGCAACCTCCAGCGTCTCGGTCAGCCGCTCGGCCGGCACCTCGGTGAGAGTGACCGCGACGGGCGCGCGCTCGGCGAGGGCGGCGAGGGCGGGCCCAAGCCCCTGCTCGGTCAGCGTCGCAGGGTGGATGCCCCGCGCCAGCTCGAGTAGTTCCTCGATTGCGATCGCCAGGTTGGCCTGAGCCTCATCGAGGAGCGGCCCGGTCACATCGGGCCCTTCTGAGACCCTTTCAGCCGCAATTCGTAGGTTGAGCGCAAGCGCATTCAGGTACTGCTGCGCGCCATCGTGGAGATTGCGTTCGAGCCTTTGGCGCTCGGTGGCGGCGGCTTCGACGAGCCGCGCGCGCGAAGCTCGCAGCTCGTCCTCTGCCCGCTTGAGCTCCGTGATGTCACGAATGAAACCGGTGAATGTCGAACTGCCCGGGAGATCGATCCGCGTGATCGTCACCTCGACCGGGAATTCGCTCGCGTCGGAACGCATCCCCGTTAGCTCCACTCGCGTGTCGAGGTAAGCGGATTGTCCGGTCTCGAGGTAGCGAGCCAGTCCACGGCGGTGGGGCGCTCTGAGCGCCGGCGGCATGATGAGTTCGGCCATGTCCTGACCGATAGCGTCCTCGCTCGAATAGCCAAAGAGCCGCTCGGCCGCCGGATTGAACTCGAGGATGCGGCCCTGCGCGTCCATCGTGATGACGCCGTCGAGGGCGGCGCCCAGGATTGCGCCGGTCAGCGCTTCCCGTGCGCGGACAGCATCCTCAGCACGGCGGCGGACGATGAACTGGCCGATGAGGCTCCCGAGCACGCTCATCGACCCAAGAAGCGGCTCGTCCGGATCCTGGAGCCGGCGCGTGAAGAACTCCATCGTGCCGACGATTTGATCCGGGCTTCGGAGCGGAAAGCAGAAGGCGGCGTGGAGACCCGCCTGAGCAGCCGCGTGGGCGCGTGGAAAGTTGGCGTCCGCAACGACATCGACGATCCAGGCGGGGGCGCCCGATGCCCACACTCGGCCTGGGAGTCCCTTCCCGCGGCTGAACGTGATCCGCTCGGTGAGCGAGCGAAACGCGCGAGTGTCCGCTGCTTCTGCCGTTTTCTGCCATAACGCAACGCAACGCAGCTCGTCGTCGGACGAGACCTCCCAGACTGCCCCCAGCTCCCACCCGACGGCGTTTCCGATCTCGGCCAAGACTCGGTTGTAGG
The DNA here is from genome assembly GCA_046735055.1 of Actinomycetota bacterium. Lineage (GTDB taxonomy): Bacteria > Actinomycetota > Thermoleophilia > Gaiellales > Gaiellaceae > DATBLE01. The sequence continues at coordinate 11,160 of JBKPSO010000073.1, forward strand.
TCTCCCCGGTATCCGTCGCCTCGGCGAGCGTGCGCGCAACCGCGAGCTCGATCATGGGTAAAGCCGGCAGCCCCATGTGGTCTCCGTGGTCGTGTCCCCGACGCTCTTCACGCTCCACGAAGTCTCGCACGCGTCGCCCGAGGTCGGCCCAAGACCGAGATTGAGCTGATCGGTAGCGCCGGCGGGGTGCGGAACTGAGTCCCGCGCTCAATTCGGGCGCGCGCGACTGCGTGATCCGCCCTGACCTTGAGGAGGATCCGGATGCCCGCCCGACGGCGGTCGGGCATCCGGGTTTTTCGGAACGCCGGCGCTGTCCGACGCCGGTCAGGCCTCCCGGACGACCTCGTAGGTGAGGAAGACGACGTCGCCCTCGACGGTCTGGGTGTCGACGAGGCGCATCGATTTCTTGTCGCTGGTCTCGCCGAAGAGGCGCTCGCCGGCGCCGAGGACGACCGGGAAGACCTTCAGCCGCAACTCGTCGACGAGGTCGTGCTCGATCAGCGTGTGCACGAGCCGGAAGCTGGCCGCGACGACGATTTCCCCGTCTAGCTCCTGCTTCAGCTTCGCGATCTCGTTCACCGGGTCGCCCTTGAGTACCGTCGAGTTGTTCCAGTCGGGATCTTCGAGGGTCGAGGACACGACGTACTTGGGCAAGCTGTTCAACCTGTCCGCCAACTCGCCACTCCGGGATGGCCACCGGGCAGCGAACCACTCGTAGCTCCGCCGGCCCAGCAGCAGGGCCTCTGCACCCAGCGCCTCGTCGAGCGCGAGCTTGCCGAGCTCTGGGCGGTCCTTGATCAGCCCGACCCAGCCGCCGACCCTGAAGCCTTCGTCACCGGCCGGGTCCTGGACGACTCCGTCGAGCGTGACGTTCTCACTGATCACGATCTTTCCCATTTTTGGTTCTCCTTTTTAGTCGTTCTGGACGGGAGCCGGGACGGCCTCGGGCCGCTCCTGCGGTGCTTTCCGCGGGCGGCCGAGGAGCAGGAGCGCCAGCGCCAGGCCGATCGCGGCCAGCACGGCGCACGCGAGGAACGCCGACTGGAAGCCCTCCGTCAGGCCGACGAGCGGGTCTGCGCCGGCGTTGGCCGCCAGGTAGTCGTCGGTCCGCGAGACCGCGATCGTCGTGACGATCGCTACGCCGAGCGCCGCGCCGATCTGGAGGGCGGTGTTGCTGAGGCCGGAGGCGAGCCCGGACTCGTGCTCGGCGACGCCCGCGAGCGCCGCGACCGTGGCGGTCACGAAGGCGAGGCCGATCCCGGGGCCGGAGACGAGCAGCCCGAAGAAGATGTCTCCGAAGTAGCTGCCGCCTACGGAGACCTGCGTGAGCAGGAGTGACCCCGCGCCCATGAGCGCCATGCCCGTCGCGGCGACCGGCCGGAAGCCGACCCTGACGACCGCGGCCTGCGCGACGATCGCGCCGGCCGTGACCGCAACCGCGAGCACGACCGAGCTGACCCCGAACTTGGCGGCCGAGTAGCCGAGCACCTGCTGTGCGTAGAGCGTGAGGACGAACGGCATGCCGACGGCGACGGTGCCGACGAGGAGCATCACCGCGTTCGCGCCGATGAGCGTGCGCGAGCGGAGGAAGCGGAGCGGCACGAGCGGCGCCCGGTGGCGCGACTCGACGAGCGCGAAGGCCGCAACGAGCATGGCCGAGCCTGCGAACAGGAGGATCGTCTGCAGGCTGCCCCAGCCGACGTCTGGGGCCTCGACGAGCGCGTAGACGAGCAGGACGAGTGCGCCCGTGATCGTCAGCGCTCCGGCGGGGTCGTAGCTTCGCCTGGCCGTCGGCGCCCGGCTCTCGCGCAGGAGAAGCGGGGCCAGCGCGAGCGCGGCCAAGCCGAGGGGGATGTTGATGAAGAAGATCCACTCCCAGCCAGGACCGTCGACGAGCGGGCCGCCGATCAGCCACGCCGCGGTCGCGCCGATGCCGCCGAGCGCGCCCCAGATCCCGAGCGCCTTGCTCCGCTCGGAGCCCTCGGGAAAGGTCGTGGAGATGATCGAGAGCGCGGTCGGGGTCATGATCGCGGCGCCGACGCCCTGGACGACGCGGGCCGCAAGGAGCGCCGCCGGCGACCAGGCGAGCCCGCACATGAGCGACGCGGCCGTGAAGAAGAGGACACCGGTCATGAAGAGGCGCCGGCGCCCGAGCAGGTCGGCCGCCCGGCCTCCCAGCAAGAGCAGGCCGCCGAAGGCGAGCGCGTAGGCGCTCAGCACCCACTGCAGGCCCTGCTCCGAGAAGCCCAGGTCGGCGCCGATCGAGGGCAGCGCCACGAGCACGATCGTGCCGTCGAGGATCACCATGAAGAAGGCGCCGCAGAGGAGCGCAAGCGACCACCAGCGCCGGGGATCGGGTGTATTCAGCACGTCGCCTCCGCTTCGTGGTGCGGACGTGATCAGCGGGTTGCCGCTCGTCTCCATGCGTCCTCCTGCGCTGTCGTTTGGGATTCGTGTCAACGTGTCTTTACGGTGACGCGCGTCGATGCGCCATCGCATCGGCCAAATGGCCGCCCCGAGCGGTGGGGGAGGTCTACGATCGAGGTGTTGCTGTACGGCAGGGATGCGGAGCGCTCGATCATCGGCGGGCTCCTCGAGGGTGCGCGCGAGTCGCGAAGCGGCGTCCTCGTCATCCGCGGTGAGGCAGGGGTCGGGAAGTCGGCGTTGCTCGAGGACGCGCGCGAGCGGGCCCCGGGGATGCAGGTCCTCGCCTGCGTCGGAGTCGAGTCGGAGTCGGCGCTCCCATTCGCGGCCTTGCACCAGCTCCTGCGCCCGGTCCTGCGTCACCTCCAGAAGGTGCCGAGGCCTCAGGCGGATGCCCTCCGGGGAGCGCTGGGCTTGGCGGCGGCTCGAGGAGACGATCGCTTTCTCGTTTCCCTGGCCGTCCTGAGCCTCCTGGCGGAGGCGGCGGAACAGCGGCCGCTGCTGTGCCTCGTCGACGACGCGCACTGGCTGGACGACGCCTCTGCGGACGCGCTCGTGTTCGTGGCACGGCGGCTCGAGGCCGAGGGGATCGTGCTGCTGTTCGCCGCCCGGGAAGGAGAAGTTCGAGAGTTCGATGCACCCGAGCTGGCCGAGCTACGGCTCGCCGGGCTCGATGCGGATGCAGCTGCCGCGCTGCTCGATCGTCACGCCGGCATCGCGCTCTCGCCCGAGACTCGCGCGCGGCTGGTCGAGGCGACCGACGGGCACCCGCTCGCCTTGCTCGAGCTGCCCTCGACGCTGAGCGAGGGGCAGCTCGCAGGTGGCGAGCCGCTCCTCACGCCGTTGCCCGTGAGCGCCCGGCTCGAGCGCGCCTTCCTGGCGCGGGTGCGTGAGCTCCCGGAGGAGACGCAGGCGCTGCTGCTGGTCGCTGCCGCGGACGACACGGGCGAGCTCTCGACCGTGCTGCGTGCAGCAGCGCGCCTGGACGTCAGGGCGGAGGCGCTCGATGCGGCCGAGGAGGCGGGGTTGGCGACCGTTCGGGGGACGGCGCTCGAGCTGCGGCACCCGCTCGTGCGGTCCGCCGTCTACCAGGGGGCGCCGCTTTCCAAGCGCCAGGCCGCGCATCGCGCACTGGCGAGCGTGCTCCAAGGCGACGCGGAGGCGGATCGACGCGCCTGGCACCGGGCGGCGGCGAGCGTCGGCCCCGACCCTGCGGTGGTGGAAGAGCTCGAGCAGGCGGCCGTGCGCGCGCGGCGGCGAAGCGGCTTCGTCGCCGCCTCGCTGGCGTACGAGCGCGCCGCCGCGCTCACACCGGACGAAAGCGAGCGCGCGCGGCTGCTCACCGCTGCCGCCGAAAACGCCTGGTTCGGCGGGCGGCTCGAGCGCACACGCATGCTGCTGGAGCGGGCACGCCCCCTCGCTTCGGAGCCGCTGCAACGTGCGGACATCGATCGCTACCTCGGTCTCGTCGAGCTGACCGGAGGGGTGCCGGCGGAGGCGTGCCGGTTGCTCATTCGCTCCGCGGCGGCCGTGGCATCGGTCGACGGTGAGCGCGCCCTCCAGCTGCTCAACCTCGCCAGCGTCGCCGCCTTCTACGCCGACGACGTCGCGGCGGCCGTCACGATCGCGGAGCTGGCCCGCGAGGTCGACGTGGAGGACACCCCGTTTGCCCGCGCGCTCGTCGAGCTCCTCGTCGGGCTCGGCGCGCACTACGCGGGAGACCTGCCCCGTGCGGCCGCGAGCCTGCGCTCGGCGCTGTCGTTCGAGGCCGAGCTGGAGAGCGATGCTCTTGACGCGCGGCGGGTTGCGCTCCTCTTCGGCGGACGGGCCGCGTTCTACCTCGGCGACGACGAGGCCGCACGCCGGAGCGCGCAGTTGGCGGCCGCCCAGATGCGTGCCGAGGGCGCGCTCGGGCTCCTGACGCCGATACTTCCGCGCCTGGTGCACGCGGAGATGTGGGCAGGCAGCTGGCCTGCGGCCTCCGCGAACGCGCGGGAAGGCCTCCGGCTTGCACGCGAGATCGGCCAGCACGACCTGGTCGCGTATCAGCTCGTGCTGCTCGCTCTGATCGCGGCCCATCGCGGGCAGGAAGACGACTGCCGATCGCTCGCGGCCCAGGGGCACGAGCTCGCCTCCGCTCGCCGCTTAACGGTCGTCGCGTCACTCGCCAACTGGGCGCTGGCGTTGCTCGAGCTCGAGCTCGGGCGCACGGAAGAAGCATTTCTGCGAGCACGCGAGATCTCCACCACACCCGCCGTGTTGTCCATGGCCGGGCTCGATCAGATCGAGGCAGCCGTGCGTGCGGGCGAGGTCGCCACCGCGCACGACTGGCTTGCCTACCACGAGTCCTGGGCGGAATTCGCCGGCGCCGCCTGGGCACGCGCAGTGGCCTTACACGGCCGCGCCCTCCTCGCCGACGACGACGAGGAGTCCGAACGCCTCTTCGAGGCCGCGCTCGACATGCACGCCAAGGCGGCGCGCCCCTTCGAACGTGCACGCACCGGGCTCGCCTTCGGCGAGTTCCTCCGCCGAGCACGACGACCGCGGCTGGCACGCGAGCACCTTCGGGCGGCTCTCGACGGATTCGAGGTACTCGGGGCCGAACTGTGGGCGGAACGGGCACGCGTCGAGCTGCGCGCGAGCGGCCAGACGGCGCGTCGTCGCGTCGCCGACACCCGGGACCAGCTGACCGAGCAAGAGCTGCAGATCGCACACTTCGTCGCGCAAGGGCTCAGCAACCGCGAGGTCGCAGCGCAGCTCTTCCTCAGCCCGCGCACGATCGCCGCCCACCTCCGCAACATCTTTCGGAAGCTCGGCATCAGCTCGCGCACAGAGCTCGCGCGTCTTCACCTCGAGTCCGTCGGATGACGCGGCGGATGCGGCCGTTCGGCCGACGCCGGCCTAGGCTCGCAGAACGGCCGTGAACCGCTAGGAGGCGGTCGCAGACTGCGTCGCTTTTGGCCATGTCCGAACCGCGGAGTAGCCTCCGGCCGCGTGCGTCTGATCGTTGCTCGTTGCGAGGTCACCTACAGCGGACGCCTCAAGGCGTATCTGCCCGAGGCGACTCGGCTCCTGATGATCAAGGCCGACGGGACCGTGATGGTCTGGTCCGACCGCGACGGCTACAAGGTCAAGCCCCTGAACTGGATGACGCCGCCGACGGTGGTCGAGGAAAGCGAGGGCCGCATCGTCGTCCGCAAGCGCCCAGGGAAGCACGAGGACCGCCTGGAGATCGAGCTCGTCGAGGTGCTGAGCGACGTCTCCCACGAGATGGGCGAGGCGGCCGGGCTCGAGAAGGACGGGGTCGAGCGCGACCTGCAGGAGCTGCTCGCCGAGCGGCCGCAAGCGCTCGGCGAGCAGCTCCGGCTCGTCCGCCGCGAGTGGCCGACCGACATCGGCCCCGTCGACCTGATGTGCCGCGACGCCGAGGACGGCTGGGTCGCGGTCGAGATCAAGCGGATCGCCGGGATCGAGGCGGTGGAGCAGCTCGCGCGCTACCTGGAGCGGATCCGGGTCGACGCTGCGATGGCCGCCTGCCGCGGAGTACTGGCCGCACAGCGGTTCCGGCCGCAGGCGGTGACGCTGGCGGAGTTACGCGGGATCCGCAGCGTCGAGGTCGACCTCGCGGTGCTGCGGGGCGAGCGCGAGCC